>CAYZKT010000008.1:0-19680 GCA_964478885.1 uncultured Syntrophaceae bacterium | reverse complement strand
CCGCGAGATCCGGGAGGGCCGCCACGACTTCATCCTCGCCAACTTCGCCAACGTGGACGTGGTGGGTCACATTGAAAACGAGGCCGCCGTGATCCTCGCCGTCGAGGCCGTGGACCGTGCGCTTGGCCGCGTCGTCGACGAGGCCCGCAGGGCGGGGGTGCCCGTGCTCGTCACGGCAGATCACGGCACCGTGGAGCGGTGGCTCTACCCCGACGGGGCCGTCGACACGGGGCACACCGCGAGCCCCGTGCCTTTCATCCTCGCGGGCGCCGGCGAAGCCTTCGGGCTGCGCAGGGAGGGCGGGCTCACCGACGTGGCTCCCACGATCCTCGAGCTCTTCGGAATTGCCGCGCCGGGGCGCATGGATGGGAAATCCCTGCTGGAGAGCAAGCCGAAAGCGCCCTGCCGCAGGCTCGTCGTGCTCATCCTCGACGGCTGGGGCTACAACCCCGAAACGAGGGGCAACCTCATCGCCAGGGCGTCCACCCCCGTCATGGACGGCCTGCTCTCGTCCCTGCCCTTTTCCGTGCTCGCCGCCTCGGGCGAGGCCGTGGGGCTCCCGGCGGGCACCGTGGGGAACTCGGAGGCCGGGCACCTCCACATCGGCGCGGGCAGGCGCGTGTTCTCCGACCGCCTGAAGATCGACCGGGCCATCGAAAGCGGGGCCTTCTTCTCGAACGGCGCGTTCCGGCGCGCCATGGCCGAGGCCATCCGGCGCGGGACGGCCCTGCACCTGATGGGCATCGTCTCGTTCTTCAGCTCCCACGGCATGATGAACCACCTCCTGGCTCTCATGGACATGGCGAAACAGCAGGGCGTCCCCGAGCTCTACATCCACGCCATGCTCGGGCGCCGCGGCGAGATGCCCGAGAGCGGGGCCAACTACGTCAAGCAGATCGAGGACCGCTGCACGGATCTCTCGCTGGGCCGCGTCGTCTCCGTCATCGGGCGCTACTGGTCCATGGACCGCGAGGAGAACTGGGACCGTATCGAGAAGACCTACCGGATGCTGGTGTACGGCGACGGGTATGCTGTGAAAGACAGGGTCTAGGGGACAGGGTTCAGGGTACAGGGGAAAAAGGAAGGGGATTGTCATGGAAGTCAAGATCGGTACATCGACGCTGGCCGTCGTCGAGGGCGACATCACGAAGGAGGAGACCGACGCCATCGTGAACGCCGCCAACTCCGGCCTTCGAGGCGGGGGAGGCGTCGACGGTGCGATCCACCGCGCCGGGGGACCGGCCATCATGCAGGAGTGCCGGGCGATCGGCCACTGCCCCACGGGTCAGGCGGTGATCACCACGGGCGGAAATCTCAGGGCCCGGCACGTCATCCACACGGTGGGACCGGTGTGGAGCGGCGGGAACCGGAACGAGCCGGGGCTGTTGAAGAGCGCCTACCTCGAGAGCCTGAAGCTCGCCTCCGAGAAGGGCCTGAAAAGCGTCTCCTTCCCGGCCATCAGCACGGGCGCCTACGGCTATCCCCTGAACGACGCGGCCCGGATCGCCCTCCGGACGGCCGTCGACTATTTGAAGGACCACCCCGAGATCGAACGGGTGCGCTTCGTGCTGTTCGGGAAGCCGATGTTCGACATCTTCTCGGAAGAGATGAGGAAGCTGACCTGACCGGCGCTTCCGACGTTTCGCCGCGGCTACTTCTTGAATAACGCGTCGAGGCGGCTGCGGGAGTCTTCTTTCTTTGCGGCCTCCTCTTTCCGCCCCCCATCGTCCGCGAAAACGAAGAAATCGCAAAAATTGCTCTGGCGCTTGTCGACAACGCGCTCGGCCTGCGGCTCGCGGCAGTCGTTGTACGCCCCCGGACTGCAGAAGCTGCAGTTGAGGCACACGTGGAGGTCGGCCCCGCAGCGGGGGCAGGTCTCCTGGCGGCCCACGGTCCTGTCGATCCGGATCTCCCCCCTGCAGGCGTGGCATCGTTTCACGGCTGTGCGCTCCTCTCCGCCGGGTGAGCCGGCGCCGCACCGGATCGAACCCGCTTGTCGATTTCCACGACGGCGATGACGGACAGCGACATCGCCACGATCATAAGCCACTCGGCCCCCGCAATGGGCTCCGTCGACAGCAGCCACTGGAGGGGGGGCGCGTAGATCGCCGCCACATGCGCCATCAGCGAGGCCGCAAGCCCGTAGGCCAGGTAGGGGTTCGTGAACAGACCGATCTGGAATATGGACCGCGTCTCAGAGCGGCTGTTCCAGGCCTGGAAAAACTGGAAGAAGACCATGGTGGTCACGGCGATCGTCCGCGCTTTTTCGAGCGACATCCCCGCCTGCAGCGCCCAGGAAAACTTGACGACGACCCCCAGCGAGATGAGCAGCCCCACGATGACGGTGCGCTGGACAAGCATCTTCGACATGATACCCTCGGAGGGGTCCAGGGGGGGGCGCCGGACCACATCCCGGTCCCCCGGCTCGAAGGTCAGCGCGATGACCTGGAACCCGTTGGTCACGAGATTGATCCAGAGCAGCTGCGATGCCGTGTAGGGGATGGGGATCCCCATGAGGATGCAGCCGAGGATGGAGCCGATGGCGGCCACACCCGTGGGGATCAGAAAGAAGACGACCTTGCGGATGTTGTCGAAGACGACACGCCCTTCCCGCACGGCGTGGAAGATGGCCGCAAAGTTGTCGTCGGTGACGACCATGTCCGAGGCCTCCTTCGCCACGTCCGTCCCCTTGCGCCCCATCGCGACGCCGAGGTGGGCGGCCCTGAGGGCGGGCGCGTCGTTGACACCGTCGCCCGTGACGGCCACGATCTCCCCGTGATCCATCAGCTGCCGGACGATCCGCAGCTTGTGGTGAGGCGCCACGCGGGCGTAGACGGACACCGCCTTGACCCGATAGAAGAGTTCCTCGTCCTTCATCTCCTCTATCTCGCGGCCCGTGACGACCCGGTCCCCCGCCGTGTCGATCCCGACCGTCTTCGCGATGGCCAGGGCCGTCGTCGGGTGGTCCCCCGTGATCATGACGACCCGGATGCCCGCCCGCCGGCAGTCCCGCACGGCCTGCACCGCCTCCTCGCGGGGCGGGTCGATCATGGCCTGGATGCCGGCCAGGGTCAGGTCGTGCACCACGTCCTCGTGCCGCAGCACGGCCAGATCGTCGGGCGCCTGCTTGTAGGCCATGGCCAGCACGCGCATCCCCTCCGAGGCGAAGCGGTCCGAGATCTTGAGGATCTCCTCCGTGCGCAGGCCGTCCCGCTCCATGCAGGTGACGCAGAGCTCGAGGACCTTCTCGGGGGCTCCTTTTACGAAGATGTACTTCTCGTCCCCGTACCGGTGGAGGGTCGCCATGTAGCCCCGGTCCGACTCGAAGGGGACGATGCCGATCTGCGCGTACCGCTGCGCCTCCTGCTCCGGATTTAGGCCCGCCTTCAGGGCCGACACGATCAGCGCACCCTCGGTCGGATCGCCGTTGACCCGCCAGATACCCTCGTCCTCGTAGAGGCTCGACTCGTTGCACAGAAGCCCCACGCGGAAGCACATGGCGAGGTGCTCGCGTTCGGCCTCCGGTTTGGGCATCCAGTCGTGGAGGATCTCCCCCTTGGGCTCGTAGCCGGCCCCCGTCAACTCGAAGTGACGCGCCCCGTCGAAGACGACCTTCACCGTCATCTCGTTCTTCGTGAGGGTCCCCGTCTTGTCGGTGCAGATGACCGTCGTGCTTCCCAGGGTCTCGACGGCGGGCAGCTTCCTCAGGATTGCGTTTCGCGCCGCCATGCGCTGCACGCCGACGGCCAGTGCGATGGTGAGCACCACCGGCAGGCCCTCTGGGATTGTCGCCACGGCCGCCGCCACGACGGTCATGAACATCTGGCGGAAGGGCTCTCCGAGAGCAATGCCGACTGCAAAGAGCGCCGCCGACGCCGCGAGCACGTAAATTCCGATCCGGTTGGAGAAGCGGCCGAATTTCTCCTGAAGCGGCGCGCGGGCGGCCTTCGTCTCCCGGATCTCGTGGGCGATGCCGCCCAGGACCGTCCGGGCCCCCGTCTCCACGACGACGCCCACGCCCCGCCCGTTCACGACGACGGTTCCCATGAAGGCGATGTTGCGCTGGTCGCCCGGCGTCAGGTTCGCCTCGGAAATCACGTCGGCGATTTTCTCCGCGGGGACGGATTCCCCCGTGAGCAGCGACTCGTCGATCCGCACCTCGATGGCGCTCGTCAGCCGGATGTCGGCGGGAACCTTCGCGCCGGAAGCAAGCAGGACCATGTCGCCTGGCACAAGCCCATCGCTCGAGATCTCCCTCTCCCGCCCCTCTCTCACGACGCGCGCCTGCGGAACGATCATCTTCTGCAGGGCGCGCACGCTTTCCTCGGCCCGGCTTTCCTGGACGAACCCGATGACGGCATTGAAAAGCAGGACCGCCCCGATAACGATCGTGTCCTTGTACTCCCCGAGCGCGAAGGTCACGACCGCGGCGATGAGGAGGATGTAAATCAAGGGGCTTGCGAACTGGCGCAGGAGGATGACAACGCGGCTCACCCGCTTTGCCTCGGGAAGGCGGTTCGGCCCGTGCGACTCGAGTTTGTCCGCCGCCGTCTTCTCGTGAAGCCCCGACGGGCCCGTGCCGAGTTCCCGGAAGACCTCCTCCGCCGCCTTTTGGTACCAGTGCGCTTGAGCCATGCGTTCTCCTTCGGGTTGGAATGTGACAGGGCGGTCCGCTTCCCTCGACGTGCGTACTCTACCACAACTGACGTCCCGTCGGCCAGCCTTCACGGCGTGTCTATTTGCCCCCCCTTTGCATTTTTCTTCGTCCTTCTCTATAGTATGAATAACCGTTCCCGCTCATGCCGGGAACGTATGTCTCTGAAAGGAAGGGATCACAGCCATGATCGTCGGCGTCCCCAGGGAGATCAAGGATCAGGAGTCCCGGGTGTCCATGACCCCCGGGGGGGTCCGGATGCTGTGCGAGGCGGGTCATCGGGT
The DNA here is from genome assembly GCA_964478885.1 of uncultured Syntrophaceae bacterium. Classification (GTDB taxonomy): domain Bacteria; phylum Desulfobacterota; class Syntrophia; order Syntrophales; family UBA2192; genus UBA2192. The sequence continues at coordinate 14,742 of CAYZKT010000008.1, read as the reverse complement.
GCTGATCGAGACGCAGGCGGGTGAGGGCAGCGGGTTCAGCGACGACGAGTACCGTGCCGCCGGGTCGGAGATCGTCCCCGATGCCGCCGCGGCCTGGGGAGCCGAACTCGTCGTGAAGGTCAAGGAGCCGCTCCCCCCGGAATATGTCTTTCTCCGCCCGGACCTCACCCTCTTCACCTACCTTCACCTGGCCGCCGATCGGGAGCTGACCCTCGAATTGATGAAGCGGGGCGTCACGGGGATCGCCTACGAAACGGTGGAGCTCGAGGACGGGCAACTTCCCCTCCTCAAGCCCATGAGCGAGGTGGCAGGTCGCCTGGCCGTCCAGAAAGGGGCGTTCTACCTCGAAAAAATCAACGGTGGGTCCGGGAAGCTGATCGGCGGGGTCGCGGGCGTCGAGCCCGCCCGGGTGGCGATCGTCGGGGGCGGCATCGTCGGGGCAAGCGCCGCCCGGATCGCCCTGGGGATGTGCGCCGAGGTGACCGTTCTGGACCGGGATATCGACCGGCTGCGCCACCTCGAGGAGGTTCTTCACAGGAGGCTCATCACCCGGAGCGCAGACCCGCTCGCTGTCGAGGAGACCGTGGCCCGTGCGGACCTGCTGATCGGGGCCGTCCTCGTGAAGGGGGCCCGGACACCGCGCGTCGTCACACGCGGGATGGTGGCGCGCATGGCGAAGGGAAGCGCAGTGATCGACGTCTCCGTGGACCAGGGGGGCTGCATCGAGACGATTCGCCCGACGAAGCACTCCGACCCGACCTACGTTGTCGGGGGAGTCCTGCACTACGGCGTCACGAACATGCCCGGCGCCGTCCCCCGAACGAGCACCATGGCCCTGTCGAACGCCACCCTGCCCTATGTCGCCCGGCTGGCCGCCGACGGCGTCCCGGACGCCCTCGCCAAGGACCCGGGCCTCGCCCGGGGTCTCAACACCTGGCGCGGCGCCGTCACGTACCCGGCCGTGGCCGAGGCCTTCGGGCTCGAGACCCCCCCGGCCGACCCTCTGCGCTGAGGCCGACCGAGAGAGCTCTCCGTCGCGCGCCCGGCGGCGCCCGCAATCCCGTCAGTGGAGCGTTCCCGCCTCGACCTCGTCGAGGCGGCACCACTCGATCCATCCCGACAGGGCCAGGAACTCGGCCCATTGCCGGGTCAGTTCCACGTCCCCTTCGTGATCGTCCCGCGGGTTTCGATCCGCCCGTCCCGCAAGCTCCTCTCCCTGCAGCACGTAGAGGCTCCGCTCGTAGGGCGCGATAAGGTTGACCCCGGTCAGGGGCTCCATGAGCCTGAAGAAGGCGTAATTCATGGCCTGCGAGACGTCGTAGATCTTGCGCGGCGTCATCCGCCGGATTCCCCGGGACAGCACCGCGGCCGCCTTGGCCTGCTGTTCCATGAGGGCCATCCGCTGGATCTCCCGCAGGCCCGGGTACTCGCGGTGAAGCCACCGCTCGATCCCGATATCCGGGGGCATCCTCGTGAGCTGGAAGACGACGCTCTCGTACCACAGCGGCAGGAATTCGCCCAGCGTGCCGATCCCGTGGATCAGGGAAAGACGCTGGATGTCCTCGCGGATCTCCTCGCGGTACAGCGACCGGGTCCGCACGTTGGCTACGGCGACCCTCCGTCTCCCGGGAGGAACGGCGAAGAGACGGATCAGGTAGCCGCACTCGTTGGCGATCACGTGGTTGACGAGGGGGTCATCGCCGCCGCGGTGGAACAGCACGTGGGCATGCGAACCCGGACCGGCCATCCGCAAACGGGCGAGCGATTTGAGATCCGGCCGCAGGACAGCCTGAACCCCCTTGCCGGACACGGCGCAGAGGGTGTCGAGGATTTCCCGAACCGGATCGAGAAGCCCCTGGATCATGCCCCGGTCATACCCCGGAATCATCCGGGAATCAATCCCCGGCTCATGCTCCTCGCAAAAAAAGCGGGCCGGGGATATCTCCCCGACCCGTCTCTTGTCTTGCCCTGGACCCTGTACCCTGAACCCTGGACCCGGGCCGTCCCTTGCGGACGTTCCCGTTACATCACGTCCTTCGAGCTCAAGTCGACGGCCCGGTCGATCTCTTCCTGGAGCTTCGGGGGCAGGCCCGGGATGTCCACGCTGAGAAAGCCCCGGACAATCGTGGAGACGGCCTCGTCCTCGGAGAGTCCCCGGGACATGAGGTACAGGATCTCCTCCTGGGCGATCTTGCCTACCGCCGCCTCGTGGGACATCTCGACGCCGTCCGCCTTGCCCTGGAGCTCGGGAATGGCGTGGATCACCCCGCCGTTGAGGATCAGCCCCTTGCACTCCAGGTGGGCCTTCACGCCGGTCACCTCGCCGACGAGGTCGCCGCGGTTGATGATCGTGCCGCCATTGGTGATGGCCCGGGCGATGATCTCGGCCTTCGTGTCCTCGGCCTTGAGCAGGATCCGGCCGCCCACGTCCATCTCGGAGCCCGGGGTCCCCACGAGGATGCTGTAGAAGCGGGCCACGGCCCCCTTGCCCACGAGGTGCGTCGTGGGGTACATCTGCAGGCTCTTGACGGGCTTCATGCAGATGTAGTTGTTCAGGAAGAGCCCCCCCTCCTCGACGATGCCCACGGAGCGGGGCCGCACCATCACCTCTTCCGCCCAGTGGTGGATCATGGTGAAGCTGAGCTTCGCGTTCTTCTTGACGAAGAACTCCGAGATCCCCACGTGGAGCCCCCGCTTGAGACGGGGCGACGTGGCGCAGCCCGATATCACGTGCAGCTCCGAGCCTTCCTCGGCGATGATGAGGTTGTGCACGTACTGGCTGATGTTGTCCTTGTCGAGGTACAGGCAGGCCTGCACGGGCCAGACGGCCTTCGCGCCGGGCAGGGCACGAATGACGTAGCCGTCGTGGAGGTTGAGCTCGGCCGCGGCCGTGTACTTGTCGGCGTCGACGGACACGAGCTTCCAGTAGTGTTCCCGTGCCCACTCGTGCTTTTTCAGGGCCTCCTTGATGGGAAGCACCTCGAGGCCCTCCTGTTTCGCGTGGGCGTGCACGACGGCCGTGTCCATCTGGATGTAGGTGCCCGCACGGCCGCTCTCGCTCGCGTCGATCCCCGCCTGAATCAAGCGGTCCCGGTCGAGGACCGGGAGCGTCTTGAGGTCCTTCACGTATTCATGCTTGACGGGCTCCGCGGTGAACGTCGCAAGGTCCACGTCGGGCCCGATGGCGGCCTTCTTGTCCTTCGCCTTGCGTGCCTTTTCGGTCAGATTGCGCATTTCACACACTCCTCGTATCCCATGACCTTGATGCAGCTGAAGATGTCCGACGGGTTGTTGGAGCATGACAGCACGCCGTTGAACAGCACCTGCCCCTTGTCCGCCGTGACGTAATCCAGAATGAAGCCCGTGTGCGTGATGATGAGGCCCATCTTCGTCCGCTCCTTCTTCCGCTGGAGCTGGGACTTGTTGGGCTCCGTGTGGAAATCGCGCTGGAGCAGCTTGCTGATCGTGTTGCCGATCAGGGCGATGTTCTCGAGGTCCACGCCGGACTCGGGCTCGTCGAAGAGCAGCAGGTCGGGCTGCTGGGCCATGAGCTGAACGAGCTCCGATCGCTTGATCTCCCCGCCCGAGAACCCCGCGTTGATGTCCCGCTCCAGGAAATCGGTGAAATTCATCCGCGCCGCCATGCCCGCCACGTCCACGTCGCGGCCCCCGGCGCAGATATGGACCATCTGCTTCGTCTTCAGGCCGTTGACCGTCGGCGGACGCTGGTAGGACATCCCGATGCCCAGCCTGGCCCGCTCGTTGATGGGCAGGTTCGTGATGTCCACGCCTTTGAAGGTGATCTTGCCCGCCGTCACCCTGTACTGGGGGTACCCCATGATGGTCATGAGGAGAGACGTCTTGCCCGAGCCGTTCGGCCCGAACAGGATGTGCGTCTCCCCGGGATTGATCTGGAGGTCGATGTGCCGGAGGACCTCCCGCTCGCCGAGTTTCACCTGGAGATCTTCGATGAGAAGCATCCCTGACTCCTTTCGTCCTTCTCGTGTCAACCGACGCGACGCGCACTGCTGTGCAACGCGTCAAGTCTCATTAATATCCGAGGAACCGGACAACCTGTCAAGGGGATTCCGACGAAAAAGCCGCAAGCCTCAAGGCTTTAATTCAGGATATGCCGATTCCCTCATGAAGGCCGTTCACAAGCGTCCGGATGCCAGGCGCCCTGTAGAGACGGAAGTTAAGAAGCCATGAAGTTATGAAGTTCGGAGAAGCGGAAGGCATGCAACTGGGTATCAGCCCGACCAAGCTTCTCAACTTCTCAGCTTCCCAGCTTCTCACCTGCTCTCTTTGCGCGGGTTGCGCACCCGGTCATCAGCTGTTCAATAGTCTATGCCCGGTTGGCGTTCGATTCCCTTCCTGTACGCATGTTTGACTTCCACCACCTCGCTCACCGTGTCGGCTCGTTCGACGACTTCCGCGTGCGCGTCCCGTCCCGTGAGGACGAGGTGCGTGATCGGCGGTTTCTCCCGGATCAGCGCGAGGACCTGCTCGAGGTCCACGAGCTTCAGGTGCAGCGCATTGTTGATCTCGTCGAGGATGATCAGGTCGTAGCTCCCCGAGGCCATTTTCTCCCGGGCCAGGGCGACTGCGTCCTGCGCGTTCTGCCGGTGCTCGCGGTGCGGGTAGGGGTTGCCCTGGATGCCGCAGAACCCCTTCCCCGTGGCGTGCAGCTCGATGGCGCAGTCCATCTTCTTCACGCCGTCCCACTCGCCGGAATACAGGTCGCCTTTCATGAACTGGATGATGCAGATGCGCATGCCGTGCCCGCAGGCCCTCACGGCAATCCCCAGCGCCGTCGTGGTCTTCCCCTTGCCGTGGCCCGTGATGACGACGACGAGCCCCCGGGGTTCCTTCGGAACGAGTTTGTCGACGTTCATTGCCCCATCCTCCCGAGCGCGGAGCCCCGCGGCGGGCGCTCAAAAATAAGTTGACTTTTCCGCCGGAACTCATCCATAAACAGCGTCGCGTCCCATTTTTTCGATTTTTCCAGCGGTTACCGTCTCGACGTCAGCCGGCAATTCGGAAAAGGAGGGGAAATGAAAGCCACCGTCAACGAGGACCTCTGCATCGGCTGTGAGAGCTGCGTCGATATCTGCCCCGATGTCTTCGAGATGCAGGACGAACTCGCGGTCTGCCGCTTCGACGACGAGATCCCCCCGGAATTCGAGGAGGCCTGCCGCGAAGCCGCCGAATCCTGCCCCGTCGAGGCGATCGACCTCGAAGACTAAACTTCGGGCCTCACCTCATGTTCCCATCTTGTCGCGGAACGGATCCTCTAAGGGATCAAGCCCTGTACCCTGCACCCTGGTCCCTGTCATTATTTGAACACCCCGTTGTCGTAGATCACCACCCTCTTGCCCGTGACCAGGTGCGCCGTCACGGTCTTGGGCTCCGTGTTGACGAGGTCCCAGTGCAGGGCCGAGTCGTTGAACCCCAGTTTCTTTCTAATCGCCGGCGTGAGCGCCGACGCGCTCTTCCGGTACGTGTCGGCGTAGGAGGAGCCGAAGGCGATGTGGCAGTTCCCGTATTTTCCCCCGAAGTTCTCGTCGTAGAGCGTGTTGGCCATGAAGCGGTCGATCCGGGAGAAACGGCGGTCGGTCAGCGAGAACTCCCCGATCCGGCTCGCCCCCACGTCCATGGCAATCTGCTTTCGCGTGAACTCCTCCCCCTCGTCTGCCCGCACGACGGAACCGACCCCCTTGCGGAATTCGAGGACGACGCCGGCCACGTAGTTTCCGCTCCGGAACGAGGGCATGTTGGCAACGTAGCGCCCCTCGGTCCCCCTCCAGTCCGGCGAAAGGAAGATCTCGAAGCTCGGAACGTTGTGCCCCGAGATGCCGACCCACTTCCGGTGGAGGCCGGGCGTGATCTTCAGGTCCACGCCCTTCCCCTCGACATGGTAGAAGGCGACCTTCATCGCGTTGAGCCGCTTCTTGATTTCTCCCACCTCGCGGTAGATGGCCTCCCACTGCCCCACCGGGTCCTCGCTGTCGAGGTAGCACGCCTTGACGACCTGCTTCTCGTACTGCGCCTCCGTCAGCTTCGCCTGCCGTGCGAGCTCTGCGGTCGGCATCATGCACAGGGTCCACCCGAAGCTCCCCTCGCCATCCCTGCGGTCCAGGATGTCCTTCAAGATCTTGCGGGCCACGGTGGCCACGGCGATATTCCGTGGATCCACTCCCCGCAGGTGGGTCTGAGACGCCGGTGCGTAGAGGTAGATGCTGCCGTTGAGGCGCTCGCAGAGCTCTCGGTCGCCGGGCGCCAGAAAGGCGAGCTGCTTGCCGTCCGACAGGCCGTAGAAGTTCTTTTCCATGGCCGGCGTCAACCCTGCGCGCAGGACGGGGTGGATGCCGCGTTCGATGAGTTTTCTCTGGACGATCTCCGCCAGCCGGATGGCGGGAATGTCGAAGGCGACCCGGACGATCTCGCCCTTCCGGACCGCCTTGTTCCGCGCCCTGTTCAGGCCCCAGATGAGCACCTCCGCATACCGTTCCAGCATGTTCTCCGACAGCATTCCCCAGCTCCTTTCGCTTTTTCTCTCACGAATCATTGTGACGGCCATGATGGTTCGCGGGCATCACGGCTGCAGAAGTTGTGAAGTTAGGAAGTTGAGAAGCTTGGGCACGTCGGCATTCCCCGTCGATCTCTCCCGTTGTCCGAACTTCCCAACTTCTAACCTTCTCAACTTCCCGCCCTCGTCAGAAGTCCCTCGGCTTGCAGATCACCTCGCGGACCTTCAGATCGAAGAAGCGGGCACTGTTGGCCGGGCGGACGACGAGGGCCGTGTCCGCCCCCGCGTACGTCCCCCCGAGCGCGATGACGTCCCCGTCGGTCCGGACCAGCCCGGCATCGGCCGCCATGAGGGCGACCTCGACGGCCACCTTCGTTCCCTGGCCGAACGTCCTCAGCGTGTAGGCCATGATCTCGTCGACCTGGTAGGTGCCGAGCTTGTTGCGAACCGCTCGCCCCACGCCCCCGAAGGCGTGCTGGCCCGTGAAGACGCGGACGCCCGCCGACTCGAGGCGCTTCCGCGCGGCCTCCCCCATCTCCTGGAGGTCGGGCCCCTCGAAGCCCGCCACGTGAGTGACAGCGATGATTCGCACTCCCTTCCCGAAGGCTTTCCGGGCGGCGAGCGCCGTCCTGCCGCTCACGCTCGGCACGATGACGGTTCCGATGGCCAGCTCCACCGCACGGGCGGCAGCGGCGTCGAGCACGTCGCCCGTGTTCGCCTTTCCGGGTTTACGGCAGTACCGGCATTTCCTATCCTCGAATCGTTTCGCCGCCGCCATGTCCCGCTCCTTTCGATCCCGATTTCGGCGGCCTCACCGGGCCGCGCAATCCTCGCAGAGCCCGAAGAGGTCCAGATGCGCCCCGGTGACCCTGAATCGCTCCCTCTGCGCGAGGGCTTCCATGTCCCGGATGAACTTGCCTTTCACCTCGCGAACCTTCCCGCAACGGGTGCAGATGAAATGGGCGTGGGTTCCCGTCTCGGCGTCGTGGACCTCGAAGTGGGTGTGGCCCTCGCCGAAACTGCGGCCCTGGATCACGTTGCGCTCCCGAAAATAGGCCAGTGCCCGGTAGACGGTCGCCAGGCTGATCCGGGCATCCTTCCGGCGCGCCAGTTCGAAAAGCTCGTAGGCGTCCAGGTGGCCGTTCTCCCGCAGGATCTCCAGAATGATCTCCCGTCGCGGCGTCATGCGCAACGGTTTTTGAACAGGCTCCATGTTCCGGCCCTCCCGTCATCCGCGGCCGTTGCGCCACCGCATGCGCCAGCCCCCACCCTTCGCAGTCCGCCTCACGCGATGGGCGGGCCTGACGAAAATTTCCCGGGCGATTGCTTCGTCGAACGCCACCGTGCTCTCGTCGATCTTTACGATGTAGGACGGTCGTTTCTGGACCAGATCGACGGGCCGCCCCGTCATGACGCCCAGCGAAGTCAGATAGGACAGTCGGGCGTTGTCCCGGGTCCCGATGTAGGCCACCTTCGCCGTCTCGCCTGGCTCCAGTTCCGTCAGGGGCACGACCAGAGGCCTCAGCATCGTCTCGCAGCACTCGCAACATTCCCCGGGCGGGATGGGCTTGCCGTGCGGGCAGGTCCGGGGGTGGCCCAGCAGGATGCAAATGGAATCGGCCGCCTCGCTGCCCAGCATGTGCTCGTAGCGGCAGGCCGAACGTTCCATCTCCTCGCTGTGCAGGTTCAGGACGTCGTGCAGGAGCCTCTCCGCAAGCCGGTGGCTGCGAATGATGTTCCGCGCCCGATGATACCCTTCCTCCGTCAGGATGAGGTCCCTGTCCGCCCGTCGCGCAAGCCCCTCCGCAACGAGCCTCTCCATCCGGTCCCCCGATGGGACGGCGGCGGGCGGCACGCGGGCGCCGGCTGCAGGCGCTTCTCCCTGCAGCTCCAGGGTCGTCCAGATCTCCTCGAGGATCTCCTCCAGATCTTCCGTCGTGCAGGGTCTGCAGATCTCTTCCATGTCCCACTCCTCAGAACGTCACGTGAAGGATTCGCAAGATGGCATTCAGGACGCCGCCCGCGGTGATGGCATAGACGAACACGAATACGATAATGCCCGTGCCGACCAGCACCCCCCGTTCCTTGATGATCACGAAGGTGTTGGCGACACAGGGCACGAAGAGCGTCATCACCATGGTTGCGACAAAGGCCTGGAGATGGTCCAAAAGGCCGCGGCCGTAAAGGTCGAAGAAGTAGGCCGCCACGTACTCCCTCCTCAGGAACCCGAGGATGAACCCTTCCGTCGTGTCCGCCGGGAGGCTGAGAAACCCGACGACCACGGGGTTCAGTATCCGCTTCAGCTCGTCCAGGGCGCCCACGCGATCGGCGACGAAGAGCAGCGCCGTCCCAAGGAGAAACCAGGGGATGACTTCCCGCACGAACCAGTAGGAGCGATACACCGTCTTTCCGGCCACGTTGCGCAATTCGGGCAGCCTGTAGGGCGGGAGTTCTGTGACGAAGGCCGGAGTCTGCCCCGGAAGGAGCTTCGAGGCGAGCCACCCGGCAGCCATCAGTTGGACCGACAGCAGGACGACGAACAGCAACAGGGCCATAAACCCGATGCGGGCGAACATGCCCAGGATCAATCCCATCTGCGGCGCACAGGGAATCCCGAGGGCCAGGATCAGGGTTGCGATGATCCGCTCCCGGCGCGTCTCGAGGATCCGGGTGACGACGGCAGCCATGGTTCCGCACCCGAAGCCCAGCACGATGGGGATGATCGCCTTGCCGTTGAGCCCGATCAGGGCGAAGAGCCGGTTGATCATGACCTCCAGGCGCGGGAGGTAGCCCGTGTCCTCGAGGAAGGAGAACACGATGTAGAACGCCGTCACCGTGGGGAACACGATGGCGATCGAATAGGTGATGCCCATGGTGATCTGTCCGTAGGGCCCGACCAGGAAATCCCGCACCAGGGGGTAGGGAAAGCGGGAAAGGGATTCCACGATCGGGGGAAGCACCCATTCGCCGAAGATCACGTTCTGGATGAAGTCCACGACCGTCCCGGCGGCGAAGACCCCGACGAACTCGTAGATGACATAGAGAATACCCAGCATCAGCAGCGCGCCGCCGAGGGGATGGGTCGAAAAACGGTCCAGCCCGAACGCGAAACGGGACCGGAACCCCTTCCCCTCGCGCAACCTCACGCACTCCCGTATCAGCCGTTCCACGAGGGCCATCCGGGCTTCCAGGATGATCCTCGACAACGGCTCGAGGACCAGGGCCTGGGTCCGGCCGACGATGTCTCGGACGGCACGGCTATCCGGTGTACCCTCCCCGAGGAGATTGTCCACCAGGTTGAGATTGCCGGACAGGAGCGTCAGCGCTACGGCCCGCCCGGACACCGGGTAGCGGGGGAGGAGGGCGGCGATTTCGGATGCCGCTTCTTCCACGCGGGGGTCGTAGCTGATGCGCAGGGGGGACCGGGTCGGCCTCCGTACGGCTTCGATCAGCTCCTTCCTGCCCTTTCCCTGCGTGGCCACGGTGAGAACGACGGGAATGCCCAGGCTCTTCGAGAGCCGGGCCGTGTCGATGATGTAGCCCTTCTTTTCCGCCTCGTCGGCAATGTTGAGATCGAGGGCCATCGGCACGTCCGCATCGATCAGGGCCATCGTGAGCAGCAGCGTCCGGCGGAGGTTCTGGGCGTCGCCGATCTGCAACACGGCCCCGATGTCCTGCGTCAGGAGTGTCTGGAGCGTCACGCGTTCCTCTTCGCTGCGGGGAACGACGCCCGAGATGCCCGGGGTGTCCAGTACGCAGCAGTCGAGCTCCGCGGTCTTGCCGCAACGCACCTCCACCGTGGTCCCGGGGTAGTTGGACACGATCACGTATTCCCCGGTGAGCATCGTGAAGATTTTGCTCTTGCCCACATTCGGGTGACCGACCAGTACGAGCCTGGGGTTCAGTGCGGCGCTCAGAGGGAAATCGGGCTCTTTCTTCGCTTCTTGCTCCACGAAGGCTCCTTGTGAGAATGATTCTCATTCTCAAAAATATACCGGTGTCGGGGGAAAAGCAATGGAAAAATGCGGGGCGGGTGAATCCGTCAGGGCCTCAAGGTTTCCAGCATCGCCTCGAGGTTTCGGCACTGGTAGCACTTGATGGTGCCCTGCCCGTCAACCAGGACGATCATCGGGACGCCGCGGACCTGGTATCGTGCGGCCACCTTGCCGTCCCGGTCGAGCAGGACGGGGTACGGCAGCGCATGGCGTGCCGCGAACTCGCCGACCTTCGCTTGCGACTCGTTGACGTAGATGTTGAGCACCTCGAGGTTCTTCGCGCTGCCTTTCGCGTAAATTTCCTTGATCCTCGGGATCTCCTCGCGGCAGTAGGGGCACCAGGTCGTGCCGAACACGAGCAGGACCGGGCGTCCCCGCAGGCCGGCCAGCGTCACCTCCCGGCTCTTGAGATCCTGGAGGCGGAAATCCGGCGCCGGCGCGTCGACGGCGATCTTCTCCGGCGGGCCCTTCGGGACGTCCTCGCCGAGGGAACACGCAACGGTCAGAAGGCAGGAAAAGAAAAGCAGGAGGAGGGGCCTGGCATGCATCGGATCGATACCTCTCGTTCAGGGAATGAGGGCACTGTACAGAAAATATGCGCCGGCGGCAAGCAGGACGACGCCCGAGATTTTTTTCACGCCCGTCATCCAGGCGCCCGACTTCGGAAGACCGGCGAGGATTCCCGTAAAGGTGCCGACGAGGATGAGCAGCGTCCCCACGCCAAAGGAGAAGACAAACAGCAGCGACCCGCCGAAGAACACGCTCTGCCGCGCGGCCACCACGCCGAGGATCACGGCCAGCACGGGGGCCGTGCAGGGGCCCAGGAGGAAGCCCGAGGTCAGCCCGATCGCGAAGCTTCCGACGATCCCCTTGCGCCCCGCCCCCTCACGGGGACGCGGCACGAGACGCTCGAGCGAAAGGTGGAAGACCTCCAGCATGGCGAGCCCCATGAGCACGAAGAGAAAGCCGAGGGCGCCCTGCGTCAGGGGGCTCGCCTGAATCGAACCGAAGAGCCTTCCCGTCAGGGCCGCGAACATCCCGATGGCCGTGTACGTAACCGCGAGGCCAAGGACGAAACTCAGCGACAGGATCAGCCCCCTGCCCGCGGACACGCCCCCCTGCGCTCCGATCACGGCCGCCGTGATCGGGACGACGGGATAAACGCAGGGGGTGAAGCTGACCAGGACACCGGCCAGGTATGCCGCCGCGTAGGTCAGCAGGAATGAATGCCCGAGATGGACTTCGAATTGCGCTGCGAGCTGTTCGACCATACCGCCCCTCCGCGTTCGTCCTGCCCCTCCATAACGCAATTCGGGGGGACGCGCAAGCGCGGGACGGCGGGAAGGGAAACTGTTTGCAAATGAGTTGCATCTATGGTATAGTGTCTTCCATGGCACACTGCGACATCAACACCACTCTGGAACGGGCGGGCCTTTCGAAAACGTCTCAGCGCGTGGCGGTGCTGACGGCGCTCGTGCACGCGGAAACGCCGCTGAGCGCCCGGGACATCCTTCAACGGGTGTCCGGAGAGGGCCGGATCAACAAGGTGACCGTTTACCGGATCCTGGCCTCCTTCAAGGCCGGGAGCATCGTCCGGGAGATCGCGACGGATCACGGGGAGAACTTCTTCGAAATGGCCTGCCGGCACAACCCGACGCACCCCCATTTCTACTGCCGCGCCTGCCGGAGCCTCGTCTGCCTGCCATCGGCGGGAAACCAGGAGCGGTGGCTTCGGGAGTATCGGGCGGCGGAAGAGGCCATCGAGACTGTCGCCATCAACTTCACGGGATTGTGCCGTCGGTGCCGGAAAGAAATCGCCCGGACTCCGGCCGGTCGTCTGAAAGGCCCTCCGGGGGAACGAAGGAGCACTCCATGAAAAGAGGCGCGATCACGATCCTGATCGCGGTGTTCGTCGCCGCTTCCTGGCAGACCGCGTGGGGACAGGCCGCACCTTCCCGGATGACCGTGTTTGTCAGCATCCTCCCGCAATCCTATTTTCTCGAGCGGATCGGCGGGGACCGGGTCCGGGTCGAGGTTCTCGTCGGCGAGGGACAGTCGCCGCACGCCTACGAACCGACGCCGAAGCAGATGGCCAGGCTCAGCGAGGCCCGGGCCCTCTTCCTCATCGGGGTCGGGTTCGAACGGGGCCTGACGAAGAAGATCGGCCGCTCCCACGGGAACCTGCTCCTCGTCGAAACGCAGCAAGGGGTCCCCACGCGCACCCTTGCCGGATACGACCACGGCGAAGACGGGCACAGCCACGGGCCCCGGCGGGCCGGCAGGGCCGCGGCAACGCCCGATCCCCACATCTGGATGTCGCCGCGGCTCGCGAAAATCGTGGCGCGGAACATCCACGACGCCCTGTGCCGCCTGGACCCGGCTCACGTGCAGCAGTACGCCCTGAACCTGAAGTCCTTCCAGGACGATATGGAGCGGGTGGATGCCCGCATCTCCCGCTCGCTCGCCCCTCTCCAGGGCCGGAAGATGTACGTGTTTCACCCCGCCTTCGGCTATTTCGCGGACGCCTACGGTCTGATCCAGGTCCCCATCGAGATCGAGGGGAAGGAACCGGGGGCCAGGCAGCTGGCGGACCTGATCGACAGGGCAAGGGCGGACGGCGTCCGGGTGATCTTCGTGCAGCCGCAGTTCTCGAGCAAGAGCGCTGCGGTGGTGGCGACGTCGATCGGGGGCGTCGTGGTCCCGATCAATCCGCTTTCGAGGGAATACCTGGCAAACCTCGAAACCATTGCCTCTGCCGTCGAGCAGGGCCTCCGCTGAGGAGCCATGAATCCCAGGGACGTCGTCAAGGTCAGCCATGTGTCGTTTTCCTACGACGGGATCCCCGTCCTGGAGGATGTTCATTTCACGATCCAGGAACGGTCCTTCATTTCGATCGTCGGGCCCAATGCGGGCGGCAAGACAACCCTGCTGAAGCTCATGCTGGGCCTGCTCCGGCCTTCGCAGGGGACCATCGAGGTCCTGGGGATGCCCCCCGAGAAGGCGCGGACCCGCATCGGGTACATGCCCCAGCAGGTCCAGCTCGACCTGCAGTTTCCCGTGAGCGTTATCGATGTCGTCCTCATGGGGCGCCTGGGACCGGGAGGGCGAATCGGCCCGTACAGCCGCACGGACCGGGCCATTGCCCTCGATGCGCTGCGGAAGCTCGAGATGCAGGACCTTGCCGGCCGGCCGTTCATGGCCCTGTCCGGCGGACAGCGCCAGCGGGTGCTCATCGCCCGGGCCCTGGCCTCGGAACCGCAGATGCTGTTCCTCGACGAACCGACGGCAAACGTGGACATGGTGGTGGAAACGGAGCTCTTCGAGCTGCTCCACGAGATGAGCAAAACCATCACCGTGGTCGTGGTCAGCCACGACCTGGGATTCGTTTCCCAGTACGTTCAGAGCGTGGTGTGCGTCAATCGCCGGGTCCTGGTTCACCCGACCGCGACCGTGACGGGCGAGGTCATCCGGGATCTCTACCTGTCCGACGTCTGCATGGTCCGGCACCATCACCGGGACGGATGAGAGAAGGGAAGAATCCATGGGAGAATTCCTGACGGACCTGCCGCGATACCCGTTTCTGCAGCATGCCCTGCTCGCCGGGGTGCTCGCGAGCGTCGCCTGCGGGATCATCGGCAGCTACGTCGTGACCCGGAAGATCAGCTACATCGCGGGGAGCATCTCCCACACCGTCCTGGGCGGTCTCGGGGCCGCGCGCTACTTCCAGGTGGTTCATGGCTGGGACTGGTTCGAGCCCCTCTACGGCGCCGTCCTGGCCTCCCTGATCGCGGCGCTCGCCATCGGGCTGGTCAGCATGAAGGCGCGGCAGCGCGAGGACACCGTGATCGGCGCCCTCTGGGCCGTGGGCATGGCTGCGGGAATCCTGTTCATCTCCCAGACGCCCGGCTACAACGAGGACCTGATGAGCTACCTCTTCGGGAGCATCCTGATGGTCTCCGCCCAGGACCTGTGGCTGATCGCCGGCCTGGATATCCTCGTCGTGATCGTCGCCGTGCTTTTCTACAACCAGTTCCTCGCCATCTGCTTCGACGAGGAATTCGCCCGGCTTCGCGGGATCCGGGTCGACGGGTTCTATCTGCTCCTACTCTGCATGACCGCTCTCACCGTCGTGCTGCTGGTCACCGTCGTGGGAATCATCATGGTCATCGCCATCATCACGCTTCCCGCCGCCGTCGCCGGCGAGTTCACGAAACGGCT
>CAYZKT010000007.1:10819-34017 GCA_964478885.1 uncultured Syntrophaceae bacterium | reverse complement strand
CGACCCCGAGCAGGCGAAGCACGACGCTCAGGATCAGGATGACGGCCAGGTTGGTGACAATGAAGAGCACGACGCGTTTCATGGAACATCCTCCTGTGTTGGCGGGTGCCGCGATGGCCCCGGTGCTTCGTTCACAGCACGAGCATGCCCCGGACGGAACCGTCGTCATTGCTGAACCTGAACCCCTTGCTGCGCAGCAGGGCGATGATGCCCTCGTTCTCGGGCAGCATGTCCGCCACGATCTCGCGAATGCCGCGGTCGCGGGCGACGTCGATGCAGTACTGCGTGAGCAGGGAGCCGAGTCCCCTGCCCTGCAGGGCATCGCCGACGGCAACGGCAAATTCCGCCGTCTCCCGGTTCGCGTAGTGGATCAGGTGGGCGATCCCGACCATCTCGGCGCCCAGCGCGCCCCCGATCTCGGCCACGGCGGTCAGCTCGCGGTCGTAGTCGATGAAGCAGTCCCGGACGGCCATCTCCGCCGTGACCTCCTTGCGGGGCGTGAAGTAGCGGAACCGGAGGGTCTCCGGGGAAAACGACCCGAGCAGCCGGTGCCAGAGGGGCACGTCCTCGGGCCGCACGGGCCGCAGCGTGACCTCCGTGCCGTCTCGCAGGCAGGTTTTTCGCACCAGCTCCTCAGGATAGGGGTGAATGGCCAGGTGGCGGTAGGGCGTCTTCGCGCCCCGGGCGAGGACCTCCCCGTCGAGAACGACGCGGGCGTCCAGGGCCCATGCGCCCCCGGCCCCCGCGAGCAGCGGGTTGATGTCCATCTCCCGGATGAGGGGGTTGTGGACGACGAGATAGGAGAAGCGCACGAGGATCTCCGTCAGGAGATCGAGGTTCACCGGCGGACGGTCCCGGAAGCCCTTGAGGAGCTTGTACCCCCGGATCGACTCAACGAGCCGGCGGGCGAGCCTTTCGTTCAGGGGAGGCAGGGCCACGGCCCTGTCCTGAAAGACCTCGGCGGCGACCCCGCCCATCCCAAACAGGATCACCGTGCCGAAGATCGGGTCCTTCTTCGCACCGAGGATGAGTTCGTGGCCCCTGTGTTGAATCATCCGCTGCACGGTCACGCCCTCGAGACGGGCGCGGGGGTCGTGCGCGGCGGCCCGTTTCATGATCCTGCGGAATGCCTCCCGCACGGAGCGGTCCGATTCGATGCCGAGGACAACGCCCCCGGCGTCGCTCTTGTGCGTGATGTCCGGCGACAGGAGCTTGAGCACCACGGGGTAGCCGATCTTCTTCGCGAGCCGGACGGCCGCATCCTCCTTCCGGGCGGAAAAGGTCGCGACGACGGGGATTCCGTATGCCTCCAGCAGCGCCTTCGAGGCGGGCTCGGAGAGAATGTCCGACTCCTCCATGGCGATCTGCTGGCCGATCAGAAGCAGCTCGTTGACCCTGTCCTGGTCCATGCCGAGACCGATGTCCATATCCTTCGGCGTCTCGTGGAGTATCTCCAGGTTTCGGCTGTAGGCGTACATGGACAGAAACGTCCGGACGGCCTGCTCCGGCGTCGGGTAGGTCGGCACGCTCATCCGGTTGAGCACGTCGATGCCCTCGCGCACGCTCTCGCCGCCCATCCACGCCGCCAGGATCGGTTTTTCCGTCTTGTCGGCGATCGAGCCGACGAGGCGAGCCGTCTCCGTCGCGTCGGTCATGGCCTGGGGGGTCAGGATCACGAGAACCCCGTCGTTGAGCCCGTCCTCGACCAGGGCCTCCAGGGCCCGCCCGAACCTCGCCGGCGGGGCGTCCCCGATGATGTCCACGGGGTTTCCCCGGCTCCACATGGGCGGCAGCGCCGCCTGGAGGGCTTTTATCGCCTCCCCGGAGAGTCCCGCCAGCTCGCCGCCCCGCTCGATGAGACAGTCCGTGGCCATGATCGCCGGTCCCCCCGCGTTGGTCAGGACGGCCAGCCTTGGACCCCGGGGGTTGTGCTGCTTGGCGATGATCTCGGCGCAGTTGAAGAGGTCGGCGATCTCGTCGACCCGGACGATGCCCGCCCTCCTGAAGGCTGCGTCGTAGATCAGGTCCTCCCCGGCGAGCGCCCCCGTGTGGGAGGCGGCGGCCTTCATGGACTCGGCGAAGCGGCCCGACTTCACGGCGACGATCGGCTTGGTCCGGGCGAAAGCGCGGGAGGCGCTCATGAACTTGCGCGCATCGGTCACGGTCTCCACGTAGAGGATGATGCTCTTGGTCTTTCGGTCCATGCCGAAGTAGTCGATCAGGTCGCCGAAGTCGACGTCGATCATGGACCCGACGGACACGAAGTGGCTGAACCCGATCCGGTTGTCGTTGGCCCACTCCACGACGGCGGTGCAGAGCGCCCCCGACTGCGAGAGGAAGGCGACGTGTCCGTCCAGCGGCATACGGGCGCCGAAGCTCGCGTTGAGCTTCAGGGACGGGACGATCAGCCCGAGGCAGTTGGGCCCGATGATGCGGACGCCGTAGGGTTTCGCCCTGCGGAGCATCTCCTGCTCCAGCTTCTTTCCCTCTTCCCCGACTTCCCGGAACCCGGCGGTGGTGACGATCACGCCGAGGATTCCCGCCTTGCCGCACTGTTCGATCACGTCGGGAACGGAGGCGGCGGGGGAGGCCACCACGGCGAGGTCCACTGCCTCGGGCAGTCCATCGACGGTCGGGAAGGCCCGGACGCCCTGAACCGTGTCGCGACGCGGGTTCACGGGAAACACGCGGCCCGCGAAACCCGAGCTGCGGAGGTTTCGAAACAGGGTGAACCCGACGCTCTGCTCGTCGTCGCTTGCCCCGACGACGGCGATCGCCTTCGGGCTGAAGATCCTCTCGAGGTTGCGGATGCTCATGCTGTCCTCCACATAACGCACTTGGATTGCCGCATGCCGCGATCGCTCGGGCCGCCCGGCCCGAACGGCCGCTCGCGCGCCTACTCGCCGCAGACGTATATCCCCGGGGCGTCGCAGAGCGGCGCGTATCCCGCCTCCGGAGCGCCCGTCGGGGGAGGCGCCGTCCGCTCCCCCGAACATCCCGCGAGCCAGGTAAACCAGGACGGCCACCACGACCCTTTCTGCACGGGGGTCGTTTCGAGCCAGGTGTCGGGGTCGACGTAGCGGTCCTTCTCCTTCTTCGTCGTGATCCGGTACGAGGAGCGCTCGCCGGGCGGCGGGTTGACGACGCCGGCGTTGTGGCCGCCGCTGGTGAGGAGGAACGTCACGTCCGCATCGGCCAGGAGGTTGATCTTGTAGACGGAACGCCAGGGGGCCACGTGGTCCCTCTCGGTCCCCACAGTGAACAGGGGGACGTGGATGTCGCCGACGGTTACCGGCCTGCCGCGCACCTCGTAGCGGCCCTGGGCGAGGTCGTTGTTCAGAAACATGCGCCGCAGGTACTCGGTGTGCATGCGGAAGGGAAGCCGGGTCGAGTCGGCGTTCCACGCCATCAGGTCGTTCATGGGGCGGCGCTCGCCCATGAGGTAGTCGTGGACGTAGCGCGACCAGATCAGGTCGTTGGTCCGCAGCATCTGGAAGGCCCCGGCCATCTGCCGGGCGTCGAGGTATCCCTGGTCCCACATGATGTTCTCGAGGAATGTGACCTGGCTCTCGTCGATGAAGAGGCTCAGCTCGCCCGCCTCGGTGAAATCCGTCTGCGCCGTCAGCAGGGTCACACTGCGGAGGCGCGAGTCCCCGTCGCGCTCCATGGCGGCCGCCGCGATTGCCAGGAGCGTTCCGCCCAGGCAGTAGCCCGCCGTGTGAATTTTCCGCCCCGGCACGATGGCCGATACGGCATCGAGGGCGGCCATGATTCCCTGGGTCCGGTAATCCTCCATGCCCAGGTCGGCATCCTCGCGCACCGGGTTCTTCCAGGAGATCGCGAACACCGTGAATCCCTGCTCGACGAGGGCCCTGACGAGGGAATTGTCCGGCGAGAGGTCCAGGATGTAGTACTTCATGATCCAGGCCGGTACGATCAGGACCGGCTCGGCATGGACGCTCTCCGTGGCGGGCGAGTACTGGATCAGCTCGATGAGGCGATTGCGGTAGACCACCTTGCCCGGGGTGACGGCCAGGTTTTCCCCGACCACAAAGTGTTCCGCCCCGGACGGCTTTTTCCCGAGGACGGCCCGGTTCCAGTCGTCGAGGAAGTTCCGGGTTCCGCGCACGAGGTTTTCGCCCCGCTGCTCGAGGGTCGCGCGAAGCACCTCGGGGTTCGTCAGGATGTAGTTGGAGGGGGAAAAGACGTCGAGGACCTGACGGGCCGCGAAGGAGACGAAATCATCGTGACGGCGCGACACCCCCTGAATGCCCGTCGTGGCGTTGTGCCACCACTGCTGCAGCAGCAGGAAGGACTGGTAGATCTGGCTGTAGGGCCAGCGCTGCCAGTCCTCGCCGGCGAAGCGGCGATCCTGCGGCAGGGGGTCGATGCAGGGCTCGGCGTCCCGGTCCCGGGCGCACTGCTGCATGTAGAGGGAGAGGCGCAGCGCCTTGCGGACCGCCTTCTCCCCGAGCTCGGCCTGCTTGGCCGGGGAGAAGGCCAGGTGCACGAGCCAGTCCAGGTGGGCAAACAGCAGCGACGCGGGGGAGAGCCCCCCCGTGAACCGCCCCAGCCAGGCGTGCACCATGCGGTCCAGATTGGCCCCTGCGGCCGGTGTTGTAAGCATTCTGTCCGTTTTCATATTCGTTTTCCTCCGTTGCGTTGCATCCTCCCACCCCGGGATCTTCCCGGCTCAGTCGGCTTCGGGATTGTAAAGGTGGATGGTATCGCCGGCAGCGAGCGTGCAGCGCTCCTCACGGTGAATGAGCCTCACGTCGCCGTCTTCCCCCGGTTCGCGGCCGATCGAGATCTTCCCCGGCTCCGCGGCAACCGCGATCACGCTGCCTCGAACCCGGATCTTCATCCGCAGGCAGCCGAGCTCCGGCGGGATCCGGGGATTCACATGGACGGCCTCGCCTCGGAATTCGAGCCCCGTGTAGCACCGCTGGATCAGGTCCACGGTCCCGGCCATGGCCCCGAGATGGATCCCCTCGTGGGTGGTGCCGCCCTGGATGTCCGAGATGTCGCTCTCGAGGGCCCGCTGGAACAGCCGCCAGGACGCCATGCGGTCCAGCCGGGCGAGGACCCAGGAGTGGACGACGTTGCTGAGCGTCGAACCGTTGGACGTCCGCTCGAGGTAGTAGTGGATGTTCCGGGGAATCGAGGCCGGGTCGAATTCGTACCCCATCGCCGAGAACAGCTCCTGCAGCTCCTCCGCAGAGAACAGGTAGAAGAGCATCAGCACATCGGCCTGCTTGGAGGCCTGGTAGCGGTTCGGCGAGTCGCCTTCGGCCTCGAGGATCCGGTCGAGACGGTGAATGTCGCCGTACTTCTCCCGGTACCCCGCCCAGTCGAAGGGCGCCAGCCGTTCGTAGCCTTCGAACTGGCTGATGATCCCGTCGCCGTGAAAGGGGACCTTCATCCTCGGCGGGATCGCCCTCCAGAGATCGATCTCCCGGTCCTCGAGCCCGATCGTTTCCCTCAGCTCCCGCAGCGCCTCGGGGCCGAGGATCTCCATGACCCGCAGGGCCGTTCGGAACACCCACACCGCCATGACGTTGGTGTAGGCGTTGTTCTTCAGTCCCGGCCCCGGGGCGTCAGGATAGGCCTCGTGATACTCATCGGGACCCACCACGCCGTGGATCTCGTAGCGGTTCTCGACCGCGTTGTATATCGCCCGGCGGGCGAACATCCGGGCGATCTCGAGAATCACTTCCGCCCCGAAGGAGCACAGGAAGGCCCTGTCGCCCGTCATTTCGACGTACTGCCAGACATTGTACGCAATCGCCGCGTTGACGTGGAGCTGCAGCCGGGAGTGGTCGGGCATCCAGCGCCCGGAACGGGGGTTGAGGCGCAGCCGCTGTGTCTCCTCCCGTCCGTCGCTGCCGCTCTGCCAGGGGTAGAGGGCGCCGCACAGCCCCGCGTCGGCCGCGGCCTGCCGGGCCGCACCGAGACGGCGAAACCGGTACAGCAGCCGGGAACGCGCCACTTCGGGAAATCGAAGGTTCAGAAAGGGCAGGATGAAGAGTTCGTCCCAGAAGATATGCCCCCGGTACGCCTCGCCGTGCCACCCGCGCGCCGGGATGCCTGCGTCGAGGTCCGCGGAAAGAGGGGCGTTGACCTGCAGCAGGTGAAAGAGATGAAGGCGCACCACCATTCGGGTGCGCGTATCGGCGCCCAGCTCCATGTCGCATCGATCCCAGAGATGCCGCCAGGCGAGTTCGTGGCTCTCCAGCAGCGCATCGAACCGCTCGGCCCGTCCCGCTGCGTCGCAGGCGTCCCGGACGATCTCCGAGACCGCGGGGTCCCTCGACGTGTGCAGGGCCGCCGTCTTCTCCACCAGAAGGGTCTCCCCTTTTTCGAGATCCGCCGTGAACTCCTCGGATACGAAACCCGGTGCCGCCTCGACGGGCCGGGCGGCGGCAACGTCTGCCCCGCGGCAGGACAGCCGCGTTCGGGCCGCCTGGGCGATCTGGAGGCCCGATTGGATCGTCCGGACCAGGAGGAAGAGGATCCCGCCGTCTTCGCCGGACCGGAGCGGCTCGAGATGCCGGTTGTTCAGCCGGCGGTAGCGGTCCACCCCGTCGTTGACGACGGTGCCGTCCAGCGACGATCGGACCCGGAGAATGCCGGTCCAGTTCAGGGCGGTGATCCGCGTCTCGAGGGCCGCCAGGTGCATGCGGCCCATGTGAACGAAGCGGCGGCTCTCGACCAGGCACTCGCGGCCCCTGCGGTCCCGGAAATGGAACGCCCTCGAGAGAACGCCCCGCCGGAGGTCCAGGACCTGGCGGTACGACAGCAGGAAAACGGACTGGATATCGAACCAGCCGTCATCGCCGAGTCGGAAATCCAGGCACAGCCAGTTGGGCATGTTCACGAGGTCCTCGTTTTCCACAACCCTGCCGGCGATCTCCGTCTCGAGCCTGTTGTAGCCGCCCGCGACATAGGTCCCGGGATAATGCGTCCCGCCGGAGCGCGATTCGGGCGCAGCGCCCCGGGTGAAGAAATACCCGTTTCCCAGCGTGCAGAGGGCCTCGCGAAGCTTCTCCTCCGCGGGGTTGAAGTCGTCGTAGCGAAGGGTCCATTCAGGCATGGAGGGCGCCTCCCTTCTCGATCTCCAAAATCATCTGCAGGAACCTCAGGACCTCGCCGGGGTCCCGCAGGGTAAACCGTGCCGCCGTCGGACCGGCCTGCTCCCGCACGACCACGGTGATGCCGCGCCCCCGCAGGGCGCGAAAGGCGTCCTCGTCGGTCACGTCGTCGCCGATGAAAACGGGGAGTACGTCCCCGCCGTCGAGCCGAAGCTTGCGCAGCAGAAAGAGGATCGCCTCGCCCTTGTTCCATTCGAGCGCAGGCTGGAGCTCGAAGACCTTCTTCCCGTATGTCTTCCGCAGCCCGGGGTGCCTCCCGGCCATTTCGTTCACGGCATTCTCCACCGCAGGGACCTCCTCGTCGGCGACGAGGCGGTAGTGAACGGCGATGGAAAACCGCTTGCGCTCGACGAGGCAGCCCCGCACGTCGCGAAGCGCCGCCTTCAGGCCCTGCTCGGCACCGTCCAGAACAGGGAGAGCGGCGCCGGCCTCTTCATGTTCCACCCGAAGCGCCCCGGGGCCCTCGATCTCGTAGCCGTGGCTTCCCGCGTAGATCAGCGAATCGATGCCGACCAGTTTCCGGACGTCCCGCAGGTCGCGCCCGCTGACGACGGCGACGGGAACCAGGGCGGCGAGATCGGCGATCAGCCGCCGTGCCTCGGGGGAAAGGACCGCCCGATCCGGGGTCTCGACGATGGGCGTCAGCGTACCGTCGTAGTCGAGAAACAGGGCGAGCCGCCTGCCGCGGGCCTCGGCCAGGATCTCGTCCCTCGCCGAGAGCGCCGACGGCAGGCTGCCGTTCGGTGTTTCCCCCGCCGCGGCGGTGCCGGTAACGTACAGTTCGGAGAGGGCAGCGATGACGATGTCCGCGCCGCCGCCGCGCAGGATTTCCGCCTGCCGCTCGCCCTGGGCGAGCCCCGCAACGAGACCGAAGCCCCCGCTCCTGGCCGCCTGCACTCCGGCCAGCGAGTCCTCGACGACGGCGCAGCGCCCGGGTTCAACACCGAGGCGCGCCGCGGCCTCGAGAAAGATGCCCGGGTCGGGCTTTCCGGCGATGCCCAGGCGTTCCGTATCGAGACCGTCCACCTTGGCGTCGAATCGCTCCGCGAGCCCTACCGTCTCGAGAATGACCGTGCAGTTCTTGCTGGCCGAAATCACGGCGGTCCGGAACCCGTGCCGTTTCAAGTCATCAAGAAGCGCGGCCAGTGAGTCGGCGATCCGAACCCCCTCGTCCTGGAGGTATTTCTGGAAGAGCCTGTTTTTCCAATTGCCGAGGCCGTGAAGCGTCATCAGTGCGGGGGGGTCCGCAGCGCGCCCCTCGGGCAGCAGGATGTTTCTCGACCGCAGGAAATCCCGGACCCCGTCGATCCGGGGCTTCCCGTCCACGAAGCGGCGATAGTCGTCCTGTGGGTCGAACGGGCGAAGGTCGTGGCCGGCTTTCTCACCGCCCGTCCTCCGGTCCATGGAAAAAAATGTGTCGAACATGCTCTTCCAGGCCCGGATATGCAGTGACGCCGTGTCGGCCACGACGCCGTCGAAGTCGAAGATGACGGCATCAAACCGTTCTCCGGTCAACGTGACTCCATTCTCCCTGTTCACGCGGCCCTCTCTCTCCTTGCGTAAAATCGCAATTTCTCCCGGTGCCGCCCCTTCGGGGGACCGAGGTTCATCCCGTCGGAGCGCCCGACAGGATGAGACGATGAAGACGTTCCACATCCTCCCTCCGGCACGGTTCCGATCCCGGCGGCAAGGCCGAAGAGGACGGCATACCGGCACGGTCTGCCCTGCGCAGGGCTCAAAAGGCGGCGGGGATGAGCAGGATCGGCACACGGCTGTTCTGGCCGACGCGCTGGGCGACGCTGCCCATAAACACGTGCCCCATCGCCGTCTGGCCGCGGCTTCCCATGACGATCAGATCGATCTCTTCCCGCGCGGCGACATCGAGGATCTTCTCCGCCGGCTTGCCTTTCACGACCAGGACCTCGCAGGGGGTGTCCGCGGGACAAAACGCCGTGTAGCGCTCCTGGAGCTCCCGTTCCACCCTGCCGCGGATCCCGTCGTCGACCTGCATGCGGAGTGCAGGTGTCACAAAGCTCACATACTCGGGATCTTCGTAGGTGCTCGTCACCACGTGCATCGCGACGATCCGACCGCCGCTCGCCCGGGCGATGCCGCAGGCATAGCCGAAGGCTGCATCCGCGCTCGCGGAGAAGTCGGTGCAGAACAAGATTCGTTTCAACGCGTTGATCTCTTTCATGGCATGACCTCCTCTCGTGTCGTTTGTCCGGACGGGTCAACCGATCCTGCTCCCTCCGGACGGGCCCCGCCCCGGCTTCCCGGCCGGCGCGTGCTTGCGGCTGCGATCGTATTCGTCCCGGATGGCCTGGAACTCCCGGTCGGCGATCTCCAGCAGACCGGCCACGGCGGCGAGACGGCGGCGGATCGCGGGCGGGATCGCCCGGACGGACTTGTACTGGATGTCGTGCTCGATCTCCGCCCACGCGTGCTGGAGGATGGTCCGGACCTGGATCTCGGCGACCAGGCCCTGATACCACCGCAGGTCTTGGGGCTCCAGCTGCCCGGGAGCCAGCTCCACGAGATAGTGGATGCTGCGGTATCCGAAACTGGAAGGCGCCTCCCCGGACTCGGTCTTGTCGTCGCGCTCGATCACCCGGAACCGTTCCCGGATGACCGCATCGAGGTCGAGGACCGTTTTCGGGAAGAAGGTGATCATTCGCACGCCGGCCATGTCCGTCACCATCTTGAGCGGTTCCGGTGCGTGCCGGGAATTTCTGTGCGCACCGACGAGCCGCCTGATTTTTCTCTCGAAACTCTCCACCGTTTTTGTCCGCGCCTCGATCGAGTGGATCTTGATCGACCGTCTCGCGATCTCCTCCGTGACCAACTGGCGAACGTGGACGCAAAAGGCGCCGTAGAGCGGGCGCAGTTCCTCGTACCGCCTGACGGCCTCCCGGAGGAGCGCCGACGGGTCGAACCGCGCCGCCTCCGGGATCGCCTCCGCAGTCTTCCGCACCAGCTTCATCCCTTGCCTCCTTTCCCGGCGGGCACCCGGACCGAAGAGCGCTCCCGGAGCCATTTCTCGGCGCCGACGACCAGGGAAACGGCGGCGGAGACGGCGACGATGACCGTCCAGTCCTCGATCGACAGGGG
The DNA here is from genome assembly GCA_964478885.1 of uncultured Syntrophaceae bacterium. Classification (GTDB taxonomy): domain Bacteria; phylum Desulfobacterota; class Syntrophia; order Syntrophales; family UBA2192; genus UBA2192. Next base: position 23,755 of record CAYZKT010000007.1, on the reverse strand, counting down.
CGCGCTGTGGAACAGGGTGTTCATCCAGGGGTTGTAGGTGAACAGGAGCTGCAGCCCGATCATGACCGCCGAACCGCCGATGACCCAGGGGTTCGAGAACAGCCCCAGGCTGCGCATCGAGTGCCTCAGAGAGCGGCAGTTGAACAGGTAGAACAGCTCGATCATCACGATGAGGTTGACGGCCACGGTCCGCGCCTCGGCGAGAGCGGCGCCCGCCTGTTTCTTCAGCAAAAAGAGGGTGAAGACGCCTGCGAGCATGAGAACGCTCACCAGGATGATCCGCTGGATCAGGACGCCGGTCAGGATCGGGCTGTCGGGCTCCCGCGGCGGCCGCATCATGACATCGGCCTCCTTGCCCTCGAAGGCGAGCATGAGTCCCAGCAGAACCGCCGTCGTCATGTTGATCCAGAGGATCTGTACGGGGAGCACGGGCAGGGCGACACCCGTCCCCATGAGTACGGAGACGATGATCACGAGACCCTCGCCCCCGTTGGTGGGAAGGGTCCAGACGAAGAACTTCGTCAGGTTGTCGAAGATCCGCCTTCCCTCCTCGACGGCGGCCTCGATGGCGGCGAAGTTGTCGTCGGTGAGGACCATGTCGGCCGCCTCCTTGGCGACCTCCGTCCCCGTGATGCCCATGGCAACGCCGATGTCGGCCTGTTTCAGGGCGGGTGCGTCGTTGACGCCGTCGCCGGTCATGGCGACGACGTGCCCCCGGCTCTGCAGGGCCTCGACGAGCCGGAGTTTCTGCTCCGGCGCGACACGGGCAAAGACCCTGGCCCGCCCCGACACCTCGATCATCTCCGCGTCGGATAGATCCTGAAGCTCGCGCCCGGTCACGGTGATACTGCGATTGCCGTCTGTCCCCGGGTCTGTCAGCCCGAGTTGGTCCGCGATGGCCGTGGCCGTGACGGCGTGGTCCCCGGTGATCATCTTGACCGCGACGCCCGCCGTCTTGCACGCCGCGATGGCCCGTTTCGCCTCCTCGCGCGGAGGATCGATCATGCCCTGCAGCCCCAGAAAGGTCAGATCCGTCAGGTTCGTGGAGGGATCCAGGGTCGTTCTCCCCGCGGTCAATTCCCTGCTTGCGAAGGCAAGGACCCGCAGGCCCTCTCTTGCCATGGCATCGGCCGCCCCGAGCACCGCCTCCCGATCGAGTTCGGCTGTGCCGCCTTCGCGCAGGAGGACCCGCGTGCACGGCTCGAGGATCTTCTCGACGGCGCCCTTTACGTAGACGACGGGGGGCGCGCCGTCGACTCCTTCATGTGCCGTCGCCATGTAGGCCCGCTCCGATTCGAAGGGGATGACGTCGATCCGCGGCCGGGCGCCGGCCTCGTCGTCCTTCAACCCCGCCTTGGCGGCCGAAACGATGAGGGCCCCCTCCGTCGGGTCGCCTTCGATCGTCCATCGTCCCTCCTTCTGCACGAGCCGGGAATCGTTGCACAGGAGGCCCGCCCGGAGGCACTCTTGCAAGGCAAGGGACGCGGCCGGGTCCACGGTTGCATCGTCGGCGCGGATCTCTCCCTCGGACGCGTAGCCGCCGCCGGTCAGTTCGAAGAGCTCGCCCCCGGCCAGGACTTTCTGCACGGTCATCTGGTTTTCCGTCAGGGTGCCCGTCTTGTCGGAGCAGATGACCGTCGTGCTCCCCAGCGTCTCGACGGCGGGCAGTTTGCGGATGATGGCATGGACGTCGGCCATCCGCTTCACGCCGATGGCCAGGGTGATCGTCACGGCCGCGGGCAGCCCCTCCGGGATTGCGCTCACAGCCAGGGCCACGGCCGCCATGAACATCTCGAGGGCGCTGTGCCCCACGACCCAGCCCGCGAAAAACAGGGCGGCCGAGCCCGCGAGGATCACGACGAGCAACACCCGGCTGAACCGGGCGATCTTTTTCGTCAGCGGCGTCGAGATCTCGACCGCCTCGGCGATGAGTCCCGAGATGCGGCCTGTTTCCGTCCCGTCGCCCGTGGCGATGACGACGCCGCGGCCCTGGCCGAAGGTGGCCAGCGTCCCCGCGTAGGCCATGTTGCCCCGATCGGCAAGAACCGTGTCCTCGGGCACAACGTCAACCCTCTTTGCGACCGGGACGGACTCGCCCGTAAGCGCCGACTCGTCGATCTGAAGCTCACGTGCGACAAAGAGACGCAGATCCGCGGGGACCTTGTCGCCCGACTGCAGCAGGACGATGTCGCCCGGAACGAGATCGGCGGACGGGATGGTGAGCGTCGCGCCGTCGCGCACCACGACCGCCTGGGTGGTCATCATCGTCATAAGGGACTCGATCGCGCTTTCCGCCCGGGATTCCTGGATGAATCCCACGACGGCGTTGACGAGCACGACGCCGAAGATGACCGAGGAATCGACCCACTCGCCGAGGGTCGCCGTCACGGCAGCCGCGGCGATCAGGATGTAGATCAGCGGCTGGTGGAACTGGAGCAGGAACCGAACCAGGGGGCCGGTCTTCTTCCCCGGCGTCACACGGTTGGGGCCGAAGCGGGCAAGCCGGTCCCCGGCCTCCGAGGCTGAGAGACCTCTGCTCAGGTCCGTTTCGAGAGCCTCGGCCGCCAGCTCCGGGAGGGCCTGATGCCAGTGTTGATCCGGTATTCTCTCCAACATCGCGTGCGCTCCATCGATGAATCTTACAGGGGGTTGATGAGGCTCTGGAAGTCTGCGGCCGGTAGGATATCCGGGGAAAAGCCGAACAGGACAAGCGCGTACCGGGCGCGGGATGCCGGGCCTCCCGCGTCCCGACTGATGCATGGCCCCGTTCCGATCCGTGCATCGGCAAAAAAAACAGGCCGGAATCCGATTCCCATCAGATGGCGGCCCGACCATCGGCAAAAACCTCCGGAATCGTGATTCCGGACCCGTACCCATTCTTTTTTTTCAGGATAAAGAACGGACGGGTTCCTGTCAACTACTATCGGATTTCCACGGGGTTTTACGCCTCACGTCGAACGGGCCGGGCCGCAGAAAACGCCAGGGGGTCCCTCACGCATTGTCCATCTCCACGGCCTCGCTGAGCCGGTCCTCGAAGTCGGGGATCGCGGCGTTGACGCGGACCCACGCGGCGAGCATCGGGACGCCCACGGGGTCCTCGACGAAATCGCCGATGGCCTTACCGAGCGACCCGACGAAGGCCTCGACGGCCTCGATCTCGGCGTGGCGGTCGTAGGTCAGCCCGTTGATGAGCGACAGGGCGTGGTACTTCTCGATGGTGACCCGGGCCTCCTGCATGTAGGACGTCAGCATCGTCCGGAAAAACGCCTCGCTCATGACGATCCCGTCCTGGGTGAGGACCCGGAAGAGGGCCCGGGCGATGTCCCCGGCCATGCGCAGCAACCCCTCGTGGGGTTTCTGCTTCCGGAGAACCTGGTGCTTGTGCTCGTAGGTCTCCGCCAGATCCACCTGGCAGATCCGGTTGATCGACGCCCGCTGGTAGACCTCGCTCAGCAGCGACACCTCGAGGCCCCAGGTCGGCGAGATCCGAATCCCGCGGGCCAGGCTCGAAATCAGGGCGAACTCCCCCGACAGGGCGTACCGGAAGTTGTCCAGGAAGGACAGGAAAGGATTGAATCCCAGGATGCGCCGCAGCGTCCGGATCAGGGGCGTGTAAAAGAGCCGGGTGACGCGGCCGTAGAGCTGGTCCGTGACGCGCGCGTAGTACCCCTTGCTGAACTCGAAGTCCAGGGCCGGGTGCGCCACGGGGAAGAAGAGCCGCGCCAGCATCTCCCGCCGGTAGTTGACGATGTCGCAGTCGTGCAGGGCGATGGCGTAGACGTCCCGCTCCGACAGGATGCTGCCGAGGGTCATCCACACCGAGCGCCCCTTGCCGGGGTGATCCATGGAGAAATCGTTCCGCATCAGCTCCCGGTAGAGCTTCCGCATCCTCGGGCCGTCGTGCCAGACGACCCGGACATCGGACTTCAGCACGGACATAACCTGCCTGGCTTTCTCGAACTCCGTTCTGCCCGCCCGGTCGAGCGAGAGGACCACCTTGTGGAGGTACTCCACGCCTTTCAGTTCCTCTATGATCCGCGGCATGGAGGGGGTCTCGAATTCCGAGTACAGCGCGGGCAGCAGCAGGACGAGCTTCCTGTGCCGCGCGATGGTCTTGAGTTTCGCCTCGAGTTCCCCGACGGGGCGTTCCCGCAGCTTCTGCAGGGTCGTGATCATTCCGTGCTGCCAGAAATCAGCCATCGCGCACCTCCTCGTTCCAGATCTTGATCAGGTAGTCCTTCATCTTCTCGAATGCCAGGGCGTGGGCCTCGAAGAGCTTTTCCGTCTCGCCCGGGCTCCTGTCCCGCACCTCGTTGATGAGGCTCGCCACCCGCGCGTTGTAGAGCGGGACCATCGTGTCGAGGACCTTGAAGCGCTGCCGCGGCGTTGCGTGGAAATAACGGGCGTAGCGGTAGACGATGCGGACCCACGTCTCGGCGGGCAGGAGAAATTCTTCCGTCCGCGCGACGGACGCGAGGCCCCGGATCACCTCGAGGTCCTTCGCCTCTACGATCCGCTGCCAGACGCCCGAGAAGTTCGACCATCCCGTCCTGAAATAGTCGACGAGCCCCGCCTGGTCGATATCGAAGGGGGACGGCTCCTGCTCCGGCTCTTCGCCGAGCACCGGGACGTCGTGGGATCGCCGGACCCTCTGCCAGGTTTCGGCGTTCGTTTCCATGAGCTGGTAGATCGTCCCCACAACCTGGCGAAACATCGGGCCCAGGTCCGCGCCGGGGTCCTTCTCGCCGTGCACCTTGACCCCCAGCCTGGCCTGGCAGAGCTTGAATCCGCCCACGACGGCCGTCGTGGTCATCCAGACGTCGATGCCGAAGCGGGCCACGTCCGTCTCCCAGACGTCCTGGTCGAAGTAGTGCTTGGCCAGCCGCTGCGAGATCCCGAAGTCGCCGCCGATGGGCTGGCGGATGCGCTGCCCGTAGAGCGCGCGCGTGAGGTTGTAGGCGATCGTGTTGGTGATGGTGCCGTCGAGCTTGTAGCGCCGGTAGAATGGAGCGACGAAGTCGTACCCCTTGAATACCGGGTCGAGCACGTTGCGGACCCACTCGGGCTTGATGGAGACGAGGTCGGAATCGAAGACCGCCACGGCCCGGGCCCGGAGGAAGTTGGCCACCTCGAAGGCGGCCCGCAGGCCCGACCCTTTTCCCGGCACGCCCCTGTAAATCGTGACGATCTTCCTGATGTTGTACGAGGGGATCTGCACGAGGTTCGCGATCTCGCGCGAGTCGTCCGTGGAGCCCCCGTCGGCGACGAGAATGACGGCCTTGGCATCGGGATAGAAGCGCTCGAGACCCGCTGCGACCGTCTGGATCACGTGCACGATGGATTCCCCGCTGTAGTAGGAGGGGATCCCGATGACGATGTCCGCATAGCGAAGCTGTTCAATCGTCTTGCGGGCGTGGTCCCGGAGGGTTGTCGAGAATCGGTTTGTCGTCGCCATTGCGGCTCTTTCCTCGCGTCTTGACGTTGCGTCACGGCTCCGCCGTGTCCAGGATCCCGGTGACGGCCTCGTTCCATCCGCGGCTCCCGGGACAGGGAGCTTTTCTCAGATTCGGCAGGTCGACGTCCTCGTATCGCCCGTCCGGGTGAGGGATCAGCACGGGGATGTCCACGGCGGCAAGCATGGGGACGTCGTTGGGCCTGTCGCCGATCCCGACGCTCAGCACCTCTTCGCCGAGGTTGTCTCGAAAAATGCGGAGGGTCCGTTTCACGGCCTCCCCCTTGTCCTGCCCGATCCCGATCAGGTGGTGGAAACGCCCGCCCCGCGTGATCTTCAAACCCTCCTGCCGGGCTTCCTCCACCAGGATCGCCAGCTGCGCGTCTCCGGCGACGAGGAACGGCTCGGTGAATTCCCGCTGCTTCGCCAGGCGCGCCTCTTCCGGGGTCAGGCCCGTGATCTCCACCAGGTCCTCGACGCTCAAGTCCCCCGCGCCGCGGATGCCGAAGCGGGCCCTTCGCTCCTCGACGAAGCGGCGGATCTCGGGATAGGGCCTCCCCAGCGCGATCAGGGTCTTGCCGCCCCGCTCGACGCCGCCCGGGATGCGGAAGTTCCTGTACCCTGCGGGAAAGAAAATCCCCCCGCCGTTTTCCGCGATGAAGGGCTCCCGCAGGCCCATCTCGCCCTGCAGGCGCTCGACCTCCGCCCGGGTCTTGCTCGTGACGAAGACCAGCGGCACGGAGAGACGGCGGATCCGGCCCAGGGCGGGACGGGCGCCCTCGTAGGAGTATCCGTCGTGGTCCAGGAGGCTTCCGTCGAGGTCCGTGAAAATCAGCATCGACCGTCCCATCTCACACCATGACGGTGTGCTCGGTTTTCCGCCCGACGAGAGCGTAGACCAGCGTGAGGTACTCCCGGAGATGACGGGTCAGGAGGTAGTACTCGCGGACCAGTTCCCGGCCCGTTGCACCCATCTTGCGGCACTGCTCCCGGTGGTGCAGGAGATACCGGATGCGGTTGGCCGCCCCCTCGGGCGTCATGACGAGGAACCCCGTGTGGTAGTCGACGACCTGCAGGCGTATCCCCCCGGCGTCGCCCCCGATGACGGGCTTGCCCTTCCAGAGCCCCTCGGTCACGGTGAGGCCGAAGCCCTCGCGGGTCGATTTCTGGACAACGATGTCGGCGATCCTCTGCAGTGCGTTGACCGTGCGGTGGGCCGCCGACGGAAGGAGCTCCACGTGGATGTCCCGATCCCCCTCGGCGGCCTCCATCACCGCGTCGAGGACCTCCTTGCCCTCCGGGTCGTCCGTGGCCCCGCCGCCGGCCAGGACGAGTTGGACGGGAGTCACCTTCTTGACCATCCGGTAGGCCTGGATGACGCCCACGGGGTCCTTGAACCGGTCGAAGCGCGAGATCTGCACGAGCACGGGAACGCCGGGGTCGAGATCGAACTGTCCGCGCACAGTCTCGAGTTCGCCGTCGTCGAGGTCGATGTTTTTCTCGCTCAGCGGGTCGATGCTCGGCGCGATCAGGACCTGCGGGTGCGGCAGCACCTGTGCGAACTGGCACATGGAGAAGATGCTCGCGTCGTACTTTTCCACGAAGGGCCGGAGACCCTTCCAGACCGCCCGGAAGGGATGACTTGCATCGATGTGACACCTCCAGATCCACCGTCCCCGGCGCCGGGTGCAGAGCTCCAGCAGCGGGGCGGGCTGCGGGTCGTGGATGACGACGATGTCCGCCTCTTCGAGTTCGTCCTTCAACGCCCGGACATTTTCCCGGTTCACATCCTGGTAGACGTCCCAGTCCCGCTTCTTGAGCAGGACGGAATATCCCTGAAGGCCGTTGTGAATCGCCTTGGTCACGGAGAAGAATTCGTTGGTTCCCGTAATGACCCTCCAGTGCGTTTCCAGCCCCAGGTCGTTCATCAGCGGCACCATCCAGGCGAGAATCTCCGCCACTCCGCCTCCCTCGGCGGTGGAATTGACGTGGACGACACGCAGCCCTTTGAGCCTCTCGCCCAGCCTGCGCAGCTGCCCGATAACGGGGATGCCGACGATCGGTTCGTACTGATCGATGTTCATGAGTCTCTCCTGCCTGTTTCAGGATCGCCTGCCCCGGAGCGGTTCGAGTACCCGCACGAGCTCCTCCCGGAGCTCCCTGAGCGTGTAGAAGTAGAAGTCGATGCGTCGCAGGGCTTCCACGTAAGGAGCCCCGGCTTCTCCAAAGCCGTCGATCCAGTTCGAAAAATCGTCCATCCCGACGGGCGGGCGGCGCATGGCCTCCACGAAATGAAAGTAAATGCTGCCGTTGGACATGCGGCCGATGGCGCTCGGAAGCCCTCGGAGGCCGCGGACCCGCTCCCCGGAATCGAAGACGAGGGTCGTCGCCTCCATGAAGTAGAACTCGTGGCCCGGCCGCGCCCAGGGGATCATGGTGACCTCGCTGAGGCGCTCGTCGATGACGTCGAGGACGACCTCCCGCAGCGCTTCCATCGATGCACAGGCGTACGGGTCTATGGCCCCGAGTCGCTCCGCGAGGACCTTGTCCGAAAGCCGGCGGCTCGCCCAGACGGCGAAATCGTTCCGGTGATCGGGGTACTCGAAGGACGGCGAAAGAGGCGTCTCGCAGAAGTGGTGATACAGCACGTCGGGACTGCACACGGCGATCCGGTCCCTCAACTCCCGCAGATTGAATGCGGGCGGCAGACCGCTCATGCGGATCAGAAGCGAACAATCCATGATCTCGAACGGATTCATCGTCGCACCTCCAGAAACGTTCCCGCCGCGGGTTTCCGCCGAACCGACATCGCTCTGCGACACATCACGCCACCTCCTTGGCAGGGCGAATTTTCTCCAGCTCGTCGAATATTTTCGCTCCCCAGTCAAAGACCGTGTTCTTTTGGACCTGCCTGCGCATCCGCTTCATCCGCTTCGATCGCTCCCGTTCCGTCATGAGGAAGGCCTCGAACATCGCGTCGGCCAGTTCGTCGGGATCGTAGGGGTTCACGAGGAGCGCGTCGGGAAGTTCCCGGGCCGCCCCCGTGTACTGGGAAAGCAGGAGAACCCCGTCCCCGTCGGTCCGGGCGGCGATGAACTCCTTGGCCACGAGGTTCATGCCGTCGTGCAGAGAGGTGACCATGACGATGTCGGCCATCCGGTACGAGGCCAGCACGGCATAGTAGTCATGGTGGGCCCGCAGGAACCGGATGGGTGTCCAGTCCTCGGTCTGGTGGCGCCAGTTGATCTCGTCGACCAGATCGTCCAGCTCCTCGTTGATGTCCCGGTACTCCTCGATGTGCGTCCTGCTGGGCGCAGCGAGCTGAAGAAGGGTGACCTTTCCCCGGAGCTCCGGGTGATCTTTCAGCATGAGATCGAATCCTTTCATCCGCTCCGGGATCCCCTTGGTGTAGTCGATCCGGTCTGCCCCGACGAAGACCTTCGTCTCCAGGATCCCCTCACCCAGTTCCTTGATGAAGCTCGCGCGTTTTTCTTCGACCTGCTGCAACGCCGCGTCCTGGCCGATCTGATGAAAGTCGACGCTGATGGGGAACGCCCGCACATGCGTCGGTCTGCCGCCGCGGAATATCCTGAAGCGATCGTAATCCACCTTTGCCTCGATGCCCCGGTCCACCGTGTCCATGAAGTTGTTGCAGTGATACTGGATGTGGAAGCCCATGATGTCGTTGCCCAGCAGACCGTCGAGAAGCTCCTCGCCCCAGGGGAATATCCGGAAGGCCTCGCGGTTGGGCCAGGGGATGTGCCAGAAATGGATCAGCGTCAGGTCGGGCCTCCCCGTTCTCAACATCCGCGGCAGCAGGGCCAGATGGTAGTCCTGGATAAAGACGATGGCGGGACATCCCGCCACCTCCTCGAGGACCGCATCGCAAAAACGCTGGTTCACGTCCCTGTACGTTTCCCAGTCCTTCCGGGAAAAGCGGGGCCGGGTGTACACGATGTGGCAGAGGGGCCAGAGGGCCTGGTTGGAGATGCTGTAGTAATAGCCGGCCTCTTCTTTTTTGGTCAGCCAGACCCGCCGCAGCGTGTAGCGGGGATCATCGGGGGGGATCGCGACGCGCCCCTTTGAATCGGTGACGAGGCGGTCGGCGGTGCCGGAACCGTGAGCGACCCAGGTGCCGCCCGTCGCGCGGACGATCGGCTCCAGGGCGGCCACCATTCCGCTGGCCGGGCGGACGACCCGGATCCCGCCCACGTCGCGCTCATGCGTCACGGGTTCCCGGTTCGACACGATGATGACCTTCGCATTTTTCGTGATGCGGGAAACGAGTCCCCCCAGGTAACGGGCGTCCATGACGACCTCCTTGATCGGTTGTCTGCCGTTTTCAGACACTGCAGGGTATTCACTCGGCGCGGTTCGATTGACTCGAGTCTTCCGACAAGGCGAAAGGGGCGGAAACACTAACGGGCTGGATTTTGAATACCCTTTTACAGTTTACCCCGATTCTCTCCACATTCCAAGACGATTCCTTCGCCCCCCTTCCGGTATCGCGTTGCGTTACCAAACGGCGAAAAGAAATCGGCGGTCGGAGACGGATTCCCCCTGAGCCCCCGAAGGCCATCGGACGAGCCTGCACTCCTTCCGTCCGACCCCGTTATCCTTGTCCGGGAGCTCCCACGGGGACATTCATCTCCGGGGAAAGCAGCATCTTCGGAGGCAGTTCCTGCGCCTGAAGGATCGTCACCATCTCCCTCATACCTTCGGCGATGGTCTCCAGCCTTTGAACGGAGAGGACCTCCAGGCCCGACACGATCATGCCCTGGGCTACCTGCGGCGATCGCTCGACGACCTTCTTCCCTTCCGCAGTCAGGGTCACGTGCACCACGCGACGGTCCTTGCGGGATCGCGTTTTCCTGATCAGCCCCAACCGCATGAGCCGGTCGAGAATCCCGATCACCGTCGCGGGATGAAGATACATCTTCCTGGAAATATCCGACACGCGGATCGGCCCCGAGTCGGCGATCATCTTGATTGCCCAGAGCTGAGGACTCGTGAGACCTGAGGCATTCTTTGCCCGCCGTGTGTAGGAGTGCACCGCCTGGAAGATCCTTCGCAGATCGTCCGCAATATCGGCGATCACCCCGTCCTTGTCCGTCATCGATCCGTCCCCCGGTTTTCCCGCGTTTCCTGCAGTCCGCGATCCCGGCTCATCCTCCCTCGCATCAGCACCGGGGCCCCGGACATCCTGAAGCAATCGGACCGCGCCCGCTGATATTTGGCAACGGGGAAATTTCTGTAAGGTTTATATTGTTTACAAATTATTGATGGTAAAGTAAAGTAAAAATGTTATAAATATCAAATAACAAGATCGTATAAACCGTCTTTTTTTAATGTCATCTAAGGGTTAAGAGGCGTCCCTTCGACGGCGATGTTGACCTGAACGGCAAAACTCTCTATAGGAATGGTTCTCGGATCGGATCGGCAGCCCTGCGGTTCCTGCCGCCTTCGTCCCCTATTGGAAGGATAAGGATACGGACGGCCCTTGCGAAAGAAACTGATCGAGGAATCGGTCCTTTTTGTCAGCATTCTGAAATGGTTCGTCCTGGCGACGGCCGTTGGAGCTCTCGTGGGCGCCGCAACGGCCCTCTTCATCCGTATCCTGTCCTGGAGCGCGCGGACCGTCTCGAGCCAGACCTCCTATTTTCTGCTTCTGCCCCTGGGACTGCTCCTGAGTTCCGTCATCGTCCGCTACGTGGAACCCGACGCCAAGGGGTACGGGACGGACAGGGTGATCGATGCCGTCCACCGGGTATCCGGGAAAATCCGGGCCCGCGTGATCCCCGCGAAGCTGGCGGCGACGGTCATCACGGCCTCGACGGGCGGATCCGTCGGACAGGTCGGTCCCTGCTCCCAGATCGGCGCCGCACTGGCCTCCCTGTTCGCAGACCTGCTCCGGTTCGGAGACGGCGATCGCAGGAAGCTCGTCATCTGCGGGATCAGCGCCGGGTTTGCATCGGTCCTGGGCGCGCCCGTAGCCGGCGCCATCTTCGGCCTCGAAGTCCTCTTCATGGGCAGCATCCTCTACGAGGTTCTTCTGCCGTCGTTCATCGCCGGCGTGACGGGCTACCATGTGTCCACCCTGCTGGGCATCACCTACCTCCACGTGCCCCTCGGGGTGATCGAACCGCTGTCGGAGGCATTCCTGCTCAAGGTCGTCTTTGCGGGGATCTTCTTCGGAATCTGCGCCGCCCTTTCGATCGAAATCCTGAAGGGAAGCCGGAAAATCGCGGAGAGGGTTCTCCGGTGGGGGCCGGTCAACGGGGTCATCGGGGGCCTGATCCTTATCGGGATGACCGTTCTCTTTTCGACGGACTATCTGGGGCTGGGCGTCGAGCTGACCCACCGGGCCCTGCAGGGCGTCGAGATCGCCTGGTATGCCTTCCTGCTCAAGATCGTCTTCACGGGCATGACCTTCGCGTTCGGGGGAAGCGGCGGGATCGTCGCGCCGCTGATCTGCGCGGGGGCCCTGGCGGGGAGCTTCTTCGGGGGGATCCTGGGACTGGACCGCGTCACCTTTGCCGCCATCGGCTTTGTCAGCGTCCTGGCCGGCGCCGCAAACACGCCGATCGCGATGAGCATCCTCGCGATCGAGCTCTTCGGCCCCTCGATCGCTCCCTATGCGGCGGTTTCGTGCGTCATCAGCTTCCTGATGACGGGACATCGCGGGGTCTTTCCCGCCCAGCGTATCGCCGCCAGGAAGTCGTCGTCCGTGGAAGTGGAAATCGGGGGTGAAGTGGGCGATGCCCGTCCGGTCTACGGAAGGCGCGACAAGAGCCTGATCGACGCCGGGATCAAGGTCGCCGACAGGATCAAAAAAAAGAAGGATTGACCGACGCCCCTGCCCGCCTCCCCCGCAGACAAACGTTCGGACATGCAGTTCGACGGAAAGAGGGTGGAGACGGGGGTTGGCTTCCCCAGTGACATGAAACGCCTCGAACCGTTCCTGAAGCTGCCGCCGAAAACAAGAAGGTCCATCCTCGTCAAATACACCCTGTATCAGATCCCGGACACGGCCCTGGCATTTCTCGTGCTCTGGATCCTGGTCGAATGGGCGGATGTCGCGCCCTGGATTGCGGGCAGTCTTGCGATCCTCTGGATCCTGAAAGACATTCTCATGTTCCCCGTGCTCTGGCACTCCTTCGGCGGAACGGACGCCTCGTATCCGCTCAGCCTTGTCGGCGCAGAGGGCATCGTCACGGAGAGGTGCGACCCCAACGGCTACGTGCAGGTCCGCGGGGAAACATGGAAGGCGGAATCGGACGAGCGAGGGACGGTGATCGATGCGGGTGTATTCATCGTCGTTACAGGCAGCCGGGGGCTCACCCTCGATGTCAAGCCAAGGGACTGACGGATTTGGATGCAGGCTCAGTCCGTCCTCCCCGGGGCGTCGAGCAGAAACACCCGCAGCCGGCCGTAGTCGGCGGGCAGCTCGACGGGCCCGCCCGTCCGTTTCTCCAGGTCCTTCC
>CAYZKT010000007.1:0-10719 GCA_964478885.1 uncultured Syntrophaceae bacterium | reverse complement strand
AGGTGGCCGATAAGGTTCACTCTTCGAATCGATCTCGGCAAAGGGCTTGGATGCAGCCTCGAAAAGGATGATGGAATCTTCGGACTCGGAGTGCTTTAATTCACACACTGTCCTGGTGACCCGCGTGAACGGATTCGCCTGGCAGCTCGATGATTTTCCGCCCGGTCGTTCGCCCCCAGATTGCCGATCCACCCTGCCCGCACTCATCCGGGAGGCTACCTGATGCAGAGAACACATATCCTTGCGGTCCTGTTATCCGCAGCAACCTTGGAATCCTGCTCGGCAACCGATCGATTCGGGCCCATGCAGGGGCCGGGAAGCGGCTGGCCGATGATGCATTACGGAGGTGGGCTCATGTGGCTGATTCTCGTGATCGTGGCCGCCATCGCAATCTATCTCATCGTGCAGGCCCAGCGGGGCGGGAGCACACCCGAGACGCCCCTGGAAATCCCGAAAAGACGTTATGCGAAGGGTGAAATCACGAAGGAGGAATACGACCGCCTGAGGCGGGATCTCTCGGAATGAGCCTGCAAGGGGCGTTTCGCAGCAGGAATCTGCCGGGAGCCGCCAGGCCTCGGGGTCTCCATTTCCTTTTCCCTACATAGAAACAAGCATTTTCGATCCCGAAAATAAGAGATCCCCTGATGGCTTGCTCCGAGCCGGATCGGCTAGAGTGGATCATCGTATCCTTTTCCGGGAGGACACGGCGATGGAAAGGTTTTACCAGATCCTTCAAAACGCCGGTTACGACCACCCGGTTCATTCGCCGATCACCCATGTCCCCATCGGCCTGGTCGTCGCCGTTTTCATTTTCGGGTTCCTGTCCCTGATCCTCCGGCGCGAATTCCTGCCCGCTGCGGCCTATCGCAGCATCAACATGTTAGCCGTCCTGTTTCTCCTGCCGACAATCCTGTTCGGCTACACGGACTGGATTTATTTTTACAGGGGCGCCTGGTCGCTTCCCATCGTCGTCAAGATCATCCTCTCCGGGATTTTCCTTGCCCTGCTCATCATCGCGATATGGCTGAACGGAAAGAGTGAAACGAAATCCGGAAAGGCCGTGCTGGTTTACGGCCTGTGCGTCATCGCCGCCGCCGGGCTGGGGTTCTATGGCGGGGAGATCGTCTTCATGGGCACCGAGAAGGAGCACCCGCTCTCGGAGAGTCTCTCCATCGGAGAGAAGGTCTATGCGATAAGCTGCGCCCCCTGCCACCCCGGGTTGAAGGGCGTCGCCGGTACGAAGCCCCTGTCGGATTTCGGCTCCTTCCTGTCGTTCATGAGAGACCCCCGGAAGCCCGACGGGTCACCCCTGCCCATGCCCGCTTTCCCGGCGGACCAGCTTCCGGACTGCGACGTCATTGCGCTCTATCGCTACATCGATGTGGAGAGCCGAAGGGAGGCGTCGCGCGGCGCGCATCCCTGACGGGGCCGTAGAAACCGGGGGGTCCGGCGGCCGCCGCTCGATCCGGTCAGCGTTTCTCCTGCATTGCGAGGTGCCGGTCATGGGATGCAGACATACTTTGCTCCTTATCACAGTCCTCACGGTCCTGCTCGCCGGGGCCGTCCTGTCCCTGTCGCGCGAGGATGCCGAGTCGGCCGGGACGGTGGGGACACAGGTCTGCCGTCTGTGCCATCCCGACCGCTACATGAGCTATGCCGCCTCTATCCACGGCAAGAAGTTCGTGCCGGGCAACCCTGCCGCCCGGGACGGCTGCGAGTCCTGCCACGGGCCCGGGGCTGCCCACGTGGAACACCAGGGCGGAAAGGGCGTCGGGATTTTCGCATTCGGCAAGAGGCCGTCGGAGGCACGGGAGAAATCCGGGCATTGCCTCCGCTGCCATGAGGAGTTCAGAACCCTGGCATCCTGGGACATGGGGCGCCACCGCCGGGAGGATGTCTCTTGCGACAGCTGCCACAGCATCCATTCCGGCAGCCCCAAGAACCTCAAGCATGCCCCCCCCGATCTTTGCTGGAGCTGTCATCGCGTCGCCCGGGCCGAAGGGAACAAGCAATCCCACCACCCGGTGAAAGAGCGTCGCATCTCCTGCGTCGACTGCCACGACCAGCACGGCGCCTTCGGCCCGAAGATGATCAAGGCCGATACGGTCAACGAGCTGTGCTACACCTGCCACGCCGACAAGCGGGGCCCCCACTTCCGGGAACACCCGCCCGTCGAGGAGAACTGCCGGAACTGCCACACCCCGCACGGCAGCAACCATTCGAAGCTCCTCGTCCGGAAGCCCCCCCAGCTCTGCCAGAGCTGTCACAACGCCATCGGGCATCCCGGCTCGATCTACTCGAACTTCGAGACCTTCAGAGGCACCGCGGCATCGGGCAAGAACAGGATGTTCGCCCGGTCCTGCCTGAACTGCCACACGAACATCCACGGCAGCATGGGGCCCTCCACGAGGGGAAAGCGGTTTGTCCGCTGAAAAGGAAACGCCATGGCCCGGTCAACCCTCCTGGTTATATCGATCGCCGGCTTGCTCTTGCTGGCGCCCTCGGCGTCCTTCGGCGAAGACGGGCCGGTATCGGGGGAGGTCACGGCCGCGGCACGATTGACGGACCACACGGGGAACAAGGCGAAGCTCTACGAATACGACGATGACCGGGACGGCGTCTACGGCGGGTTCCGGCTTCACGGCGAAAAGGACGGCCATTACATCGACGCCCAGGCCGCCGACATCGGCTACGACACGCAGCGATACGGCCTCGAGGGGGGCCAGTGGGGAAGCTACCGTTACGACCTCCGCTACCGGGAAATCCCGCACAATTTCACCTTCGGTGCAAAAAGCATTTACAGCGGCGCCGGCTCGACTACGCTCACGTATCCGGCGCATCCGCCCGGCGCCGACGTGAACACCTGGAGCCAGTTCGATTACCGGCTCGAACGGGATCGCTTCCGGGGAGGCATCGGCATCGAGAAGCTGAAACCCTATTTCTTCAACGTCGCCGTCTCCCGGGAGACGAAGAAAGGCATCTACCCGGCGGGTGCCGCCGGCACCACGCCGGGCGGCATCTCCATCGAACTCCCCCGCGCTGTCGATTACACCACGGACGGCATTCAGATCGAGGCGGGCTATTCTCGCAAGCCCTTTTTCCTGGCAGTCAATACCCTTTACGGAACCTTCGACAACGACACCGAAACCCTCTTCTTCCGCAATCCCGCGACGGACAACACGGCGGCAACAACGGACGCCCTGACGTCATCCCCCGACAACCGCTACTGGCGGCTCGGCGTCAAGGGGTCCGTGAAACTTCCCCTGCAGAGCAAATTGAACATGAACCTGGCGACGTCGCGAATGACGTCCGAATCGAACCTCCTTTCCTCCTACGTATCCAACGTGAGCGCTGCAGCCTCGAACATCGGCGTCCAGGGCCGGACCGGGGTCGCTCTGAGCAATGCGGCCTTCGAAGGGAAAAGGGATGTCCTGAACTACGATTTCGTGCTCGTATCGGCACCCCTCTCCCGCCTCGACGCGAAAATCTTCTACAGGCACTACGAGACGGACGACAGGTCAGACCGGATCACAACGACGGACTCGACGGAAACGCCTTCCACGCTTACCAACGATCTCTTCGACTACCGCAAGGACCGGTACGGCCTCGAACTGGGATTCCGTCTTCCCGCAAGGGTCACGCTCTCGGCCGGTTACACGTACACCCACGTCAGGAGGCAGAGGGAGGACATCCCGGAAAACGACGACGATCTGGTAACCATCGACCTGCGGTGGAGCGGCCTTGACTTCGTGGTGGCGCGCCTCGCCTACGAAAGGCTGTCCCGCAGCGCGGATTTCCATACTCCCGACGTCGCCGCAACCGATCCGCAGATCATGGAAGCCTGGATTCGTCGGTTTGACGCCGCAAGCCAGGACCGAGACACCGCGAGCGCCGCCTTCGATTTCTTCCCTGCAGAGGATCTGAACTTCAGCGTTGCCTTCCGTTGGCGCGATGCAAAGTACGGGGACACGATCCTGGGGCTGCGGGAAAGCAAGGCGGAAGGCTTCAACTTCGACATCCAGTATCAGGTTGCCAAACCGCTCAAGCTTTACGGCTCCTTCGACTACGAGCGGGCGAAGCAGTACCAGTTCCAGAGGCAGCTGCCCTTCAACGCCGCCTCGGGCTTCGATCCGTCTTTGCCCCCGACGGCGACGGCATTCAACTGGGATGCCACAGAAATCGACCGCAGCTACGCCTACCAGCTCGGCGCGGACATTGCCCTCGTCCCGGGGAAATGGACGCTGCAGCTGTGCCACAGCTACATCAAATCCGACGGGTCCGTCGACTACACATACCTGCTGGGGTCGAACCCTCTTCCGGCCGGAAGAACGCAAGACAGTATCGACATCGTCAACTGGGACGATTACAGCCTGCGCTCCTACCTCGTGAAACTCGTCTACGATGCCACGAAGAACTGGTCCTTCTATGCTGGGTATGTCCATGAAAAATACGTCTACGAGGACGCCCAGTACGACGGCTACCAGTTCGTGCCGGCTACGGCGGGAACGAACGGCGCCTATCTGACCGGCGCATACCGGGATTCGTCCTACAGGGCGGACATCGTCTTTTTCGGAGCTGCCTACAAATACTGACACACCATGACGAAAGGCCCGGTTACAAATCGTGTCCATCCGCACGAGAGAGCCTTGAGAGCAGGAGGAGGCTGTCATGAACCGTTCGAAGCTGCATCGCTTGAGTCAGGCGTTCCTCATGGCGATCCTGATCCCCGCGCTTCTTTGCGGCTGCGCCGCCGGCAAATGGGGCTACATCGACCGCAGCGGCAGCATGGTCATCGCGCCTAACTACGAAGAGGCCACCTCGTTTGCGGAAGGTCTTGCCGCCGTGAAGGTGGACAGCTTCTGGGGGTACATCGACCAGAAGGGCAGCCTGGTCATGCCGCCCCGGTTCCGGGAAGCCTGGCGCTTCGCCGAGGGGATGGCGGCCGTGATGTCGGGGGACAAGTGGGGTTACATCGACCGCTCGGGGGGATTTGTCATCGCGCCCCGGTTCGATGACGCCCTTTCCTTCTCCGAAGGCCTTGCCCCCGTCCGGATCGAAAACCGCTGGGGATTCATCGGCCACCTGGGACATCCGGCCGTGGCGGCCCGCTACGACGATGCACGCCCGTTCTCAGAAAGCCTGTCCGCCGTGAGGGTCCACGACCGATGGGGATACGTCGACCGGACGGGACGGTTTGTCATAGAAGCCCGCTATGAACGGGCCCTGCCCTTCTCGGAGGGGTTGGCCGCGGTCATGGAGAACGGCAAGTGGGGCTTCATCGATTCGAAGGCAATCACAGTCATGCCGTTCCGCTTCGACATGGTTCTTTCGTATTCCGACGGCATGGCCGCCGTGAAAATCGGGGAGTTTTGGGGGTACATGGACCGCATGGGGCAGATGATGATTGAACCCCGATTCGAGCGGGCGTTTTCCTTCGACGGGGGTCTGGCCCCGGTTAAAATCGGCGGCCAGTGGGGCTACATCGACAAAACGGGTAGTCAGGTCATCCGTCCGGCTTTTGACATGGCTTACCCGTTTCATGAAGGCCTTGCCCTCGTCCGCATGAGCCGGCCCGTGGGATACGTGGACAGAACCCGGCGGTGAGGCCGCGCTCAAATGGATGGCGACTTGCCCTTGAGGCTCCCTGCGCGCAGCAGGCCGATGCGGCGGCCGCCTGAACCATCCGGCAGCGAGCGGACCTGTCGCGGCACAAGCCGAACCAGCGTCAAATGGCGAGATCCCGAGAGAGGTAAAAATGTACACCTGCCCCATGCACCCTGAGATAAGGGAATCCAAGCCCGGAGCCTGTCCGAAATGCGGCATGGCGCTCGAACCGGTCGCTGCCGCCCCGGTCTCGAAAACCGAGTGGACATGCCCGATGCATCCGGAGATTGTTCGGAATGCCCCCGGCAGCTGTCCGATCTGCGGGATGGCTCTCGAGCCGAAGACAATCGCATCCGAAGAGGAGGAAAATCCCGAACTCATCGACATGTCGAGGCGGCTGTGGGTCAGCGCCGTCCTGACGGCCCCCCTCTTCGTGATCGCCATGCGTCACCATATCCCCGGTCTCTCCGTCATTGATCACCTTCTTTCTCCTACGGTTCTCAAATGGCTGGAACTGATTCTCGCGACCCCGGTGGTCCTCTGGGGAGCCTGGCCTTTCTTTGTCAGGGGCTGGCAGTCGATCGTCACCTGGAGTCCGAACATGTTCACGCTCATTGGCCTCGGTGTCAGTATTGCCTATCTTTACAGTATCGTGGCGGCTTTATTCCCCGGCATCTTCCCAAAGTCGTTCCGCGGAGAAGACGGCGAAGTGGGAATGTACTTTGAGGCGGCAGCCGTCATCACCACCCTTGTGCTGGTCGGCCAGGTGCTCGAGCTGAGGGCGCGAACGCGAACCGGCGCGGCGATAAGAGCCCTGCTTGGTCTTGCTCCAAATACTGCTCGAAGGATCCTTCATGGTCAGGAAAAGGATGTTCCTCTTGATCAGATCAGGGTAGGAGACCTCCTGAGGGTGCGGCCCGGTGAGAAAGTCCCCGTCGACGGCACGGTGACCGAGGGATCGAGCGCCGTGGACGAATCCATGATCACGGGGGAGCCCATCCCGGTATCGAAGCAGGCGGGAGACCGGGTGATCGGGGCGACCGTGAACGGCACGGGCACCCTGGTCATGAAAGCAGAGAAGGTGGGATCGGAGACGCTGCTGGCACAGATCGTTCAGATGGTCGCAGAAGCCCAGCGAAGCCGTGCGCCCATCCAGAAACTGGCGGACGTGGTGGCCGGTTACTTCGTCCAGACGGTAGTCAGTATTGCGGTTATCACTTTCGTCGTGTGGGCATGGATCGGACCGGAGCCTCGTCTGGCTTATGCCTTGGTCAATGCCGTGGCGGTGCTGATCATCGCCTGCCCCTGCGCACTCGGGCTGGCAACGCCCATGTCGATCATGGTGGCCATGGGCAGGGGGGCCACGGGAGGTGTGCTCTTCAAGAACGCCGAGGCGATCGAGGTGATGAAGGCGGTCGACACCCTTGTCACGGACAAGACGGGCACTCTTACGGAGGGAAGGCCGAAACTGATTAAGGTGATTCCTGCAGCCGGATTCGACGAAAAAATGATCCTTCATCTCTCCTCGAGCATCGAGATGGGAAGCGAGCACCCGCTGGCCGAAGCGATCGTGGACGGTGCGAAGGAAAAGGGGCTCTCTCCTTCAAAAGTTGAGTCCTTTGAGTCCCTTACCGGACGGGGGGTCACCGGCATCGTGGACGGCCGCAAGGCAGCCCTCGGAAACCGCCGGCTCCTTGAAGACCTCGGCATTTCGCAGGGCGATCTCCCCGACAAGGCGGAAGCCCTGCGCAGGGAGGGGCAGACCGCGATGTTTCTGGCCGTGGATGGCAAGGCGGCGGGCATCCTTGCCGTGGCGGACCCGATCAAATCGACGACGGCCGAGGCGATCGAGACCCTCCACCGGGAAGGGATCCGCGTCGTCATGATCACGGGGGACAACAGGACGACTGCAGAAGCGGTTGCGAAAAAGCTGGGCATCGACGAGGTCATGGCCGATGTCCTGCCGGACCGGAAAGCGGCGATGGTAAAACGGCTGCAGGGCGAGGGGCGGATTGTGGCCATGGCGGGGGACGGCATCAACGATGCTCCGGCCTTGGCCCGGGCGCAGGTCGGCATCGCGATGGGGACGGGGACGGATGTGGCGATGGAAAGCGCCGGGGTGACTCTGGTGAAGGGCGACTTGGGGGGGATCGTGCGTGCGAGAAAGCTCAGCCGGGCAACGATGCGCAACATCAAGCAGAACCTCTTCTTTGCCTTCGTCTACAACGCCCTGGGCGTGCCCGTCGCGGCGGGAGTCCTGTACCCCGTGTTCGGGATTCTGCTCAGCCCGATCATCGCCGCCGCGGCCATGAGTTTCAGCTCCGTTTCCGTAATAGGGAACTCGCTCCGGCTGAAGAGCGTGCGACTCTGAACGGGGAGGTCCCGGCGCGTGTTTTTCACATGGGGCGACCGGCGGATGACGGCACCGGGCCCGGGGGCGGGCACCTCTGGCTGGGGATGCCCATGCAGCGCAGAAATACGATCCGGCGAAACCGGACAGGAAGGGAGGGTCCGACGAATGATCGAAGTCATCGCTGATCTGCCCGATCATGTGATCGGCATCGCGGCAAAGGGAAAAGTGACCGCTGGGGATTACAAATCAGTCATCATTCCCCTGGTCGAGAAGAAATTGAAGACGTATCCCAAAATCAGTTTGCTCTACCACATCGGGAGCGACTTCGCCGGCATGGAGGCCGAAGCCGTGTGGGAAGACACGAAAGTGGGTCTGCACTACTTAAAGGCCTGGGAAAAGATCGCCGTGGTTTCGGATATAGAGTGGATCCGGTGGGCAATGGACATCTTCGGAATTGCAATGCCCGGGCACGTGAAAGTATTCGCGAATGCCCAACTCAGCGAGGCCCGCAAATGGGTTTCTGCCTAATCGGAAATCCAGGGCGTTGATTGTCGCGATGATCATGCACAGAGAAACGCGAACACAGACAAGGAGGCAGCCATGAAAAAATATCTCTGGATGACAACGGCGGTGTTCCTGTCCGTTCTGCTCGCCATGCCCGTTGCGGCCCAGCGCAGCATGGGCAGAGGCATGATGGGGGGCGGGGGTTACGGTTACGGCATTGGCGGGGGGATGATGGGCTATCCGATCGCCCCGGACGTGCCGGACAAGCTCCCGGCCCCGAAGAGCCAGGAGTGGACCCAAAAGCTGCTGGACGTGCTTGCCCTGGAACGTCTTTCCTACGCCCAGTACACGGCTGACGCGGAGAAATTCAACGCCTGGATGCCCTATCATGCGGTCATCCCCCAGGAGGAGGATCATGTGCGGGCCATCGAACGGCTCTTTGCCGCCTACGGCATGCCCGCCGAGGGCAAGCCGGCGGCGGTCGCGGAGACGAAAACGATCACCGAAGCCTTCAAGCTGTGCGCGAAGATGGAGCAGGACCTGATCCCCCGCTACGAGTGGCTCGTGAAAAACGCCGGGGACCGCGATTCGGCCGGCATCCTCAACAGCATCCTCCTGCAGACCCGCCACCACCTCGTCATGTTCGACCACGCGCTGAGGATGGGGGGCGGCATGGGACCTGGCATGATGCATGGGAGCGGCTACGGCTACGGAATGGGTCCGGGAATGATGGGCGGACGCGGCTACGGACGCGGCATGGGCGGAGGCATGATGGAGTACGGACAGGGCTACGGCATGGGACCCGGCATGATGGGAGGCCGCGGTTACGGCTACGGCCGGCCCTATGCGGAACCGGGGAAACCCCTGGAGATGAAGGATGCCAGGGCCATCATGGAAGATTATCTCAGGTCCACCCGGAATCCCAACCTGAAGCTGGGCAAGATCAAGGACAAGGGCACGGCCTTCGAGGCGGAAGTCCTGACGAAGAGCAATGCGCTGGTTGACAGGGTCCTCATCGACAAGCAGACGGGCCTTATGAACTCGGCCTACTAGGGAGAGCAGGAATCCCCGGGATTTTGACATCCCGGGCGAACCTCGTACCGACGTTCGTCGCTGAACGCAAGGTGGAGGCTGGGCGCAGGCGGCACTGCCTCTTGGTTCGCCGCCGGGCTGTTTCCGTTGCCCTGACCCGGCAAACGCAACGATTCAATCCGTCCCCTTCAGGGTGTCGAGCAGGAAGGCGCGCAGCCGGCCGTAGTCGGCGGGCAGCTCGACGGGCTCACCCGTCCGCTTCTCGAGGTCCTTCATGCTCTGCGGCACCTCGGGGGTGATCCCGAGCAGCTCGATGATCTCGTCGGGAAACTTGGCCGGGTGGGCCGTCTCGAGACAGACGCAGGGCTCGGCGATGGGCCCGCAGCAGGCCTCCAGGTAGAGCTCCAGCCCCCTCCAGCCCACGGCCCCGTGGGGCTCCAGCAGGACGCGGTGCTGCTCGTAGACTCGCCGGATGGTCTTCTTCGTCTCCTCGTCGGAGACGCTCACGGAGAAGATGCGCTTCCGCATCTCCGCGAGGTCGGGATAGGCATGGACGACCCCCGTGCGGTCCACCGTGCCCCCGTAGAGCTCGAAGAACCGGGCCAGGTTGCTGGGGTGGCCCACGTTCATGGCGTTGGAGAGACAGGCCCTGGAGGGCGACACCTTCCGGTAGACGCCCGTCTTGAGGTAGTTTGGGAACTCGTCATTTTCGTTGGTGGGCATGACGAGCATCCGCACGGGAAGGCCCATGCGCCGGGCGTACTCGCAGCCCAGGGCGTTGCCGAAATTCCCCGAGGGCACGGAGAAGACGATCTCCTCGCCCGCTTCGGACAGCTGGGCGTAGGCGTAAACGTAGTAGATGCTCTGCGGCATGATCCGGCCGAAGTTGATCGAATTGGCCGAGGTCAGGTTGAGCTGCCCAAGCCCCGGGTCGGAGAAGGCCTGCTTGACGAGGTTCTGGCAATCGTCGAACTTGCCGTCCACGGACAGGGCCAGGACGTTGTCGCCGATGGTGTCGAGCTGCTTCTTCTGCATCCCGCTCACTTCGCCTCGCGGGTAGAGGATATAGACCCCGATCCCCTCGACGCCCTTGAAGGCTTCGCCGACGGCGCTCCCCGTGTCGCCCGAGGTGGCCACGAGCACGTTGAGACGCTTTCCCCGGTCGCGCATCCGGCTCATGAGCCTCGCCATCATCCGGGCGGCGAAGTCCTTGAAGGAGGCCGTGG
>CAYZKT010000006.1:31251-38019 GCA_964478885.1 uncultured Syntrophaceae bacterium | reverse complement strand
CTGTAGATGTGGGTGGCCAGCACGTAGATCCGCCCCGGCATGCCGATGACCGACGGCACGGCGAAGGAGGCGAGGCTGCGGACGATGACGAGGGTGAGGGCCGCGAGGATCGCCGGCCGCAGCACGGGCAGGGTCACCCGGAAGAGCGTGCGCGCGTTCGAGGCCCCGCAGACCCGCGAGGACTCCTCGAGGGCCACGTCGAAGGCCGACATGGCCGGCGCGATGACGAGGTAGGCGATGGGCAGGTCGA
The DNA here is from genome assembly GCA_964478885.1 of uncultured Syntrophaceae bacterium. Classification (GTDB taxonomy): domain Bacteria; phylum Desulfobacterota; class Syntrophia; order Syntrophales; family UBA2192; genus UBA2192. Next base: position 37,769 of record CAYZKT010000006.1, on the reverse strand, counting down.
GCAGCCCCTCGACGAGGATCATCCCCGTGAGCGAGTAGATGTTGAACGCCGCCCCCTCGATGCCGAGCTGCCGCAGGAAGAGATTGATCATCCCGTTGGAGGGGTTGAGCAGGAGCACCCAGCTCACGGCGAACAGGATGTGCGGCACCATCATCGGGATGAGCGAGATGACGCCGAACATGAACTTGCCGGGGATGTTGGTCCGCGTGTTGAGGTAGGCCAGAAAGAGGGCGAGCCCCGTGGCGACCAGCGCCGAGCCCAGGGTGAAAATCACCGTGCTGACAAGGATCTCCGCGAACGCCGGGTCCGTGTAGGCCGCGACGTACTTTTCCAGCGTGAAGGCGCCGAAGGTGCCCAGTTCGCCGCTGAAGCTTCCCAGGATGAGCATGACGACGGGGCAGAGCGTGAGGAACCCGACAATCGCGATGAGGCCCGGCGTCAGCGCCGCTGAAGTCTTCTGCATGGCAGTCCCGCCGTTCAGCTCATGAGGATCGTACAGTGACGCGGGTCGAACTGCAGGGCGATCTCCTCGCCCTCGCGGACGGCCGCCGTCGGGTCGATGCGGAAAAGGAGCAGGGTCTCGCCGATGCGGATCTCCCCCTCGCAGGCGTCGCCCACGAAAACCAGGGACTCCACCTTCCCCGTAAAGACGTTCTCCCCGTCGCCGCGGCCGCCGGCCAGCACGCGGATGAACTCGGGGCGGATGCAGACGGTGACCGCCTGCCCCGCCCCCGCGCCGGTCTTTTTCGCGCAGGCGATGGGGCCGATGACGGAGTCGACCCTCGTGCCCTCCTCGTCCGCGGCCGCGACCGTGCCGGGGATGAAGTTCGCATGCCCGATGAAGTCGGCCACGAACTGCCGGTCGGAATCGAAGTAGATCTCCCGCGGCGTCCCCGTCTCCACGATGCGGCCGTTGCGCATGACCGCGATGTCGTCCGATAGCGCCAGGGCCTCGATCTGGTCGTGGGTGACGTAGACGGCGGTGATGCGCAGCTCCGTGAGGAAGCGGCGCAGCTCCTTGCGCGTCTCCTCGCGCAGCTTGGCGTCGAGGTTGCTCAGGGGCTCGTCGAAGAGGATCACCTTCGGCTCGGCCACGAGGGCACGCGCCAGGGCCACGCGCTGCTGCTGGCCGCCGGAGAGCTTCGTGGCCGGCCGCTTCTCGAAGCCGTCGAGCTGGACGAAGTGCAGGGCCTTGGCGACCTTGCGGGCAATCTCGTCCTTCGGCTCATTGCGCGCCTGCAGGGGGTAGGCCACGTTGTCGAAGACGTTCATGTGGGGCCAGATGGCGTAGGTCTGGAACACCATGCCCAGGGCCCGCCTGTCGGGCGGGACGAAGACGCCCTTTTCGGCCGAGAAGACAACCTCGTCGCCAATGGCGATCTCGCCCGAGTCGGGCGACTCGAGGCCCACGATGCAGCGCAGCAGTGTCGTCTTGCCGCAGCCGCTTGGCCCCAGGAGGGTAAAGATGCGGTTCGACGGGATCACCAGGTCCACGTCGACCAGCGCCTCGATCCGCTTGCCTTCGGAGTAGTAGAATTTGCTGACGTTCTTTACGCGGATTTCCATCAGATTATTCCCGCCAGACCTCCCCTTCATTCTTCCCAATCAACGAATGACCCAATTAACCAATTCCTGCAGCGAAGCTGCCACATACATCCCCTCTCCCTCTACGGGTCAGGATGAGGGTGAAAAAAGAAGAGCCTTTACTTCGCGAAGATCTTCTTGAATTCGGCTCCCCACTTCTTGATCTCGTCGTCGGAGAGTTCCCGGATCGGGATGACCTTGGCCTTGTCGATCCCGGCGATCGGTGGGTAGACGCCCGGGGCCAGCACGTACTCACCCACCTGGTCGGCCATGATCTTCATGGCTTCCTTCGAGAGCCAGTAATCGACGAAGAGCCGCGCGGCGTTCGGGTGGGGCGCCTTGGCGGTGATGCCGATGGCGCGCGGGGTGCCCATCATGGGCTGCGAGACCTTCGCCCAGTCGAGCGGCGCCGGTGCCTTGGTCACGATGTACTTGGGCATGGAGATGCCGATGAGCTTTTCGCCCGTCTCGATGGGGGCGGGCGTCGGTCCGAAGGAGGCCACGAACATGGGGCTGTTGGCCGCCAGGCCCTTCAGGAAGGCCCGCCACTCGGCATCGGATTTGATCACGTTCTCCTTGAGGCCCACGAGCCACGAGATGGTCGTCGAGTGGGTGGCCGGGTCGGCCATGACGATCTTGCCCTTCCACTTCGGGTTTGTCAGCTCCTGGTAGGTCCTGGGCGCGTCGGCCGCCTTGACGAGGTCCTTGTTGTAGATGAGGGCGACGTACTCGATGCCGAAGCTCTGGATCATGCCGTCCTTGTTGGCCCACTTGGGGTAGCCCGCCGCGACGGGGGAAACGTAGGAGGAGATGACGCCCTTACTTTTGAGCAGCTCCATGACCGGGACGGGCGCCTGCAGGACGTCGGCCGTGAGCTTGCCGGCGGCGTGCTCCGTCAGGATCGTGGCGATGAACTTGCTCGTCGAGAGCCTCGTGTACTCGGCCTTGATGCCGTACTTCTTCTGGAAAGCCTCCATCACGGGCTCGACGGACGTCATGTTGGCGTAGAACGACACCTTTCCCTCGGCCTTCGCCTTCTCCACGGAGACCTGGGCGGCCGGTGCGGCCTTCGCAGGCGGTGCCGCAAGGGCGCAGGGAGCCGCGGCCAGCATCATCAATGCGACGAGAACTGCGATCTTCTTCATGGCTTCATCCTCCTTCTCTCAATGACCCAGGGAATACTTCTTCCCCACCGGAGCGGGTATCATAATACGATTTTCCCCTTGCATCCACGGAATTTATTGAGTGGACGCGTTCCTTGAAATCAAAAAACCCCGCTTTCTTTCAAGAGCGGGGTTTTCGCACAACGGACATCCGGGGCGAGTCGGGGTCAGGCCTGATTATTGACATTTCAAAGGCGAGCGCTTAGCAAAATCTCATATGGGAAACAAGGCAGGACTCACGCTCACCTTTGTCCACTCCCGTCAAGGGTCTGAGGACAAATCACCCTTTGTCCCCCTTTTATGAAAGGGGGAAATAATGAAGGCCGGGGCGTTATTTCTTGATGAACCGGTACAGGATCAGCAGGAGGATGGCGCCGCCCGTAGCCAGCAGGATGCTCCCCACATTGAACCCCGTAACGGTCCCGAACCCCAGGATGGACCCGACGTAGCCGCCCACGAAAGCGCCCGCCACCCCGAGCAACACCGTGATGATGAACCCGCCGGGATCTTTGCCCGGCATGATGAATTTTGCCAGCAGCCCGACGATCAGCCCCATCACGATCCAGGACAGAATCCCCATGATCACCCTCCTTCACGGTCGTTCATTATTTTTACAGATTCCCGCTAAAGATGCATTGCGCAGAATGACCGGGCCGGGGCCTTGCCCGGCGCAGCCGGATTTGAACCGGGATATTTACTTGCCGGCCCTGTGACTGTTGATCAGGTTCCGGTAATCGGGGATGTGGTTGGCGAACAATGTGGCAAGGCCTTCGACATCGTTGCGCCAGTCGCGGTGCAGCTCGCAGGCAACGCCGAACCAGGTCATCAGCTGTGCACCGGCAGCCGACATCCGATCCCAGGCGGAATGGCGCGTTACCTCGTTGAAGGTGCCCGAGGCGTCGGTCACGACGAAGACGTCGTAGCCCTCCTCGATTGCGGACAGGGCCGGGAACGCAACGCACACCTCGGTGACGATGCCGGCAAGGATCAGTTGCTTCCGGCCGGTCGCCCTGACGGCCTTCACGAAATCCTCGTTGTCCCAGGCATTGATCTGGCCGGGGCGCGCAATGTAGGGCGCATCGGGGAAGGTTGTCTTCAGCTCGGCCATCAGCGGCCCGTTTGGGCCGTTCTCGGCGCTCGTCGTCAGGATGGCGGGCAGCTTGAAGTACTTCGCGAGATCGGCCAGGGCCAGCACGTTGTTCCTGAACGTGTCGGGGTCGATGTCGCGCACCAGGGAGCACAGCCCCGCCTGGTGGTCCACCAGCAGGACTGCGGCCTTGTTCTTGTCGAGACGCACATAGGGTTTGCCCATGGTGTGGCTCCTTCCAGGATGTCGATTCAGCATCAAATGCCGCGGCCTTGTACCGTCGTCACGGGACTCAGCGCACCGTAAAGGCCGATTGGATCTTCTCGGAAAGCTGTCCCGACTGCACCGTGCCGGTCACCACGTAGAGCCCCTTCTTCGCGCCGGCGGGCAGCGTCAGGGGGATATTGGACGTATAGGTGCCGCCCTTGCGCGCAACGGTGACCTCGGGATTCCCGACCAGGCTTCCCTCGTGGCGGATCTCGCGCTTCTCGACAATGGTCAGCTCCGTCGCCTCGGTGGGCGTCAGCACGGCGTAGGTCAGCTTCATGACGACCTTGCCGCCCGGCGCCACGGTCTGCGGCTCGACGGATGCCCCTTCGATGCGGATCATGGGGCCCTGGGTCGACCGGTAGCCGTACTGGTTGGCCGTCTCGGTTCGTGTCTTGTTCTGATCGTAGTAGTAATGGCCGATGGCCCCGCCGACCAGAGCGCCCAGGAGACCGCCGATGACTGCCCCCTTCGTGTCACCCACCACGGCGCCCAGCACGGCGCCTGCGGCCGCGCCGACACCGGCTCCCGTAGCGGCGCCCTTGTGTTCTTCGGGGATCGTGGCGCAACTGCTGAAAATCAGGAAGACGGATGCCGTCAGGAATGAGATGACCCTGCGTTTCATTTCACGGTTCCTCCTTTTCAGCGGGAACACGTCTCTTCCCGCTTCGTACGTCAGTAGACAGGCACGATGGAATAGCCCTTGGCCTGGTAGCCGATCAGGGAAATCCAGCTGTTAGGAACGTGATTGATCTCCGGCAGGATCGAGGCCGGGTCCATGCCGTTCGCTTTGACGGCAAAGTCGCAAACCTCGATTCTAATCCCCTCCTTCGCCATCTCCCGGATGGTCTGGGCGATTTCATCCAGCGATTTCTGATCCTCCGCCGGGAATGCCTGCCTGTTCGTCGAGATCAGCTTGACGGACGGGCCCATGAAGGCGACGACGAAGGACGGCTTCTTCGACACAGCCCGGACGCTTTTGTCCTTGTACGTGTCATGGATCAGCTTGAGCTGCAGGGCGGCGCTCTTCGCGCTGGCTGCCCTCACGTCAAAAAACGCCTTGACGGATTTCAATCCGGCGAGGGACTCATATGTCGCAGAGGATGCAGAAACAGCGAACGCCAGCATGAAGGCCCACGCGACGGCAATCGACACAATGACTCTGGATTTCCTTTCCATGTCTTCACCTCCTGGTTACTTCAAAAGACGGGGGGTGGCAAAAGAAAACCGCTACGACTTTGTTGCTCCTCAATCTCTTCCGGAGACTCTCATCACGTTCTCCAGGGCTTTCTGGTCCGGTCCCATGAACGGACTGGCATCATAGGCCGAATCCAGATGCTGCAGCAGGATATCGGTGAGACCCTCGGCCGGGGGCAGATGACCACTGAGGACAAGCCTGGGTTTCAGGTTACGTACCCTGTCCAGGGAGCGGACCCACAGGTTCCTGTCGGCCGACGCGAGCCAGGGGGCATCGATCGTCGTCCATGTGATGATTCCCCTCCGCAGATCATCCGATGCCATGTCCCCTGCCGCTTCAGCAGGTTCTTTCATAAGCGCCCCGAAGCAGTCGGCGCTGAAGAGCGCCCGCGTCCCGGTGTCGAGAAAGCCTGTCGTCTCAGGGGCATCGAAGGACGGGGGCTTCAGGCAAAGCAATTCCCGATCGCCCACATCAAGCGTTTGACCGGGATTGAGCAGGTACACGCGATCTATGGGAAGCTGCTGAAGCGACATTTTGCCCATCCCCAGGTACGTCGTGATGACCCTTGCGCGGGGCGCCTCGTCGAGGATCGGCAGCAGGTTGCCCATGTGGTCCGCATCGGTGTGGGTGAGCCAGATCCACCGAAGCTCACCGGGGTCGATGATCGATCGCAGATGCTTCATGAAAGAATCCCGAAGGGCAACAAGCCCGGTATCGACGAGAACGGGCTCGGCCGCTCTGATCAGGAACGCGTTGACTGGCAGGATCCCGAAAAAGGGGATCGGGAAGTACGAAACCAGCGATGTCGTGCCCTCGGCGACCGGACGGCTGCCGATCATGATCGGAGTGTTCATTTCTCCCCTCCACGACGAAAAGGATTTCCCGGATTCGACGGCCTCTACCGGATTTGCCCCAGTTGATAGTATTATTTTGCAGAGGTTCTTGAAAAACTATCCGTTAATTCCTGATTGCCTCGGGGGAAAACCCTTAGATGGGCGGGGGGTCAGCACACGGATCGGTTGAAACAAGGAAGGCAGGACCCAAGTGGCCCTGCCTTCCTTGCCATGATGAACGGTTGCCTGCTTTTCTTCCTGGTTCGCCCCGGTCTTCCTACTGCACGGTGATGCTCTGGGTGGCCGTCGCCCCTTTGCTATCCCTGACGGTGATGGTCGCCGTCCCCTTCACCTTCGGGGTCATCTGGAACTGCGTGGCGTTGACC
>CAYZKT010000006.1:0-31151 GCA_964478885.1 uncultured Syntrophaceae bacterium | reverse complement strand
GATGGTCGCCGTCCCCTTCACCTTCGGGGTCATCTGGAACTGCGTGGCGTTGACCCGGGTCAGGGTGAGCTGGTTGCCGGAAACGCTCGCCGTGTAGGGCGAGACACCCCCCTGGACCGACAGGACCCGGATGGCCGCCGCACCCGTCGCGCCGAGCTGCAGCGTGCTGGAAGACACGAAGAGCTTCAGCGGCGCCGCCTGGATGGTCAGCCTGGCGGTCGCGGATGCCCCCTTGCTGTCCCTGGCGGTGATGTCCACCGTTCCGACGGCAGCGGCGCTGACCGCGTATCGGGTGTATGACGAACTCGTTGCGGAGAGTGTCGCTTTGGCGTTTGTGTTGGACAGGGTCACCGCATAAGGCCCCACGCCGCCCTTGACATCAAAGGTGCCGCTGCCTCCGATGACCATGGTGCCCGACGGCAATTCGATCTTCAGGGGCATGGCGTTTACGGCAACGGTGTGCTGCTTGGTGGTGCCCTTGGCGTCCTTGACCGTGATGACCGCGCTTCCCGCCGATTTCGCGGTCAGCGTGTATTTCTTGTCGCCGATCTTGGTCACGGAGATCTGGCTGCCGGACACCGTCACCGTGAAGGGGCCTGCGCCGCCCACCAGCGTGAGCGTGCCCGTCGAGCCCACCGTCAGCGCGGACGGCGCGGCGAGCGTCAGCGTGGGCAGGTTTCGGACGATCAGCGACAGCTCGCGGGTCGCTCCGGCGCTGTCCCTGGCCACGATACCGACCACGCCGGCCTGGCGGCCGGTGACGGCGTACTGCCCTGCTGCCTGCTGCTGGATGGTCACCGCACTCGGATTGCTTGCCGTCACCGTGTAGGGGGGCTTGCCGCCTGAGACGGCCAGCGGGGTCGTCTGCCCCACGTCGAGGGCCCTGGGCTCGGCGGCCAGCTTAGGAAACGACAGGGTGACCCACTCCTTGATCGTGATGTTCCGGGTCGCCGCCTGGCCCTTAGAGTCCCGGACCGTGACCGTCCCCTGCCCGGCCGATTTCGTCGTGAGTGTGTAGACGGTCCGCCCGTAAGTGTCGTTGCCCTTGAGGACCGCCGAGAGGTGCGGGCTGGTCGAAACCGAGTAGGGAGGGTTGCCGCTGCTGATGACGAGTTCGCCCTTGCCTCCCGCAAGAATCGAGGAATCTGCGGAGACGCTAAGGGGCTTCGTCGTGCCCACGTGCACCGTGCCCTGCACCTTCGCGCCCGCCGCGTCGGTGACGGTGATCTGCGTCGAACCGGCTGCCACCCCCCAGACCATGTAGAGGTTCGTCCGGGCCTCGACGCGGGCAATGCCGGGGTTGGCCGACACGACCGTGTAGGGCGCCTTGCCGCCCGAGACGCCAAACCCGCGCCCCTGGCCGACCGCCACGGGATTCGATGCGCCGGGCAGCACGCCGAGAGCAAGCGGCTGCACACCGGGGTCGTAGACCACGATCTCGCGGACCATGGTGTTGCCCTTTGTGTCCTTGACCGTGAGAACGGTGGTGCCCACCGCCTTGGGGATCACCTTGAAGGAGACCTGCGCCCCCGGGTACGACGGCTCGACGACGACGAAGGGCTTGGTCAGGCTGAAGGTATAAGGCCTCGTACCGCCTTCGATGTTCAGGAGATAGTAAGCGCGCTTCAGGTCCAGGCGGGTGGAGTAGGAGTAGAACGACTTGCCGTCTCCGGCCGTAACGCGAAGCACCTCTGCGGCATCGGCTGGGGGCAGGAACGCCGGACCGGACAGGGCCAGCGAAAAGACCGCCACGATGACGGTACACAGTGAAAGCAACCTTCGAGATGAAAAACGGATCATGGGTTTTCTCCCTTCCACGCGTGGATCATCCCCCGCCACAGGGGACGTTCTTTGCCTGTTGAGTTTTCAAACACACCGGATGGAATGTCGTAGCGGTCGCCCCTCGCGCAAGGCCTGCGGCGCAGCAGGAAAACATGCAGATTTTATGCCCTCCCAGACAGGTTGGAAGCAGCGGGATCGGGGAGTTTCGGCACGTGGAATCTACAGGAATTTCGGCGGGAGTTTCGGGTTGCCGGGAAAATGGAAATCCGGCAGTACGATGACCGAGGAGGTCCCGTGGGCGACGAGCTTGCCCTCGCCGTTGAAGATTTCCGCCTCGCCGAGGCCCAGGGTGCGGCCCAGGCGAATCCGCTTGCCGCGCGCCGTCAGCTTCCCGTCCGCGACGGGCGCCAGGTAGTTGACCTTCAGGTCCACCGTCGTGATCCCCACGGATTTATCCAACTCGGCAAAACAGGACCAGAAGATTGCCGTGTCCGCAAGCGACGCGATGACGCCGCCGTGAACATTTCCATATATCTGAAGGTGATGATCACGCGACTGGATCTCGACAAGGGCTGCGCCCATGCCGAGTTCGGCAATCACCATGCCGAGGTGGCGGAAGTAGGGACTCTGGTTCGCCAGCGTGGTGACGGTCTTTACATACTCGGGGTTGAGTTTTTTCATGGGCAATTGACGAAAACTCTTTCTCGGGAAATCCCCCTTTTCCAAAGGGTATTATACCTGCCTAGTCGCAGATCTCGCCGCTGTGCTGGCAGGCCTTCTCCTTGGTCTTTTCCCGCAGCCTTGCCTCCCGGCGGGCCTGGGCCTCGCGGTTGCGGCGCTGCTCGTCGGCCGTTTCCAGGATGAGTTGCGGGATGGGTGTCGGCCTTCCCTGTTGGTCCAGGGCCACGAAGGTCATGTAGGCCGAGACGGTGTGCCGCGTCTCGCCGGTGAAGAGGTTCTGCGACTCGACGCGCACGCCGGCCTCCATGGAACTCTTGCCCGTGTAATTGATGCCTGCCCTCAGGGTAACCAGGTCGCCGACGAAAACGGGGTTGTGAAAATCGAGGCGGTCGATGGAGGCCGTCACGCAATTTGCCCCCGCGTGCTTGATCGCGGCCGCCCCCGCTGCCGTGTCGATGAGCTTCATGATGACCCCGCCGTGGACGTTCCCGGCGGGGTTGGCGTCCTGCGGATTCATAACCTGGGCCAGCAGGATGGCGCTTTCACGGATTCGTTTTCCTTGCATGGGGGATCCCTTCATTTTTTTGTTCGCCGACGCGTCACTGCACCCGGTGGCCTTTTATAGACGAAAGAGATACCCCGGTCAACCCTTGCGCGAAAAACAGGGTATCGGGTATAGGGTTCAGGTGCATGGAAAGAAACAGGGAGGGAATCGACCGTGAAGTGTTTCATCATTGTCGGGATGCCCGCGGCGGGCAAGGACATCGCCCGGCAGGTTGCCCGCGCGAAGAGTTACCCCTATTTCGCCACAGGCGATATCGTGAGGGCCGAAGCGGGCCGGAGGGGCGTGTCGCCCGATGCGGAAAGCATGGCGGGGCTCTCGACGGAACTCCGCGGCAGAGACGGGATGGGCGCGACCCGCCTCGCCCTGAAGGCGGCGCTGGATTCGGGTGCGGCCGTGGCGTTCCTGGAAGGGATTCGGTCGCGGCAGGAAATCGACCTCATCGGGGTGCAGGCCGAAACGGTGGTCATCGCCTTTCTGGCCCCGAGACCTCTGCGCAGGGCGCGGGTGCTCGCCCGCGGTCGCTCCGACGACTCGGCGGCGGCCTTCGACGGGCGGGACCGCAGGGAGATCGACTACGGCCTTGCCGTCCCCATCGCGCTGGCCGACGAATACGTTCTGAACACGGGTACCCTGGAGGAGGCGCTGGCCGCTTTCGACAGGATCATCGAGCGCCAGGTGAACGCATCACAGCAGTGAGCGCCCGCCTGCGTAGTGCGTGCTGTAGTACTTGCCGTCGAGCGACTCGATGCCGATCTTCTTGCCCCGGCCGGGCGCGTGGATGAAGCGCCCGCCCCCGATGTAGACCCCCACGTGGGAGACCTTGCCCGAGTTGTTCGTGTTGAAGAAGACCAGGTCGCCTTTCTCGAGACGGCTTCGGCCGACGGGGTTTCCCATCTCGGACTGATCGCGCGACGAGTGGGGCAGCATGAGGCCGTTGTACTGGTAGACGGCCATGGTAAAGCCGCTGCAGTCGAATCCCTCGTCGGCCGAGTCGCCGCCCCACAGGTAGGGAACGCCGATGAAGCTTCTCGCCGTCCGCACGATCTCGTCGCGGACATAGTTCTCGCCCTTCTCGTCCTTGAGGGCGATCGCGTACTCGCGGGGGTTGACGACCCAGTACTCCTCGATGATGCCCTTGTCCACGAGGCGCCGGGCGCGCTCCGCGGCCGCCTCGGGCGTTCTGAAGTTGCCGAAGCGGACCTTGTAGAGCCCCGTCTTGTAGACGAAGTAGTAGGCGGAGAGGCCCTCGCGGTTGAGACGACTCGTGAGCCGCGCCGCGTTCTCGGCCTTCGAGAAAGCCCCGGCCTGGATGGTGAAGCCCATCCGGGACGGCAGGGGTCCCTTGCCGGAGGGCCGGATCGGCTCGGGAGGCGCCTCCCGCCGGGCGCAGCCGGCAAAGATCAGGAGGATGAGCAGGAAGAGGGTCGGTCGGCGAAGCGTCAACGCTTACCTCAAGGTGCCATTCCCGCGCAGGCGGGAAGCTATGTTACGACTGGATTCCGGGTCGAACCCGGAATGACAAAATATTTTTGCAGGGGAAATCCCTGTACCCTGTACCCTGTGCCCTGGATCCCGTACCCTCTATTTCAGCTTCGCGATGATGAACGGCCAGTGCAGCTCGCAGGGCACGCCCATCCGCAGCCAGGCACAGCGCTCGTCCATCACCTTGTTCATCAGGTCCCGGATGGCGATCGTTCTCCCCTCCCCGACCGGCACCTCGAAAGAGACGCTCAATTCCTCGATCTCCGCAGGCGCCTCCTTCCCGACCTCCTCCCGGTAAAAATGCCGGGCGTCTTCCTCCGTGTCCGCGGCAACGACGTGATCGCCGATCCTGTAGGCTTCCATGGCGCGCTCTCCCCCTTTTGACGGCACTCCGTTCCTTACGTATTGCAGTATTATACACTCCCCGTCAAGGTCCGTGCGTGTCACGTCCCTTGACAGCCTCCGGGGGATACCCTATAGTGCGCCACAGATGCCCGGAAACCCGGGAAACGACGGACAAAAGGGGACCCCCCATCATGGTCGACATCCGTACCATCCGGCCTCCGACAAAACTGCCGCGCGGTTTCATCCTGGCCCTCGTCCTGGGCGCCCTTTTCTTTTTCTTCTGGCGGACAGCCGGCCTGATCGCGGACTGGTTCTGGTTCCAGGAGGTGGGTTACGAGAACGTCTTCACCGTCAGCCTTATCGCGCAGCTCAAGGCGGCCGCGTTCTTCGGCATCCCCTACTTCCTGTTCTTCTTCCTGAACCTCGCCGCGGCCAACCGCCTGGCCCCGCAATTCCAGCTGCACGAGGGAAGCGACACGATCGACGTGACCCCCGGGAAAAAGCCCCTGCAGCTCCTGATCCTGGCGATCTCCCTTCTGCTCAGCCTGTTTGCCGCGCTCGCCGGGGCCAATCAGTGGGAGAACCTGCTGCTGTACGTCAACGCCACGCCCTTCGGGGTGAACGACCCCCTCTTCGGGAAGGACATCGGGTTCTACGTCTTCCAGCTTCCCCTGCTGAGCCACATCTTCGGCTGGTTCGTCAGTTTGAACCTCTTCACCCTCGTCGCCACGGCCATGGTCTACGTCGTCCGCAAGGCCGTGGTCATCCGGCCGCCGCAGGTCTTCAGCCTCGCGCCGGTGGCGAAGCGGCACCTGCTGATCCTCGTGTCGCTCTTTTTCTTCTGGGGTGTCTTCGGCTCGTGGCTCTCCCTCAACGAGATCCTGTTCGCCAAGCGCGGGGTCGTCTTCGGCCCGGGCTACACCGACGTGACGACCCAGCTCTGGGTCCTCAAGGCCCTCATGGTCGTCTCCGCGCTCTGCGGGGCGGCGATCGTCGCCTATGCCTTTGTCGGCAAGGTACTGATCCCCATCGTGGCCGTCGGCGCCTTCGCGGCCCTCTTCATCCTGGGCCGGGGAGTCTACCCGACCTTCGTGCAGAAGTTCCAGGTCATCCCCAACGAGATCGTTCTCGAGCGGCCCTACATCGAGTGGAACATCAAGTACACGCGCCTGGCCTACCAGCTCGACAACATCGAGGAGCGGGACTTCCCCGCCGAGGAGAACCTGACCCGCGAGGATTTGCGCCGCAACGACCTCACGATCAAGAACATCCGCCTCTGGAACGACGCGCCGTTGCTGCAGACCTACGGCCAGCTTCAGGAGATCCGGACGTACTACAAGTTCACCGACGTGGACAACGACCGCTACATGGTCAACGGCGAGTACCGCCAGGTGATGCTCTCGCCGCGCGAGATGCACTACCCGTCGCTGCCGTCCAAAACCTGGGTGAACGAGCACCTGACGTATACCCACGGCTACGGCATCGTCGTGGGCCCCGTCAACCGGGTCACACCCGAAGGGCTTCCCGAGTTCTTCATCAAGGACATCCCGCCCGTATCGTCGGCCAATCTCAAGGTCTCCCGGCCGGAGATCTACTACGGGGAGACGTCGAACGACTACGTCTTCGTGCGCACCAAGGCCCCCGAGTTCGACTACCCCGTGGGGGACAAGAACGTGTATTCCACCTACGAGGGCAAGGGTGGCGTGCCCCTGTCCTTCTTCCGCAAGCTGCTCTTCGCCGCCCGGTTCGGTTCCGTCACCATGCTGCTGGCCAACGAGATCACCGACGAGAGCCGCATCATGTACTATCGCACGGTGCGGGAACGGGTCGCGAAGATCGCGCCCTTCGCGCGCCTCGAGGGCGACCCTTACCTCGTCATCACCCCCGAGGGGCGGCTCGTCTGGTTCGTCGACGGCTACACCCTGACGGACCGCTTCCCCTACTCGGAGCCCATGAAAAGCGTAGGCAATTACGTCCGCAACTCCTTCAAGGCGCTCGTCGACGCCTACGACGGCACGGTGCAGCTCTACGTGAGCGATGCGACGGACCCCATCCTGCAGACCTACGCAAAGATCTTCCCGGGGGTCTTCAAGCCCCTGGCCGAGATGCCCGAACCTCTGCAGAAACACATCCGATACCCCGGAGGGATGCTCGGCATCCAGGCCCACATGTTCCGGGCCTACCACATGCAGGATCCCCAGGTCTTCTACAACAAGGAGGATCTCTGGGCCATCCCGGGGAGGCCGGGGCGCAGCGGCGAGCAGGAGATGGACCCCTACTACACGATCATGAAGCTGCCTGGCGAGAAGAAGGAGGAGTTCATCATGCTCGTCCCCTTCACGCCGAGCCGAAAGGACAACATGGCTGCCTGGATGGCCGTGCGCTGCGACATGCCGCACTACGGCAAGCTCATCGCCTACCAGTTCCCGAAGCAAAAGCTGATCTACGGGCCGCAGCAGATCGACGCCCGCATCAACCAGGAGGCCGAGATCTCCAAGCAGCTCGCGCTTTGGAACCAGCGCGGGTCGACGGCGATCCGGGGAAGCCTGCTGGCGATCCCCATCGAGAAGTCGATCCTCTACGTCCAGCCCCTCTACCTCTCAGCCGAGAAGGGGCAGCTGCCCGAGCTCAAGCGGGTCATCGTGGCCTTCGGCAACATGATTGCCATGGAGGAAACGCTCGAGCAGTCGCTGCAGCGCATCTTCGGCGGCGAGCTGATCCGCGACAGGGGGGGAAGGCCCCCGGCCGCGACGGCGGCGGCGGAGGCGAGGCAGCGGACGGATCGGGAGATGGCCCTCGAGGCCCTGCAGCATTACCGCAGGGCCCAGGAGTACATGAAGCAGGGCAACTGGGCCGCCTACGGGGAAGAACTGCGGAAGATGGACGAATCCCTTCGGTCCGTGGAGCGAAGGAAGTAAGACAAGCGAAAGGGGCGCTGCCCTGCGGCGGCGCCCCTTTCAAGTTCACACTGGACCCTGCGTCCTGTCTCTAATCGTCCCTGCCTTTGCCGTGTCCCTTGCCTTTGTTCTTGTCGTGTTTGTCGTCCTTGTCCCTCTTGTCCTTCTTGTCTTTCTTGTCCCACTTGTCGTCCCTGTCCTTCCCCTTGCCCCGATCGTCATCGCGGCCTCGATGCTTTCCCTTTTCCTTGTAATAGCGATCGTTCATGACGACGAACCGCTCGCCCTTGCCCCTTCGGTCCATGACCACTTCGGCGGCCACTCCGTGATACTCGGACATGAAGCGCAGGTTCACGAGGTTGACCACGTCGGAATCGGCGAGCCTGACCTTTTTGTAGTCCTTGCCGTGCTTTTTGTAGTGCCCGTAGGCATTGCCGTAGGGAGGCCCGACGCGCTGCACGGGCACATAGTAGATCTCGGGGGTCAGCCCGTAATGGAGCGTGATGTTGAGCCAGCTCATCCGCTGGCGAAGACGAAGATCGATGATCACGGCAGGGTCGACGTGGGCCCTGGACGCCAGGAAAAACACCACGGGAAGCTCTTCGTCGTGGACGTGGTAGCGCTGTTTCACGTGCACAACGCGGGATTCGGGCACTCGGTAGTAGTCCCCGACGGCGAGGTAGAAACTCTGCAGCTCGCCGTTGGAGATGGAAATGCCCGTGCTCACGTTTTGGGCCGATACGCTTGCCGCCGGCGCCAGAAGCACCAGGGCCGCGAACAAAACGATGATCCTTTTCATCACTGCCTCCTCAAATTCCGCACTTCTTGACACATGAAAACGTCCCGCGGCCGAATCCGTTGACCCTTCCCGCGAGGCGTGCAAATACCGCTCCAGAGACGGCTCAGCCCCCGGCGCTGTCCTTCCGGCTTCCGCGGTAGAGTTCGTACTCGAGCAGCCGGCACTCGATGGGCCCGTTGTAGAAGGGGATTCTGCGCTTCGTCCGCAGGCCGACCCGCTTGGCCAGATCGAGATTGCCCGTAAAGATATAGCCCCGGTAGCCCAGGCACCGGCTCTTGAAAAAATCGCCGATTGCCTTGTAGATTTCGCCCAGCTTGGCGGCATCGCCCATCCGCTCGCCATACTCGGGGTTGAGGATCACGACCCCGTCGCCCCCGGGCACGGGCGTTTCCCGAAAATCGCAGACGCTGAATTCGATGAATTGTTCCACCCCCGCCGTACGGGCGTTCTGCCTTGCGGCCTCGACGGCATCGGGACGGATGTCCGTGGCGACGATGCTCGCGTAGACCTTGCGGCGGGCCTTTTTTTTCAACTCCTCCCGCTCCCTCTCGAATGCGGAGCGATCGTAACCCAGGATGTGCATGAACCCGAAGTTCTGCCGCAGGATTCCCGGCGCCCGGCCCAGGGCAATGAGGGCCCCCTCGATCGCGAGGGTGCCGCTGCCGCACATGGGGTTGAGCAAGGGCCCCGTGCCGTCCCATCCCGCGGCAAGGACCACGGCGGCAGCCAGGGTCTCCTGCATGGGTGCCTCGAGGGGGATCTTCCGGTAACCCCGCCGCGAGAGAGGCTCGCCCGAGGTGTCGAGCCAGACCTCGCAGCGATCGCCCTCCCAGTGCAGGTGGACGACGGCCCCCTGGCGGCCCGGGCCCGAGTCGGGCCGGCGGCCCTGCTTTTCGCGGATGCGGTCCACGATGGCGTCCTTCGTCTTCACGTTGGCAAACCGGGTGTCGTTGACGGCGTCGGTCTTGACACTCGATGTGACCGAGAGGTACCCGTCGGCTGCGATGAACCGTTCCCAGGGCAGCGTCACCAGGCGTCGGTACAGATCCTGGGCCTGCCCGGCCGGAAAGGCATCCAGGAGATACAGGATGCGCTGGGCCGTGCGCAGGGAGAGGTTGAGACGGACGGTGTCGGCAAGACTGCCTTCCGTCTCGAGGGCCGTCTCCTGCATCGCTCGCACGGGGAAGCGAAGCGCCTGGAGTTCATCCGAGAGAATCCCCGGGGTCCCGCGCGCACAGGTGATGAGAATTCTTCGCTTTTCGTTCCACAGGGTCATGCCGTTGGCCGCCTTTGCTCGAGCATGGGGCAGTAAAACACAGCCTTGCGGGGATGTAAAGGGCGGCGATCGGGGGAGACAGAAAATCCTTGCGAAAGGAAAGTCTTATGATAATAGAAACTTGCATGAAGGGCCGGTTTCCGGGAGGGCCTCGATCATGATCGACGAAAAACACCTCGACAGCATTCGCCTTTCCTCGGCGCCCATCGGGCAGCGGTTCGTGGCAACCTTCATCCTGGGTCCCAACTATCGCCTTTTCCAGAACGTGGACATCCGATTCGAGAACCTGGAAAGGATTCCCCGCAGCGAGACGGTCATCTTCGCCATGAACCACACGGACCGCTACAACTACTGGCCCTTCCAATATCAGCTCTGGAAGCTGCGCTATCCCTTCACGACGGTGTGGGCCAAGGGAAAATACTACCGCAGCAAGGTGGTCGGTACATTGCTGGACACCTGCAACGTCATCCCCGTGCCTTCCATGGGGTACCTGGTGGAGGAATACTACAAGCAGCGCTTCGGCCGAAAGATCGGGAAAGAGGAGTACCGCGCCATCAAGGACTGGATCGACGGGAAAATCGACGAGGCCGCTTCGCTGGCGAAACTCGGGGACGAAACGAAAACCCTCTTCCAGAAGAGTTTCATCGAGCACCTGAAGGATTACCATCAGTTCCTCATGGAGAAGGTGGCAGAGCTGAGCACGAGAGCGGTCAGGGAGTGGAACCTCAACCTCATCATCTTCCCCGAGGGAACGCGGTCGTTGAGGCTCGGCGCCGGCAGGCCCGGGCTTGCGCAGATCGCCCTGTACTCGGGGAAGAAGATCATTCCCGTGGGCTGCAACAACTCCGACCGGGTCTACACGGGCCATTCGCCCTTCGCCAGATCGGGCGCGATCACCTACCGCATCGGAGAGCCGCTGTCCATCGACGGCAGGCTGAAGGAATTCCGCATCACGGAGCCCTTCAAGCTCTTCTCGCGCGAGAGCCAGCAAAAATACAGGGCCCAGTTCGAGGGAGTGACGAAGATCGTCATGGACAGCATCAACGAGCTGCTCGACGAGAGGCACCGGCGGCTTGAAGAGAAGTTATGAAGTTTAGAAGTTGGGAAGTTTGGATATGCTGAAAGCCGGCCGCATATCTCCTTCATCTCCGAACTTCTTAGCTTCCTAACTTCCATCTTTTAAGAGCGCCTTGCAGCCGAACCGTTTTGACCCGTCTTCAGCAAGTCGGCGCGGGAAAACCGACCCCGTCCCTAGAAGTTAATCCCGTGAGGATCCCTTCAGCTTTCCATCCAGAAAAGCAGACATGCGCTCTTCCGACAGGGCGATATCGAGCGGCACCCATTCGCCATCCGCCAACACGCTGGTGGCGCTCCGGATCCGGTACTTCATCGCCTCTTCCGAGCTGGTCAGATGAATCTGCAGGTCGATCCCGTCACCGAATCGGTCCTTCATCTTTTTCGCAACGCCCGTTGCGACGGCACAACTCCTTCAGCCGGGGTTCCCCGAGTGGAAGACAAGCAGCTTCACCACGACCTTTTCTTCCCTTTCCGCCTTAATATCCCGATCCTTCCCTAGGCATGCCGGCCCGGTGCAGGATCATTGCTCGCCTGTGTTTTTGGCACCTCTGACCACGACAAAGCTGCCCCTGCCGTGACCCCTTTCAACGGACAGGCCGCTTCCGGGATCGCTGAAGAGCGTTTGCCTGTATTCAAAATTCGAGAACCCGGCTCGCGACAAGAGGGTTTCCACTTCATGAGCGGAATAAAAGACGGCATCCCGGTAAAACATGCTTCGATCCTTTTTCCGGCTGTATTCCCTCCCCAATACGCTTTCGCTGTCGATGAAACCGATGACGAGGACGCCCCCGGGCCTGAGAATGCGATGCGCCTCCCGGAGCGCCCGCTCCACGTCGTCGAGAAAACAGATCACCGTTACCATCAGGGCGAAGTCGAACTCGCCGTCGGCAAAGGGCAGGGCCTCGGCCGTCGCCTCGAGCAACCGCAGGCCGCGCCGGCGAGCCAACTCCGCCATGCGGGGCGAAGGCTCCACACCCACAGGGATGCCCAGCGGACCTGCGAATTTCCCCGAGCCGATGCCGATTTCAACCCCCCTGCCGCCGGAAGGGAGCAATTCCCTCACGGCGGCAAGCTCGGCGAGATAACTCTCCCGGTGCCTCTCGAACCACGCGTCGTATTCCTCTGCGTGCTCGTCGAAAGGATCGATTTTCGCCATCAGATGCCCTGTTGTTTTTTGGGGGCTTCTCTTTCCTCCGGCGTTTCCTGACTGCCGGGGTCCCGCTTCTTCCGCCCCATCTTGACGGCACAGAGATCACCGCACATCGTGCAGCCCTCTTCTTTTGCGCTGGCGCTCTTCTCGAGCCACGCGCGGGAGCGCACCGGGTCGAGGGAGGCCTCGATCTGGCCTTCCCAGTCGAGCTCCTTGCGGGCCCGGGCCATACGGTGGTCCCGCTCGATCGCCCCGGGGATGCCCTTGGCGATGTCGGCGATGTGCGCGGCGATCTTCGAGGCGATCACCCCTTCCCGGACGTCGTCGAGGGTGGGTAGCCGCAGGTGCTCCGAGGGGGTGACGTAGCAGAGGTAATCCGCCCCGGCCCAGCCGGCGATGGCCCCGCCGATGGCGGCCGTGATGTGGTCGTACCCGGGGGCGATGTCCGTGGGCAGCGGCCCCAGGACGTAGAAGGGGGCCCCGTTGCAGAGGCTCTTCTCCAGCCGGATGTTGGCCTGGATGTCCTTGATCGGCACGTGCCCCGGGCCTTCGATCATGACCTGGACGCCCCGCTCCCTCGCCCTGCGTGTGAGCTCGCCGAGCAGGATGAGTTCCTGCACCTGGCCACGGTCCGTGGCGTCGGCCAGGCAGCCGGGCCTGAGGCCGTCGCCCAGGCTCAGGACCATGTCGTACCTCTTCGCAATCTCGAGCAGCCGGTCGTACTGCTCGTAGAGGGGATTCTCCCGATCGTTGTAATCCATCCAGTGCGCGAGGATCGAGCCCCCGCGGCTCACGATGCCCAGGAGCCGGCCCTGCTTCTCGATGCACTCCACGCTCCGGCGCGTCACCCCGCAGTGGACGGTGACGAAGTCCACGCCGTCCTCGCCGTTTTCCTCGATGGCCCGGAAGAGATCGTCGGCCGTCATCTCCACGATGGCCTTGCCCGCTCTCACGGCCGCCACAGCGGCCTGGTAGATGGGCACGGTCCCCACGACCACCGTCGATGAGCCGATGACGGCGCGCCGGATCGCCCCGAGATCGCCTCCCGTGGAGAGGTCCATGATCGTGTCCGTCCCCGCGGCGACGGAGACGCGGACCTTCTCCAGCTCCAGGGCCAGATCCGCCCGGTCCTTCGAGGTCCCGATGTTCGTGTTGATCTTCGTCCGTAGCCCCTTGCCGACGGCCAGGGGCGCGATGGAAGCGTGCCGGTTGTTGCGGACGACGACGATGGTCCCGTCCTCGACCCCCTTGCGGAGGGTTTCGGCCTCGACGTTTTCGCGCTTCGCGCAGGCGGCCATCTCCTCGGAGACGATCCCCTGACGCGCCATTTCCAGTTGCGTCATGTTCTGTGATTTCATCGCTTCACCCTGCGCCCGGCCGGAGTCCCGGGGAGCGCCCTTCTAGGTTGCGGCCAGGATCTGCTCGGCCACCTTGCGCCCCGACAGGAGCATCCCGCCGAAAATGGGCCCCATGCGCGGCCCCCCGAAAGCGGCGTTGGCCGACATGCCGGCCACGTAGACGCCGGGGCAGATCTCCCGGGTGTTGTCGATCGTCAGCCGTTCGGCCTTCTCGGACCACATGGAACGCTCCCCCATGAGCTTGCCCGTCGGGGTATTGAGCGTCACGTCGGCCTTGCGCTCGATGACGTGCAACACCTCCGTGTCGTGCCCCGTGGCGTCGACGACGGCCTTCGCGTGGATCGTCAGCGGGTCGACGTGAAGCCCCGTCATCTCCACGGGCGACCAGGTGATGACGAGCCCCATGACGCGGTTGTCGCGGATCACCACGTCCTCCACGGTGATGCAGTTGAAGACCTTCGCCCCGGCCTGGATGGCCCGGGAGCAGATCGTGGTGACCGCCTCGATGGCGTCGGCCGTGAAGTAGCCGGTCTCGTATTCTTCAGTCCGGACCCCGAAGTGATCGAGGATCCCCTTCGCCTCGGCCTGGACGACGATCTCGTTGAACATCATCCCGCCGCCCCACATGCCGCCGCCGATGCTGAGCTTTCTTTCATAGAGGGCGACCTTCCTGCCGGCCTTGGCCAGGAAGTAGGCCGCGACGAGGCCGGCGGGCCCGCCGCCCACTACGGCCACGTCGACGTCGAGGTGCGCCAGCAGCTTCTTCGTGTACGTCTCGACGATGGCCCGGGTGATGGTGACTTCGTTGAGCGCCATCTCTTCTGTCCTCCTTTCACGTTCCATCCCCGAAAGGATGTACGGGATAATCCCGCCTGAGCTATCCCTATACGAAGTTGGGAAATTATGACGTTGGGAAGTTTGGTGACTGTCCGGGTTGTTTCTTCTGCTTTTTCCCAGCTTCCCAACTTCGCAACTTCTCAGCTTCCATCATTTACACAGCGCCTTCGACACCTTGAGAACCTTGTCGGCCACCTCGGCCGGGTTGCGCCCGAGGATGCGGACGATGGGCTCCTTGCCGTCGCCGCCCCGGTCGAAGACGGCGTCGGGGATGCTCCTGTGCCGCGAGAGGGCGTCCGTCGTCCCCCACTCGAGGGAGGAGCCCTCGTGGAGCTTCACGTCCTGAGGCTCGTCGGCCCGGTCAAAACTCGCCACGTCGAACCGGAGAGCTTTCAGGATGCGGACGATCTCCTCGGAGAAGCGGATGTTCATGGCCGACCGGTTCCCGCCGTCGAAGCGCATGACCGCAAGGATCACCTTGGCGACGTGGCTCGAGGCCCCGAAGGCCGGGTCGTGGAGAGTCTCCGCGTTCTCACCGACGCGGATGATACGCCCGGGGACGGCGGCCACCTCCGCAGCGGATGCCGCCCCTGCCAGGGCATAGCCGAAATTGGACTGGATCTCGGGGATGATGTTGCCCGTCCGCTCGGCCTTGAGCCGTGAGATGGCCGTCTTCAGATCCTCGACACAACGGTAGCGTTCGCCCTCGCGAAAGACCGGCGCGAAATGGTTCGTCGGGCCCTGGCCGCCGCCGATGGGAAGACCGAAGCGGATCGCCTCGGTGACGTAGTCCTTCGCGCGCTTCACGGCCGCAAGCACCCCGTCTCCCTGCGCCAGCCCCGTGGCGATGGCCGAGGCGAAGGTGCACCCCGTGCCGTGGGTATGCTTCGTGTCGATGCGCATCACGGCGAACTCGTGGAAGTTCTTCCCGTCAAAGAGCAGGTCCATGGCGTCACCCTCGAGATGCCCGCCCTTGACGACGACGTTCTTCGCCCCGAGTTTGTGGATGAGAACGGCCGCCTTCTTCATGTTGTCCTTTTTCGCGATCCGCATCCCCGTGAGGACCTCCGCCTCGGGGATGTTCGGCGTGACGACCGCGGCCAGGGGGATCAGCTCCTTGATGAGTGTCCCCCGCGCCTCCTCGCGCAGCAGGGGGCTGCCGCCCTTGGCCACCATGACGGGGTCGACGACCAGTTTCCGTATCCTGTACCGGCGGATCTTCTTCGCCACGCAGCGGATGATCTCAGACGAGGAGAGCATGCCCGTTTTGGCCGCATCGACGCCGATGTCGCTTGCCACGGAGTCGAACTGCGCCTCGATGAACTCGACGGGGATGTCGTAGACCCCCTGGACCCCCTGGGTGTTCTGGGCCGTCAACGCCGTGATGACGCTCATCCCAAACCCGCCGAGCGCCGTGATCGTCTTCAGGTCGGCCTGGATCCCGGCCCCCCCGCCGGAATCGGACCCGGCGATCGTCAATACTCTCTTCACTTCCATTTCCTTCTCCTCCAAAACAAAAAGGCACATCTCGAGTGGATGTGCCTCTGAACCTTCATCGTTGCTTCCGCCACTCCCTACGCTGGCATTACCCAGGTCAGGTTCGAAGGGTATACTCTCAGCCTGTACGGCACCCCCAGGATCGGCTATTCAGTTGTAAGTTGAGACTACCCCAAGGATCTGCCGTAATCAAGCGAATTCTTGACCGGCCCGCGCAAATTAGCGCTTGAAATACGCCCCGCTCGCGGCTAAGGATGGGGTCTGCAACACCCGACCCGAAACATTGGAGCCCGCGTGCCGATGCGCCCCGCCCCATTCGTATTCCTGATCTGCCTGGCCGAGACGCTTTCCATGACGGGAACCATGTACTTCCCCGCCCTGCTGCCTTCCCTCCAGGCCGAATGGGGACTGACCAACACCGAGGCAGGCTGGATCAACGGCGTCTTCTTTGCGGGCTATGCCGTGACGGCGCCCTTCCTCGTGGGCCTCACGGACCGGATCGACGCCCGGCGGATCTACCTGCCCTCGGCGGCCCTGGCAGCCCTCTCCCTGTTTCTCTTCGGCCGGCTGGCCGAGGGGACCTGGTCGGCGGCGGCCCTGCGCCTCCTGGCGGGGATCGGCCTGGCAGGAACCTACATGCCGGGGCTCAGGGCCTTGAGCGACAACGTCTCCGGGCCGAAGCAGAGCCGTTACATCGTGTTCTACACCGCGTCCTACGGGATCGGAACGGCGCTGTCCGTCTACGTTGCCGGCCTTTTCGCTCCGCTCGTGGGATGGCGGACGGGGGCGGAACTTCTCGCACTGGGGCCCCTGGGGGCTCTGCTCCTCTTCGCCGCCGTCGTCCCGCCCCGCACACCGCCGGCCTCGGACGCGGGGCTGCGCATCTCGGTCCATGACCTGAAGGCCATCCTGGCCAACCGGCCTGCCGTGGGCTACATCCTGGGCTACGGGGCGCACTGCTGGGAGCTCTTCGGGTTCCGCTCCTGGCTCGTTGCCTTCCTCGTATTCAGCCTGAGCCTGCAGCCGGGATTTACCTCGCCGCTCTCGCCCCAGAACGTGGCCATGATCATCGTTTTGGCGGGCGTGCCCGCCAGCATCCTCGGCAACGAAGGGGCCATGGCCTGGGGGCGGCGCAGGGCGATCACCCTCTACGTGACCGGTTCGGGGATCCTGGGATGCTTCATCGGCTTCACGGCGGGGCTGAACTTCACCCTCGTCGCAACCCTGTGCTTCCTCTACGGGATGGCAAACCTCTTCGACAGCGGGGCGCTCACGGCCGGGCTCGTCGCGGAGTCGCCGGAGCGGCAAAGGGGGCTCACCCTGGCCGTCTATTCCTTCACGGGATTCGGGATGGCCTTCCTGGCGCCCCTGGCCTTCGGCGCCATCCTCGATGCCGCCGGCCGCGGGGTCGCGGCGTGGGGGCTGGCCTTTGCCTCGCTGGGGGTGGTCTGCATGTCCGGCGCCCTGTGGCTGCGGATCTTCCGGGCGCAATGAAACCCGGGAACCGGGGGATTGAACCGTCGTTGACAGCCGCCCCGGGGCCCGCCTATACTGATCTGCAATCGGACCGGAGAGAGCGCTGCTATGCGGAAAATCCGAGACAACCTGTACCTCATCGACATCGACCAGGCCCTTGAGGGTTTCCGGAACTTCATCAGCGCATGGATCTACAGGCTCGACGGCGTGACGCTTCTTGTCGATCCGGGGCCTGCCTCCACGATCCCCCATCTTGCCGAGCGGCTCGAGCGGCTCGGAATCGAAAGGATCGACCACGTCCTGCTCACCCACATTCACCTCGATCACGCGGGCGGCACGGGCCGTCTGCTGGAGCACTTCCCCGATGCGAAGGTCAATTGCCACCCCAAGGGGATTCCCCACCTGGTGGCCCCGCAGAGACTCTGGGAGGAATCGAAAAAGGTCCTGGGGAAGGTGGCCGAGGCCTATGGCGAGATGGCTCCCGTGCCCGAGGCAAGCATCGCGTGGCAGGATCGAATCCCCGTCGGCGACGGTGTGATCGAGGCCATGGAAACGCCGGGCCACGCGGCGCACCACGTCTCGTACCGCGTGGGCGACCTCCTGTTTGCCGGCGAGGTGGGCGGCGTCTACGTCCCTCTCGACGACGGGCTCTACTGCCGCCCTGCAACCCCTCCGCCCTTCCAGCACGGGACGTTCCGGGACTCCATCGACAGGGTTGCAGCCCTGGACGTGAAGCTCGTCTGCGTCGGGCACTATGGCTGCCGGCAGGATGTGGCGGAGGTGTTCGAGAGGGCTCGGCGGCAGCTCGACTTCTGGGTGGACACGGCCCGGAGGCACTTCGGGGCGGGCAGCGATCCCTTCGAGGAGGCGGTCCTGGCCGAGCTGATCGCCGGCGACCCTCACATGGCTGGCTGGCCGTTGCTGCCCGAAGACATCCGGACCCGGGAGAGAACCTTCTGCTCCAACAGCATCCGGGGGATCCGGATGTACCTGGAAAAGACGGAAGTTAGGAAGTTATGAAGCTCCGAAGCTCGGAGAGGGTACCCACAGGCGATCGCACCGGCGTTGTCCGAACTTCACAACTTCCCAACTTCTCAACTTCCGTGTTCAGGGGATCCCGAACACGGCTTTTGCGTTGGCCGTCGTGACGGCCGCCACTTCCTCGAAGCTCCTTCCCTTGATCTCGGCCACCTTCCGGGCCGTGTGGACCACGTAGGCCGGCTCGTTGCGCTTGCCGCGGAACGGGTTCGGCGTGAGGTAGGGACAGTCGGTCTCCACGAGAAGCGACTCCAGGGGAAGGTCCCGGACGATGGAGCGGAGCCTCTCGTTCTTCTCGAAGGTCACCGTCCCGGGGATGGAGATGTAGAACCCCAGGCCGATGCACTGTTTCGCCATGGCATAGTCGCCGGAGAAGCAGTGGATGATGCCCCTCCGGGCGCCTTTCCAGCTCTTGAGCTGATCCAGCGTTTCCCGGTGCGCCTCGCGGTCGTGGATCACGACGGGAAGGTTGAGTTCCGAGGCCAGCGCCAGTTGCTCTCCGAAGCGGCGGATCTGGGTCGCCCGGGGCGAGAGGTTGCGGAAGAAGTCCAGACCGATCTCGCCGTAGGCGACGACTTTCTCCTGGTTCGCCATCCCCTTGAGCGAGTCGTAGGTCCCGCCGTCGATGCCCTTCACCTCGTGGGGGTGGACCCCGATGACGGCATAGACGCCGGGGTAGCGGCGGGTGATCTCGAGGGCCTTGCGGCAATCCTCCACGGTGGTCCCCACCGTGACGATGATCTCCACGCCGGCGTCCTTCGCCCTGCGGACGACCAGGTCGCGGTCCCGGTCGAAGGGCGGCATCTCCAGATGGGCGTGCGAGTCGATGAGCATCTGCGCCTGCCTTATCCTTTTGCGGGTTTCCTGCGTTCCAGATGCATCGGGACCTCCTCGGCCAGGCCCGCCACATCGGGAAGCGTGGAGAGGTACTTGGCGAGGAACTTCTCCGGCATCTCGCCTTTCTTGAGTTTGAGCTCGATGATTCTTTTGTCTGCGCTGTCCATGTCGAATGCCTCCGGTTTTTTCATTCCGATCCTCCTCGTGAGTTCACGGTGAACCCGCCGGCATGACGGGAATGAGGTTAGGGGTTGACTGCCTCAGCTCCGGAGTCTCGGGTCCAGGGAGTCCCGGATTCCTTCGCCCAGCATGTTGTAGCCGAGAACCGTCACCAGGATGGCCAGCCCCGGGTACAGGGAGAGCCACCAGGCGATGTCGATGTTGTCCTTGCCCGCCGTGAGGATGTTGCCCCAGCTCGGGGTGGGCGGCTGCACGCCGATCCCGAGGAAGCTCAGGGCCGACTCGGTGAGGATCGCCCCGGCCACGCCGAGGGTCGCCGCGACGAGCACCGAGGCCATGCAGTTGGGCAGGACGTGGATGAAGATGATCCGCGCGTCGCTCGCCCCGATCACGCGGGCGGCCTGCACGAAATCGCGCTCCTTGAGCGAGATGAAATCGGCCCGCACCAGGCGCGTGATCCCCATCCAGCCGGTGGCGCCGATGATGATCATGATGTTCCAGATCGAGGGCTCCAAAAAGGCGATCACCGCCAGGATCAGGAAGAACGTGGGGAAGCACAGCATGATGTCGACGAAGCGCATGATGACCGCGTCGACCCACCGGCCGTAGTAACCGGCCACGGCGCCGAGGATCGTGCCGATGAGAATCGCGATGCCCGTAGAGACGAAGCCTACCTTGAGCGAGATCTGCGCCCCCCAGATCATCCGCGACAGCACGTCGCGCCCGAGCTGGTCCGTGCCGAACCAGTGTTTCGCCGAGGGGGGCTGCAGGATGTTCTTGAGGTCGATCGCCGTGGGGTCGCAGGGGGCGATCCAGGGCGCAAGGATCGACAGGGCGAACAGCAGCACGACCACGACGCTTCCCGCCACGGCGAGGTGGTTTTTCGAGAATCGGCGCCAGAAGTCCGTTTTCATCGTGCGGTCCCTCGTTTGCCCTTCAGGAGATCCGGATCCGCGGGTCCGCGAGCGCGTAGGACACGTCGGCCAGCAGGTTCCCTACGAGCGTCAGAACGGCCCCGATCACGAGAATCCCCATCACGACCGGGTAGTCGCGGGCCATGACGGCCATGTAGAACAGCTGCCCCATCCCGGGGATGCTGAAGATCGTCTCGAAGATAACGCTGCCCCCGATGAGCCCCGGGACCGAGAGCCCCAGCAGCGTGATCACGGGGAGCATGGCGTTCCGCAGGGCGTGGCGGTAGATGACGGTCCGCTCGGGCAGCCCCTTGGCCCGGGCCGTGGTGATGTAATCCTGCCGGATCACCTCCAGCATGTTGGAGCGCATGTACCGGGAGAGCCCCGCCAGCCCCCCGAAGGCGGCAATCGAGACCGGCAGGATCAGGTGCTTGAGAAAATCCCAGAAGGCCTCGGCGGGCGGGAGGTACTCGTAGTTGAGGGACCGGATGCCCGAGATGGGCAGCCAGTCCAGGTGCAGCCCGAAGAGGATCATGAGCAGAAGCGCAAGCCAGAAGGTCGGGATGGCAAACCCCACGAAGACGACGACACTCATCACCCGGTCGAACGCCGAGCCCTGCTTCACCGCCGAGAGCACCCCGATGGGAATGGCGATGAGAAAGATGAGGGCCATGGAGAGCACGTTCAGGAACACCGTGATGGGAAGCCGCTCAAGGATCTTGTCCGACACGGGCCTGGCGTCGGGCGAGAAGGACACCCCGAGGTCGAGCACGAGAAGCCGGCCGAGCCACTTGCCGTACTGGACGTGCAGGGGCTTGTCGAGGTCGTACATGGCCCGCAGGCGCTCCTTCATCTCCGCCGTCACGCGGGGGTTCATCTCCGTCTGCAGATCCGTCGGGGAGCCCGGCGCCAGGTGCATGACGGAAAAGCAAATGACGGTGATCCCGAAAAAAAGAGGGAGCATGAACAGGATCCGTCTTGCCAGGTAGCGCAGCACGTCAGGACCTCCCCGCAGCGGGCCCCGGGACCGGCGGGAAACCGGAACCGCCCCGCCGAAACCCCTCGAGAATGCCCAATCTCCCGATGTTGAACAAGGTTCTCGAGAGATTCTGTTCCGTGTGGGCCTCGACGGTCAGGATGGGTCGAAGACCTTTCCCCGCGAGGATGGAAAAGAATTCCCCGAAGGGGAACGTGCCTTCCCCCACCGGCAGGTGCTCGTCGAGGGCGCCCCGGTTGTCGTGAAGGTGGACCTCGACGAGGCGGTGGCCCAGCCTGTCCATCCAGGTCTCGAGCGGCGTCCTGGCAAAGGCGTTGAAGTGGCCGGTGTCGAAGCAGAACCCCACCCGTTCCGGCGGAAACGCGTCGAGGAGGCGGCCGATCCAGTCGGGGTCCGTTTCATAGACATTCTCCAGGGCGATCCGCGTGTCGAGCTGGTCCGCCAGGGGCAGCAGCTTCGACCAGGTCCCGATGCTGTTCTCGAGCCATTTGCGCCCCGAGGAAACGTAGTAGCGCTCGTCGTAGGAGGGGTGAAAGACGATGGCGCGGGGGCGGAAATGGACGGCAATCTCGAAGACGCGCAGGAACCGCATGAAGCTCACGTGACGGATCTGCGGGTCGACGGCCCCCGGGCGCAGGTCCATGAAGGGCCCGTGAAAGGTGATGGAGCGATGGGGCCCGCAGAGCCGCTGCGCCAGGCCGGCGTACTCACCGTCGTTGAATCGATCCAGGGTGGCGCAGTTAAATGCGATCTCCGGGTTGATCCCTTCCCGGAGGACCTTGTCTAGATGTTTCTGGAGAAGCTGATCGAAGGGGATATGGACCTGAAGGTGTTTCAGGACGTCCTGCATCGCATTTTCCCGGAAAGCAAGCAATTATGAGTATTTATCACATATACGCCGTCGAGGCAACGGGCAAATTGAAATTGACAGGCTCTTTGTATATTGCTACAAAAACATAGCGTTAGAGAAAAGACGGCCGGTCTTTCCAGCCCCCGATGGTAACCCGCGTTTATGAAATGAGGAGGATTATTGGCTAAAAAGGATTTGTCGACGAGGCAGAAGATTCTCCTGGCCGTCAATGCGGCCTTGGAGAAAAAAGCGAAAAACATCGTGATCCTCAACATCAAGAACGTCACCTCCTTTGCCGATTACACCGTCATCTGCAGCGGCACGTCGGACCGGCAGGTCCAGAGCATCGCTTCTTCCATCGAGGAAGGCATGAAGAAAGCGGGGACTCTGCCCCTGGGCATCGAGGGCGAGAAGGGCGGCCGATGGGTCCTCATGGATTATGCGGACATCGTGGTCCATGTCTTCTACGAACCGGTGCGGGAGTTCTACGACATCGAGCGGCTCTGGTCCGATGCCCCGAAGATGGAAGTGGCCGAAGATGCCGGCGAGGTCAAATCGCTTCCCAGGGGGATGTAATGTGACGGCGGTGATCGCGGCCCTTGCGGAGTTGCTCTTCCCGACGCTGTGCCTTGCCTGCGGTGCGGTCGTGCCGGCGCGAGAGGGCCACCCTTTCTGCGGCGGCTGCCGCGCGAGGGTTCGACCGGTTGCGTCGCCCCTGTGCCCTTCCTGCGGCATCCCCTACCCGACCGACGAAGGCCCCGATCATCTCTGCGGACGGTGCCTGCTGAAAAGGCCTCCCGTCCATGCCGCGCGCTCCTACGGCGTGTACGAGGCGGTCCTGCACGACGCCGTCCATGCCTTCAAGTACGGCGGCAACCTGACCCTGGGGGAGCGGCTGGGCCGCCTGATGGCGGATCACGACTACCCTTCGTTCAGGATCGAGGACTACGAACTCATTGTCCCCGTCCCCCTGCACCCCCGGCGGCTCAGGCAGCGGGGGTTCAACCAGTCGGTCCTGCTCGCCCGGGAGATCTCGAGGCAACGGGGAATCCCCCTGGACTTTCTGGTTCTTCGGCGCATCGTCGACACGGAGTCGCAGGCGGGCTTGAAAAAGGACGAGCGGCGGTCTAACATGAAAAGCGCATTCAGCGTGCCCGACCCGGGGAGGATTCGGGGACGAAGGATCCTGCTGGTCGACGACGTGCACACGACGGGGAGCACGCTGGGGGAGTGCGCCAGGACCCTCCTGAAGGGGGGAGCCGAATCCGTGGGGGCTCTGACGCTCGCGCGGGCCATCCAGGAGCCGATATGAACAAGATCTGCTCGAGAGACGAACTCAAGGCCGTCATCGGCCGGCTGAAGAAGGAAGGGAAGAAAATCATCTTCACCAACGGCTGCTTCGACATCCTCCATGCCGGGCACACCCGCTACCTGCGCCAGGCGAGGAAGCTGGGAGACGTGCTCGTGCTGGCTCTGAACAGCGACTCGTCCGTGCGGGCGATCAAGGGGAACACACGGCCCATCGTGCCCGAGGCCGAGCGCGCGGAAGTGCTGGCGGCCCTGTCTTCCGTGGATTACGTGACGGTCTTCGACGAGTTGACCCCGCTGGCGCTCATCGAGTTCCTCCGGCCCGACGTGATCGTCAAGGGAGGCGACTGGTCGGAGAAGGACATCGTGGGGGCCGACGCGGTCCGGTCGTGGGGCGGCCGGGTCGCCGTCATGCCCGAGGTCGAGGGGGCCTCGACGACGAACATCATCGAGAAAGTCCTGCAGGTCTGCGGTCCGCGGGAACCCGCCCGGTAAGAAGGCTAAATTTTTCTTTACAAAGAACCGATTATTCGCTATACAAGTTAGCTCTTTTTACCAAGAGCACTTTTCGCTTGGCGAGAATCACGAATGAAGCCAGACAAACTCGACTTCTTCAGAGCCCTTCTTCAGACCCGTATCAACGATCTCCTGAACGGTGCGGAGAGGACCGTCCAGGAGATGACCGACGAGCAGGAAAACTTTCCCGACCCCAACGACCGGGCTTCGCTGGAATCGGACCGCAACTTCGAGCTTCGCATCCGCGACCGGGAGCGCAAACTCATCGCCAAGATGCAGGAAGCCCTCAAACGGATCGACGACGGCACCTTCGGCGTCTGCGACTCCTGCGGGGGGCCGATCTCGGAGAAGCGCCTCCAGGCCCGCCCCGTAACGACGCAGTGCATCGACTGCAAGACGAAGGAAGAGAAGATGGAGAAGCAGCGGGGGGAATAGCTCCCTTTCCGGTGCGACGTGCCGTCCCGTCCCTTCGCAACGCCCCCACCCCTCACGTCCCGCGCAGGGAATTCGTTTGCCCAAATGCCGGCCCCGCTGTATAGTTGCCCCTGCTGAATCCGCTGCGCAGCAGCGTCGCCGGGCAGGAAGTCCCGTTCAGCCTTTTATGGGCTCACTGCCACACAGAGGGTGAGAGGGTGTGAAGGTGAGAAGGTTGGAGAAGCGGAAAGCGTGAATTTGGCCGTCGGCTCATCCAACGTTCTTACCCTCTCACCTTCTTACCTTCTCGAGTCGGGCAGATTCGCCCCCGGTCAACAGCTTCACGGACTGCCATGTACATAGAAGTCGCCATCAACATCCCTGCCAACCGCACCTTCACCTACGCCGTGCCGGCGGAGTGGCGCGGCGAGATCGCCGTGGGCAAGAGGGTGCTCGTCCCCTTCGGGAGACGATCGCTCACGGGCACCATCGTCGGCATCCGCCGCTCGACGGACCGGCAGGACACGAAGGAAATCGTGCGGGTCCTCGATCGCGAGACCCTTTTCCGCGAGGAGGACCTGCGGTTCTACCGGTGGGCCGCCGAGTACTACTTCACCCCCCTCGGCAGGGCGCTCGGCGAGATCCTGCCGGGCGGCATCGACATCGAGAGCCTGCTGTGGGCCGTCAAGCTCGGGGATTCACACGACCCCAGGCCCCTCGAGCGGGACATCCTCGAGGCGCTGGGCCGCCGCCCGGCAGGGATTTCCCTGCGCAGCCTCGAAAAGGAGTTGGGGAGGAAGACCCTGCTGGCGGAGCTCAAGAGACTGGAGGGCCGCGGGTTCGTCCGGCTCGAGGAACGGATCCGCAAGCCCGCCGTGCGGGGAAAGACGGAGAAGGTCGTCTCGCGGACGGAGGCCGCGGCGGGACACCTCAGGCTCTCCGGGCGCCAGAGGGAGGCCCTCGAAACCCTCGAGGCCCGGGGCGGAACGGCCCGCGTTGCCGACGTTGCAGACATCGACGGGGCGCTCGCCGTCTTCAGGGCCCTCGAAAAAAAGGGCCTGGTCGCCGTCCGCGACCGGGAGACCTTGCGAAGTCCCGAACCGGCCGCAGCGATCGGGCGGACCGACGCACCCCCGACCCTGACCCCGGAGCAACAGACCGCTCTCGAGGCGATCCTCCGGGGAATCTCCTCGGGGTCTTTCTGTCCCTGCCTGCTGCACGGCGTCACCGGGAGCGGCAAGACGGAAGTCTACATCCACGCCATCGCCGAAGCGGTCCGCCGGGGGGGCCGGGCCCTCTACCTCGTCCCGGAAATCGCCCTGACGCCCCAGCTTATCGGCCGTCTGGAAAGCCGCTTCCCGGCGGGGCAGATCGCCGTCCTGCACAGCGGGATCGGGCCCGCGCTCCGCTACGACCAGTGGCGCAGGATCGCGCGGTGCGAGGCAAAGATCGTTGTGGGCGCCCGGTCGGCCGTCTTTGCGCCCGTCACGGATCTGCGGCTTCTCGTCGTCGACGAGGAGCACGACACCTCCTACAAGCAGGACGAGCGAATGCCCTACAACGCCCGGGACCTGGCCGTCGTGCGGGCCCAGCAGCAGGGGGCCGTCGTCGTCCTGGGCTCGGCCACCCCGGGCCTGCAGAGCTGCTACAACACCCGCGAAAAGGAGTTCGTCTACCTCGCGCTCACGCGGCGCGTCGAGCAGCGCGAGCTGCCGCATGTCGAGATCGTGGACATGAAGGGCGAGCGGGACCCGAACGGAAAGGTGCGGCCCCTTTCGCGACTGCTCGTCGAGCGGATCGGGCGGACGCTGGAGGCGAAGAAGCAGACCCTGCTCTTTCTGAACCGGCGGGGATTCAACACGTACCACTACTGCGGCGACTGCGCCCATGTGTTCCGCTGCCTCAACTGCGCCGTTTCGCTCACCCATCACCTGAGCGAGGGAGAGCTTCGCTGCCATTACTGCGACTTTTCCATCAAGGCCCCCCCGGCCTGCCCCGAGTGCGGCGGGGGGCGCATCCTGAGCTACGGCCTCGGCACGGAGAGGCTCGCGGCGGAAGTCCAGGGGCTCTTCCCGCCGGCGCGCATCGTCCGGATGGACAGCGACACCACGTCGGCCCGGGGCAGCCACGGGCGCATCCTCGCTTCCCTGGGCCGGGGCGAGATCGACATCCTCGTCGGCACGCAGATGATCACCAAGGGCCACGATTTCCCGGACGTGACCCTCGTGGGCGTCGTCTCCGCCGACACGACGCTCAACATGCCGGACTTCCGCGCCGCGGAGCGCACCTTCCAGATTCTCACCCAGGTCGCGGGCCGGAGCGGCCGCGGCGAGCAGCCGGGCGCGGTCGTCATCCAGACGCTCAACCCCGGCCACTACGCCATCCAACGGACCCGCGAGCACGACTTCGCGGGCTTCTACGAAGACGAGATCGCCCTGCGCCGGGACCTGCAGTACCCGCCCTTTTCCCGCATGATCAACCTCGTCGTGTCGGGAACGGACAAAGACCGGGTGGAGAAGGGGGCCGCGCGTCTCGGGCAGAAAGCCAAAAAGCTCGCCGCGGGCGACGACGTCAAGGCACGCCTGACCGTCATCGGGCCCATGGAGGCGCCCCTGGCCAAGGTGAGGGGGCGATATCGCTGGCAGCTCCTCGTGAGAGGGAAGCAGGTGCGCCCGCTCCACGCCTTTGTCCGGCGGCTCGTCGAGGGGGCCGACATCCAGGGATGTGAGATCCGCGTCGACGTGGACCCTGTAAACTTCATGTGATACGCTGGCTGCGGCGGCAGAAGCGACAATCGAAAAGGAAGTAACGAGCATGTCTCCTGATCCAAGACCCCGAATCCTCTTCATGGGAACGCCGGAATTCGCCATCCCGTCGCTGGAAGTCCTGGTCGAGGAGGACTGGCCCGTCATCGGCGTCGTCACCCAGCCCGACCGGCCCAAGGGGCGGGGGCAGCGCCTCGTCGCCTCGCCGGTGAAGGAAGCGGCCGAGCGGCTCGGCATTGCCGTTTACCAGCCCGAAAAGGTCCGGGCGCCGGAGTTCCTGGAGATCTTCCGCGGGCTCGCCCCCGACATGGTGGTCCTCGTCGCCTTCGGCCAGATCTTGCCGAAGGACATCATCGACGGCCCTCCCCTGGGTTGCATCAACGTCCATCCCTCGCTGCTGCCCAGGTACCGGGGGGCGGCCCCCATGAACTGGGCCCTCATCCGGGGCGAGACGAAAACGGGCGTCACGATCATGCGGATGGACGAAGGGGTCGACTCGGGCGACATCCTGCTCCAGGAGGAAACGCCCGTCGAGCCGGGCGAGACCTACGACCGTCTCCACGACCGCCTCGCCGTCCTGGGCGCGCAGTGCCTGCTGCGCGCGATCGAGGGGCTGGCGGCGGGAACCATCCGCCGGGTCCCCCAGGATCACTCGCGCGCCACCCTCGCGCCCCGCCTGAAGAAGGACGACGGCCTGATCCGCTGGGAGGCCCCCGCACGAGACATCGCCCATTTCGTGGCCGGGCTCTCCTCCGTGCCCGGAGCGTACACGCATCTGGACGGCAAGGTGCTCAAGGTCTTCGCCGCCGAGGCCGAGGACGCCGCCCCGGGCTGCGAATTGCCCGGGACAATTGTCGGCACGGGTCCGAAGGGGCTCCAGGTCGCCGCGGGCGGCGGCACCGTGTACCTCAAGGACGTCCAGCTCGAGAGCAAGAAGCGCATGCCCATCGCCGAGTTCCTGCGGGGCTTCCGGTTCGTCCCGGGAAAGAGACTGTGTTCACAAGGAGGAAGCTAGGAAATTATGAAGTTGGGAAGCTTGGAGGAGCCGGCAGACGATAGCCTGCTGGAGACTGCGCCAAACTTCTCAACTTCCCAGCTTCTCAGCTTCCACATGCATATCCCTGCCGCCCCTATCAGGAGCATCCCTTGAGGCTTCCACCGTCACTGAAACATGATCCGCGGGCGCTCGCCGTCCAGATACTGAACCGCGTCGACGCCGAGGAAGCCTTTGCCGAACCCCTGTTGGACAGCGTCCTTTCATCGGGGCAGCCGCCGGCCGCGGCCGACCGGGGGCTGCTGACCTTTCTCGTCTACGGCACGCTGCGGACGCGGGGCCTGCTGGACTTCCTGATCGATCGATTCTACAGGGGGAAGCCCGCAACGCTCGATCCGGTCGTGCGGAACATTCTCCGCGTCGCCCTGTACCAGGTGCGCTTCGCGGAGAAGATCCCCGCCTACGCCGCCGTCGACGAGGCCGTCGGCACGGCAAAGCGCCTGGCCCCGGGTCGCGACAAGCTCGTCAACGCAATCCTGCGAAACGCCCTGCGGGGGCTCGCGGGGGTCGAGCTTCCCGACCCGGAGGCCGATCCCGCCGGCCACCTCTCCGTGGCCCACTCCCACCCCCGCTGGCTCGTCGAGCGCTGGATCGGCTGCTTCGGGTTCGAGGAAACGCGCGCCCTCTGCCGGGCGGACAACGAGATCCCGCCGCTCGCCCTGCGCGTCAACACGCTGAAGACATCCCGGACGGGCATGCTGGAAAGGCTCGCGCAGGCGGGGTTGGAGGTGAAGGCAACGGCACTGTCGCCGGACGGGATCGTCCTGGCAAAGCCGCCCGCATCGCCCCGGGAGCTGCCGGAAATCGCGGAAGGGATGCTGTTCATCCAGGACGAAGCCTCGCAGATGATCCCGCACCTGCTGGTACCGCGCAGCGGGGAGCGGGTCCTGGACCTCTGCGCCGGGTCCGGCGGAAAGACGACCCACCTGGCGGCTCTGATGGAAAACGGCGGGGAGATCGTCGCCGCCGACAACCAGCGGGCGAAGCTTGCGGCCCTGGAGTCGACGGCGCGGCAGTGGGGAGCCTCCGCGGTGCGAACCGCCCCCGTCGACGCCACCGACCCGGACGGGACGGCCCGCCTGGGGACGTTCGACCGGGTCCTCGTCGACGCCCCCTGCTCGGGGCTCGGCACCCTGCGGAGAAACCCCGAGATCCGCTGGCACTTGACGGAGCGCAAGCTCGCCGAAATGCCGCCCCTGCAGGGCCGCATCCTCGCCAACGCCGCCGCCTGCGTGAGGCCCGGCGGGATCCTTCTCTACAGCACGTGCTCCGTCATGCCCGAGGAAAACGACGGCGTCGTCGCGGCGTTCCTCGAGGCCCACCCCGATTTCTCCCCCCAGAGCCCGCCCGCGGAGGTTCCCGCGGGCACCGTCGACGCGGAGGGGTTCTTCCGGACCTTCCCCCACCGCCACGGCACGGACGGCTTTTTCGGGGCCCTGCTCGCGCGGCGGCGTTGACGGCCCGCAGGGCTCCACATCATCCGTTGACTATCCGTGCCCTTGATGTTATTTTCCTGTCCGTGGCTCCGACAGCAACGGTCGAGGGAAACCGGTGTCGGAGCCCTTTAAATTTTCGTTTGCGGAGAAGAACATGATCCTCAAGCAACTCCAGGTGGGCCACATGGCCATCTTTGCCTACATCGTCGGCGACGAGAACACGGGGGACGCCCTCGTGATCGACCCGGCGGCGGAGACGGAGCGGATTCTCGCCGAGGCCCGGAAAAACGGCCTCACGATCCGCGCCATCGTGAACACGCACGGACACGTGGACCACATCTCGGGCAACGCCGACATGAAAAAGCAGACGGGGGCGAAGATCGTCATCCACGAAGCGGACGCGCACATGCTCACCTCCACCCCGGCGATGATCCTGGCCATGTTCCGGGCGAAGGCCTCGCCCGCCGCGGATGTCCTCGTCCGCGACGGGGACACGATCGAAGCGGGCGCGGTCAAGCTGAAGGTCATCCACACGCCCGGGCACACGCCGGGCGGGATCTCGCTGTACACAAACGGGTACGTCTTCACGGGGGACACCCTTTTCGTCGAAGCCGTCGGGCGGACGGACCTGCCCGGAGGTTCCTGGAACACCATGGCAAAGGCCATCAAGGAGAGGCTCTACACGCTTCCCGACGACACCGTCGTCCTGCCCGGGCACAACTACGGCAGGAAGCCGACCTCGACGATCGGCAACGAAAAGAGCAACAACCTCTACGTCCGATGAACAAGGAGGAGACCATGACGCAGCCCGCACTGTATCGGACCGACATGAAAGGCCTGAAGCTCGTCAATCGCGGCAAGGTGCGAGACATCTACGACCTGGGCGAACACCTGCTCATCGTGGCGACGGACCGCATTTCGGCCTTCGACGTCATCATGCCGAACCCGATCCCCGGGAAGGGGGAGGTCCTGACGAAGCTCTCCGAGTTCTGGTTCCGGCAGATGGCCGACATCGTCGGCAACCACCTCGTCACGACGGACGTGGACAGGTTCCCCGAGATCTGCAGGCCTCACCGGGACATCCTGAAGGGCCGCAGCATGCTCGTGCGGAAGGCAAAGCCCCTGCCCGTGGAGTGCATCGTGCGGGGATACATCACGGGCTCGGCCTGGAAGGACTACACGAGCGGCAAACCCGTCTCGGGCATCCGGCTGCCCGCCGGGCTCAAGGAGTCCTCCAAGCTCCCCGAGCCCATCTTCACCCCCTCCACGAAAGCCCCCGAGGGGGAACACGACCTGCCCATCTCGATCGAGGAAATGGCCCGCATCGTCGGCAAGGAGCTGACGGACCGGATCATCGCGCTGAGCCTCGCCATCTACAAGCGAGCCGACGAGATCGCAAACTCCGTGGGCATCATCATCGCCGACACAAAGATGGAGTTCGGACTGGCCGGCGACGAGCTGATCCTCATCGACGAGGTGCTCACCCCGGACTCCTCCCGGTTCTGGCCGCGGGACGACTACGCCGAAGGACGCGGGCAGAAGAGCTACGACAAGCAGTTTTTGAGGGACTACCTGCTGTCGCTCAAATGGGACCAGAGGCCGCCCGCGCCGCAGTTGCCC
>CAYZKT010000005.1:0-38748 GCA_964478885.1 uncultured Syntrophaceae bacterium | reverse complement strand
CACGTGAACAAGAAGGAACGGGACAAGCTGATTCTGAAATACGCCCCCCTCGTCAAGAGCATCGTGGACCGCATTGCCTGCAAGGTACCCGGGCACGTGGCCGAGCGTGACGACCTCATCAACGTGGGGGTGATCGGCCTGATCTCGGCCCTGGAGAAATTCGACAAGGGCCGCAACGTCCAGTTCGAGACGTACGCCCGGTTCCGCATCCGCGGCGCCGTCCTCGACGAGCTTCGGGCCAGGGACTGGCAGCCGCGCTCGGCGCGGAACAAGGACGCCCGGATCGAGAAGGCGATGCTCGCACTCCAGCGGCAGCTCGGCCGGCCCCCCGACGAGGCGGAAGTGGCCGAGTACATGGACCTGCCCCTCGAGGACTACTACCAGCTCCTCGACGAGGCTTCCGGCGTGTCGCTGCTCTCGAGCGAGGACCTGCCGCCCGACTACTGCGAGAAGTACGCGACCTACGACGTGCTCGAGAAGATGGACCAGGGAAGCCCCCTGTCGATCCTGGCCCGCGGCGAGGTGAAGAAAATCCTCAAGGATGCCATCGAGGCGCTTCCGGACAAGGAGAAGCTGGTGCTGTCGCTGTACTACTACGAGGAACTCACCATGAAGGAGATCGGCTGCGTTCTCAAACTCACCGAGTCGCGGGTCTGCCAGCTCCACTCGCAGGCCGTGTTGCGCCTTCGGGGCAGAGTGAGAGAGCTCCGATAAACGGGGAAGTCCATGGCGCGGAGAGTCGAACTCGATCTGCTGGAAGACGACGGGGTTGCGGAAGCCCCGAAGACCGAGCCTGCCGGGGCCCCCGCCGAAGCGGGGCTTCCCCCTCCGGTGCGCACGTCGTTGCCGTTCCGGTTTCGCTCCCTCCTGGAGAAGACCCTCTCCCGCTTCAGGC
Organism: uncultured Syntrophaceae bacterium; assembly: GCA_964478885.1. Lineage (GTDB taxonomy): Bacteria > Desulfobacterota > Syntrophia > Syntrophales > UBA2192 > UBA2192. The sequence goes on along the minus strand of CAYZKT010000005.1, from coordinate 37,853 downwards.
GTTCGGGGGCTCCCTTCGACGGGAAGGCGCTCCTGAACTGGAAGGTTCTCACCGCGGTCCTGGCCGCGGCCGTTCTCCTGTCGGGCGCCGTCGTTTCCTTCCTGGCCTTCCGGCACCAGGAGGCGGAACGGGTTGCGGCCGAACAGAAAGCCCAGGACGTTGCGGCCGTCCCGGTCGTCCGAGAGGCCGCTTTCCCCGATTTCAGCATCGATCTCAAGGACGCCAGGGGCCGTTACCGCTTTCTCCAGTGTGACGTCACGGTCGAGTTTCACGAGGCCGTGGAATTGACGGAGGACCGCAAGGTGGAGATCCGGAGGGTCATCTACCTGGCGGCAAAGAAGAAGGGCCCCGAGTGGATCGCAAGCCCCGACTCGGGCAAGCGGTTCAAGAAGGACGTGCGCGAAGAATTGCGCGGCATCCTGGGGGAGGGCGCCCTGAAGGACGTTTACGTGACGCGGTATGTGCTGATTTAGGAACAGGGTCCAGGGTCCAGGGGTCAGGGTACAGGGAGAAGAAAATGAAGAAGCAATGGATTGTTGCCTGTTCCGCGGTTGCCATACTGCTTCTGGCCGGTTCGGCCTGTGCCCTCACGGCGGAGGAGGTCATCAAGCTCAGGAAGGCGGGTGTCAGCGACGAGACCATCCGGCTCATGATCGAACAGGAACGTGCAGGCCGGCAGGCGAACCCGTCCGACCGGATCGGGGTCCGGGAGGTCAAGGATGCCGACGGCAACGCGTCCGTCGTGTATTCGACGGGCGCCCCCACCGCGGCCACGCAGAACGAGTCCGAACAGGAAAAGGTCGACAAGGCATGGAAAATGCTACAGAATCAAAATGTGATCATCGACGACCGGAGGCGCTGAGCGCCCGCGGGGGCCGTGAAGGGTGCGTGTTTCCTCCCCCGGGAATCCCTTGAGCTTTTCGATTCGATGGTTTAGTCTTTCCGGCGGGCCCGGGGCCTGTCGATAACCGGAGAAAGAGAACATGATCAAATCCAAGGAAGTGAAGGAAACGAAGGAAGCCGACGTGTACCGGTTTCTGGAGAGGGAGTTCGAGGGTACGTTCATCGAGGAGCTGATCCCGGGGATCCTGCACAATTTCGCCAATCCGCTCAACGGGATCATCGGCCGCACGCGGCTTCTCCAGAGACGGCTCGAGGAAGCCATCCGCAAGACCCGGGAGGCCTACCCGGACGCGGAGCGCACCCTCGGGGAGGATCACGCAAAGCTCCTGAAGGACATCGAGCTCATCACTCACGAGTCGGACCGGCTCTTCGACCTCTTCAAGCACGTTTCGGGGAAATTCTACGCCATCGGCGACCGCAACCTCCAGCAGGTGAACCTCTCGGAACTCGTGGAGAACGAGATCCGGTTTTTCGACTTCTACCTGGACTTCAAGCACAACGTGAAGAAGATCATGGACCTCGACGGGGACCTGCACGACGTGGCCGGCTCCCCCGCCGATTACTCCATGTTCATCTCCACCTGGGTGCGCTACGCCATGGAGGCCATGACGGAGAGCCCCGTGAAGGAATTCTTCGTTTCCACGACCCGGCGCAACGGCAGGGTCGCCCTCAAGTTCCAGGACACGGGGCGCCCCATGCCGCCCGAGCTGAAGGAGGCGATCCTGAAGGGCCGTGCGGGCCAGGACGTCAAGGACGAGAAGGCCTCGAGGCTCCTGCTGGCCGTCTCCCTGCTGCGCAAGTACGACGTGCAGTTCGACATCGGTCACGAGGCGGGCATCAACATCTTCTCGCTGGAGATCCCCTGCCAGTCGGCCGGGATGCGAAGGAAAGCGGCAAGAAGGTAGGGCAGGAGCGAGGACAGGGTCCAGGGTTCAGAGGCAGAGAACAGAGTACAGAGTACAGAGGGTTGCACGGGTTCCTTCCCATACACGTGGTACGGCGGAATTAAAGATTCCGGCCCGATCCGTCGATTGCATGAACAGGGACGCAGAAACCCCTTCTGGGTCCGCTGAGGGTCCGCAAGGACGGCTTCCCGCGGGAACCGCCCGCAGGGAAGGGGAGATCCGGTCATGCTCAGGGCGGTCGATGTACAGCAGATCCTGTTGCAGACGACGTCGGTGGAGCGAATCCAGCAGACGCAGCAGCAGCAGTCCGACCTGCAGCAGCGCTACGTGGCCGTGCACACCAGCGAGGAAAAGAAGCTGCTCAAAGAGAAGGTGAAGGAATCGGACGAGACCGAAAAGGCCCGGATCCAGCGCGAGGAGGAACGGGAGCGGAAGCGCAGGTCGGCCCGGGAGTTTCGGCAGGCGGACGAGAACCCCCGCCTTCCCTCCGGGGAGGATGAGCCCCCCGAGGACGGCCACGGAGGCCGGATCAACATCCGGGTTTGACCGGAGAGGAAGCTGTGAAGTTGAGAAATTGAGAACTTTGGATCCGCCCGCAGCAGTACGCACACCTTCAGTTCTCCGAACTTCTTAGCTTCCCGGCTTCTCAACTTCGTCATCGAGTCATCGTAAGGCAGCCGCTACGGGAGCCAAGCCATGGGCATCATGGGCATCGACCCGAAAGTCTTTTTCGCCATCCAGGTGATGGCCGATGTGCTCCTCTGCGTGGCCGTTGTCTTCATCCTCGGGAGGGTCAACCGCGAGCTGAAACAAAAGCCGACGGGCATCGACCCCGCGAGCCTGGCGGAACTCAAGCGGGTGATCGAGGATTCCCAGAAAGCGACGACGGCGTTGCTCGGCGCCATGGAGGAGAGCAAGAAGGCCCTCCGGGACATTTCCCGTTCCATCGACGAGAAGGAGGCCCGCCTCCGCGATCTCATGGAGTCGGCATCCGCCCGGATCGACAAACTCGACGAGACCGATGCCGGCGCGGAGAGGGCTCCCGGGGCCGGAGAAAACGACGAGGCGATCCGGCTTGCCGGGCAGGGATTCACCCCTGCGGAGATTGCGGGCACGCTCGGGCTCACCGAGGGGGAGATCCGCCTCATCCTGGACCTCGCCCGAAGCAGAATTGAAAGCCGCTGATGTCCGCCCCCGTCCGTTTTCCCCCCGCGTTCATCCCGACTTCCGCAGAGACGATGCAGATCCGGCTCGCCCAGCCCCCTCCGGGAATATCCGTGGGACAGGCCCTCGAGATCCGCGTGCTGGAGAGGATGGCCGACGGGCGGTTCCTCATCGACGCGGGTTCCGCCCGCCTCACCGCCGAGACGGAGCACGCGCTGCAGCCCGGGCAAACCCTGGCGATGCGGGTGGAGAGCCTCCGCCCGCGGGTCGTGTTGTCGGTCCTCCCTTCGTCGGGGGAGCGGCTTGTCGAGGAGCACCTTCGCGGCTTCCGGTCGAACCCCGCCGCGCTGACCCAGAGCCTCGCCGATCTCGCCGGTATCCCCGGCGGCCGCGGTGCCGGCGACCCCTCACCGGCCGAGGGGCGCGATCCCCTGGCCGCGGTCCTGGATGCGCTCCGGGCGGCCCTGCCGGCCCGGGAGCGGGTCGGGGAGGGGCTCTCGCTGCCGGACGTCGCCCGGGCCCTCGGCCTGCTCACGGAGAGCGACCTGAAAAGGGCAATGGAGAAGAACGGCGGGAACCTGCTTCACCCGTCGGCAAACCTCAAGACCCGCCTGCTGAAGATCGTTCAGGAGTCCGCATCGGAAGACGGAAAGACGATCCGCCCATGGACCCCGGCCCTGGAGAAGGCCGTGCGGGCGATCGAAACCCTCCAGGTCCTCAACGTTCACCTGCAGGAAAACGAAAGCAAGCTCTTCCTCCAGGTGCCCCTGCTGTTCGCCGGCCTTGCGGGGAAAGCGGACATCCTCATCCGCAGGGAGAGCCATGAGGCCGGGACGGACGCGCGCAACGGGGCATTTCGGGTGCTTCTTGCCCTCGACATGGACGCGTTGGGCGACGTGATGGCGCAGGCGCACTTCAGGGGCGACACGGTGACCTGCAGCGTACACTGCGAGAAAGAGGAAACGTCAGCGTTCGTCTCCGGACTGCTTCCGTCCCTGGATGCCGGTCTGACCCGGGCCGGGTACCGGGTGGCAAGCCTGGGGGCCCATGCAGACCGACGGGTCCGGGAAACGATGGAAGGGCGTCTCCGGGAGGAAATTTGCGGGGACGGGCCGGCGCTGAGCGTCTTCGCATAGAAAGGGTTCAGGGTCCAGGGTGATGAAGAAAAAAGGATTTGAAAACAGAAAGAAGCAGGGGGAGATGCCGAAGATGGCGGCGGCGATCCGCTACGATGCCGCGAAGGACGACGCCCCGCGCCTCACGGCAAAGGGCAGCGGGCATGTGGCCGAAAAGATCATCGAACTGGCCCGCAGCCACGACATCCCCGTGCGCGAGGACAAGGCCCTCGTCCAGATCCTGAGCCGGCTCGACATCGACCGGCAGATCCCTCCCGAACTGTACCGGGCCGTGGCGGAGATCCTCGCCTTCGTCTATTCCGCCAACGAGCAGTACCGGGAAAAACAGGGTTCAGGGTAAAGGGATAGACAGCGTTAACTGCCTATCTGATTGGAACTCGAAGAATTGCATTTACCTCGTCTCTTCCCCTCAAGAGACATAAAGAACAAAGACAAGCCCCTTCAGGCAATTTTTTCCCGCCTTTCCCAAATTTACCCCCTTGTCAGCTATCCGTCCGCCGGCTCCCTGTCTTCTCGATGGACAAGAGAAAACCCAGCCCCACATTAACATCAATAATATAGAATAGTTATGGATTCCCCTGCCTGGTCCCAGAACCCTTTACCCCGAACCCTGTCCCGTGGCACACCCGTTGCCTTCTATGGAATCGACACCACGAGGAGCGGAAACGATTGCCATGATGTACGGTGTGAACACGGCGGTCAGCGCGGCCGTCAAGAAGCTTTCCCAGCACGACTACGTGACCCACAACCTGGCCAATGCCAACACGCCGGGGTACAAGGCCGAGCGCCTCATCTTCGTGCGCAGGCCCGAAACGGATTCCATGGCCGAGGACAGCTTCAGCCACGACCCCGTCGTCCTGATCGACCACTCGCCGGGAACGCTGCAGAAGAGCGGCAACCCTCTCGACGTGGCCATTCAGGGCGAGGGCTACTTCGTGATCGAGACGAAGGACGGCGAGCGCTACACGCGCAACGGCAGCTTCACCCTCAACCAGAACGGGGAACTGATCACCATGTCCGGCAACGCCGTGCTGGGCGAAGGCGGCCGGATTACGATTTCCGGCAAGAAGATCGAGATCTCGAATGCGGGCGCCGTCAACGTCGACGGCAGCGAAGTGGGCAAGCTGAAGATCGTCGATTTCAAGAAGAGGGACGCGCTCGTGAAGCGCGGAGCGGGCCTCTTCGAGGCTTCCGCAAAGGCCGAGCAGGCCGCGCTGGAAAACCCGGAGGTCCGGTCGGGCTACCTCGAGACCTCCAATGTGCAGGCCGTGAAGGAGATGATCGAGATGATCGACATCCAGCGCTCCTTCGAGGCCTACCTCAAGATCATGCAGACGATGAGCGAACAGGACCGTCTGGCCACGGGCCGGCTCGGGAAATTGGCATAACAACAGGCATAAGGCGTGAGGCTCAGGGCAAAGAGTGAAATGAATCTATCTCGCCTCATTGACCATAAGCCCTTAGCCTTAAGCCCTTCGCCAAATCCGGAGGATTCAATATGATCAGATCGTTGTACACGGCAGCAACGGGCATGCTGGCCCAGCAGATCAACCAGGACGTGGTCGCCAACAACCTGGCGAACGTCCAGACGCCCGGGTTCAAGAGCTCCAGGGCCGAATTCCAGGATCTCATGTACCAGGTCAGCCGGCAGGCCGGCGTGGAGACCACCTCCGGGACCGCCCTGCCCCTCGGCATGGAAGTGGGCCTGGGCTCGAAGCTCACGTCGATCCAGAAGACCTTCACCCAGGGCGACTACCAGCAGACGGGCAATCGCTTCGACTGGGCCATCGAGGGCGACGGCTTCTTCCAGATCGACGACGGCAACGGAAAGACCCTCTACACCCGCTCGGGCAGTTGGAAGATCAGCAAGGACCTCTACCTCGTGAATTCCGAGGGCCTCAAGCTCACGCCCGAAGTCACCGTGCCTGCGGGGACGGTCACCTTCACCGTCGACGCCGGCGGCACCTGGACGGCCAAGGACAAGGCCGGGACGACCCTCTCGACGGGACGCCTGGAGCTGGCCAAGTTCGCCAACCCGGCGGGCCTCACGAACCTGGGCCGCAACCTCTACGCGAAGACCGACGGCTCCGGCGACCCCGTTACGGGAAACCCCGACACCGAGGGATTCGGGACCATCTCCCAGACCTTCCTGGAAATGTCCAACGTCAACGTCGTCGATGAAATGGTCCAGATGATCGTCGGCCAGCGGGCCTACGAGATCAACTCCAAGGCCATCCAGACGGCGGACAACATGCTGCAGCTGGTCAACAACCTCAAGAGGTAAGACATGAAACGCTCAACCGCCCTGTCCCGGATCGCTGCGTTCCTGATCGCCCTGGCCTGCCTGTGCGGGTTCGCGCCCGACGGCGGCGCGGCGGCCGTCGGGGAAAAGGCGATCCAGTCGGCCGTCAAGAAGCACGTCGAAGACAACGCGCCCTGGCCCAAGGACCGGGTGCGCGTCGAGTTCTTCGCGCCCATGCCCGAAGTGTCCCTCCCCGAGGGTACCGCGAACGTCCAGGTCCGCAGCCGCGCCGGCGAGGACTACATCGGGCGCACGTCGTTCACCGTGCGCTTCTCGAAAGGCGACACCGTGGTGCGCGAGGAAGCGGTCCGCGTGCGGATCGAGGTCCTCACCGACGTCGTCGTCTCCGCCCGCGGCATCATGCGCGACGCGGTGATCGGCCCCGAGGACGTGACCGTGACGAGCAAGTGGATGGACTCGGCCCCCGCGGGAATCCTGGCCGATGCGGCCCAGGCCGTGGGAAAGAAGGCCGTCATGCGGCTCAACGCGGGCACGGAGATCAAGAGCCAGATGCTGCGGTCGGCGCCTGTCGTGAAGAAGGGAGAGGTCGTCCGCATCGTTCTCGAGAGCGGCCCCATGGTCATCTCGGCCGTCGGTCTCTGCCAGGAGGACGGGGGCAAGGGGGATCTCGTCCGCGTCCAGAACGTGTCGTCGAAAAAGATCATCTTCGCCCGGGTGATGGGCACGTCCCTCGTGCGCGTGGACTTCTGAGAAAGGAAACGTCAAGCCAATGAAACTCTTCAAGTATTCTCTGCTGCCGATCCTGCTGCTGTCGCTCACGGGCTGCCTGGCCACGAGCTACGACGCCGCGATGAACCGCGAGCCCGTCGTGCTGCCGCCGCCCGCTCCCGAGGTGAAGCCGATGCCGTCGCCGGGCTCGATCTGGGCGGGGGCGACGTCCAACAACCTGCTCTTCACCGACCGCAAGGCACGCAACATCGGCGACATCATCACCATCGTCGTCGACGAGAAGTCCGAGGGCGAGAACAACGCCAACACGGAGACCAAGCGCGAGACGACGACGACGGCGGGGATCACCGGGTTCGTCCAGACCAACCCCGACAAACGGTATGTCGCCGGGTACAACCTGGGCGGCTCGTCGGACAACTCCCTGAAGGGCGAGGGCAAGACCAACCGGGACGGCCTCCTCAAGGGGAAGATCAGCGCCCGCGTCGTCCGCGTGCTCCCCAACGGCAACCTCGTCATCGAAGGCCGGCGCATGCTCACGGTCAACGCCGAGGACCAGTTCATGGTGATCACCGGGATCTGCCGCCCCGACGACGTCACGACGGACAACCTGATCTACTCGCAGTACATCGCCGACGCCCGGATCGTCTATGCCGGCAAGGGCGTGGTGGACGACAAGATGCGGCCGGGATGGCTGACGCGGGTTGTCGACTGGGTGTGGCCGTTCTGAAAAACCGGGTATCGGGTATCGGGAAAAGGCAAAAAACAGGACAACAAGGCAAAGAAATTGCAGTGTTAGGAAAATTGACGGTGGGGATGAAGATGAGTCTGAATCGCACAAACAGAGGAATTCTGACAGGGGTCGTGCTCGTCGTGGCGACCTGTCTGTGCCTGCCCGTTTCGGCCGGGGCGGCGAGGATCAAGGACATCGCCTCGATCGGCGGCATCCGGGACAACCAGCTCGTCGGCTACGGCCTCGTCGTGGGCCTCATGAACACCGGCGACAGCGTCAAGAACGGGTTCACGAAGGAGACCCTCTCCAACCTGCTCGCCCGGCAGGGCCTCGCCATGCGCGACAAGGACCTCAAATCGAACAACATCGCCGCCGTGATGGTCACCGCCGTGCTGCCGCCCTTTGCCAAGGGGGGCTCCAAGCTCGACGTCATGGTTTCCTCCGTCGGCGACGCCAAGAGCCTCGTGGGGGGCACGCTCCTCATGACGCCGCTCAGGGGCGCCGACAGCGAGGTCTACGCCGTGGCCCAGGGCGCCGTGACGATCGGGGGCTTCGTGGCCGGAGCGAACTCGGGCTCGGGAAGCGCCGTCGGGAAGAACCACACGACCGTCGGCTATATCACCAACGGGGCCCTGATAGAGAGGGAACTCCAGTACGACTTCGCGAAGACCCGCCAGCTCACGGTGAACCTCTACCAGCCCGATTTCACGACGCTCACCCGGCTGGCCAACACGGTGAATTCCCGGATCGGGGACGTGGACGTGAAGCTCGTCGACTCGAGCTCCGCCGTGATCACGGTGAAGAATTCCTATAAAGGAAGCATCGTCAGCCTGCTGTCGTCCATCGAGAACCTCGACGTTTCCGTGGACACCCCGGCCGTCGTCGTCCTCAACGAGAAGACGGGGACCGTCGTCATGGGGGAAAACGTGCGGATCTCGACGATCGCCGTGGCCCACGGGAACCTGAGCTTCCAGATCCGCGAGGAGTTCAACGTCTCCCAGCCCCTGCCCTATGCCCCCCGCGGCACGGGCGGGGTCGTCGACGCGGGCAGGGGCGTGACCATGGGTTCCGGCGGCCAGACCGTCGTGACCCCGAGCAGCCAGGTCAACGTGGCCGAAGAGAAGAAATCCCTCACCGTGGTCCCCCGGGGGGTCACCATCCAGGATGTGGTCCGGGGCCTCAACGCCATGGGCGTCACCCCCAGGGACCTCATCCAGATTCTGCAGACCATCAAGGCCGCGGGGTCCCTGCAGGCCGACCTGAAAGTGATGTAGGAGCGCTGAATATGGAAGAAATCAGGCACATCCCGCCCCTGGCGACCCAGAACCTGGCCAGGATGTCGGCGCGGGCCGACGCCGCATCGCCGGAGGAGGCGGAAAAAGACCGGAAACTGAGGAAGTCCTGCGCCGATTTCGAAGCGTTGTTCATCAGTTACATATTTCAGACGATGCGCAAGACCGTCCCCGAGAGCACAACCATGCCCAAAATGCCGGGGAAGGACAGCTACACGATGATCATGGACCACAAGCTCTCCGAGGACCTGGCCCGACGGGGCGGGATCGGGCTGCAGAAGGTCCTTTACGAGCAGCTGAAGCAGAGGCCCCAGGGGGCTCCGAAACCGGAGGAGGTCACAGGGGCTGAGCCGGAGGCCGCCGCGAAAAAAACGCTAAAGACGGACTAGGGTTTTGCCGATCTGTGTGTTAAGATTCCCACAGAGGAGTACGAAATGAAGATTTCCAAAGTCGACGACGCCACTCTCCAGATGATCCAGCAGTACCAGAAGGCCGACAAGGTCGAGGACCGCGCGCAGGAGAAACCGGAGAAGGCCGGAGCCGCCAATCTCGTACCCGAGGAAAAGGTGAATCTTTCCACCACGGCAAAAGACGTTCAGAGCTTGAAGAATGCCGTCTCGAGCCTGCCCGACGTCAGGGAGGACAAGGTCCAGTCCCTGCGGGAGCAGATCGAGAAGGGCACTTACAAGGTCGATGCGGAGAAGGTTGCCGAGAAGATGGTGGGAGAGTCACTGCTCGATGTCCTTTCCTGAGCGAATCGGACTGATTTCCCCCCGATCCATCCCAGGGATCTAGACCCGTCCGCATCCCAAGCCGTCCAGAGGAACCGAATGAAGGGCGGGGCGCCGGAAACGGCCCCCGCCGGATTTCCGCAACGCCGGTGCGTCCGATGCCCGGCGATTTTCCAGAGGACAGGTGCGTCATGTTGAATCTTGACCTGCAGATGATCGACGAAAGGTCAGGGAAGGCCGATCTGGATTCCCTCCTGGGTTCCCTGCTGTCCGTGCTCCGCAAGGAGATCGAGGTCTACGGGGAAATGGCGCAGGCCATCGCCCTGGAGGGGGATGTCCTCCGGAAGCCCTCCCTGGAGAGCCTCCACGAGAGCAATGCCCGGAAGGAAACGTGTATCCTCAAGACCCGGCTCCTGGAAGAGGTGCGGACGAAGACCGTGGCCCGGATCGCCTCCGCCCTGGGGATCGACGAGCGGGGCCTGAGGCTCCAGGCGATCCTCCCGCACGCGCAGGGCGTCCTGGGCCGCGACCTCCGTGACTGTCATCGAGAGCTCCGCTTGCTCGTCGACCGGATCCAGGAGGAGAACCTCCGCAACCGCAACCTGCTGGACGCCTCCCTGGCGGGGGTCCGGTCCGGCGCCCAGTTCCTCGGGAACCTGCTTGGCGGGGGGTCGACGTACCTGGATTCGGGAGAGTTGAAACGCAGCGGCCTCAGCGGCCGCATCTGTTCGGAGAGAGGGTGATCGCATGTCCGGCATCTACCAGATCCTCAACACGGCGAAGGAAGGCCTCCGCGCGGCCCAGGTCGGCATGGCGGTGACGGGCTCGAACGTCACCAACGCCCACACACCCGGCTACGTCCGGCAGCGGGCCGTCATGGCCGCGACCAGTCCCGGCGAGACCGCAGGGAACGACATCCAGACCGGCGTGGAGGTCACCACGGTCGAGCGGCTCTACGACCGCTTCATTGAAATCCAGATGGTCGAGCAGGCCTCCCAGGTCGGCGAGGCCTCGATTCGCAAGGAGACCCTGGAGCGCATCGAGACGATCTTCAACGAAACCGACGGGGGCGGCCTCAGCGAGTTGATGAATCGTTTCTGGCAGGCCTGGGAGGACCTGTCGGCAAACCCCACGGGGCAGGTGGAGCGGACGGCCCTGGCCAACGCCGCGGACAACCTGGCCGGGATGTTCCGCGAGTACGCGGGCGAGCTTCACGCCATCCGGGCCGATCTCAACACGCAGGTCGGAGCCGCGGTGAGCGAGCTCAACGGCGCGCTGGTCGACATCGCGACCCTGAACGGGAAGATCGTGGAGGGGACGAGCGGCGGCGTGAACGTCAACATCCTCCTGGACCAGCGCTCCGCGCTGCTCAAGAAAACGGCGGGACTCATCGATATCCAGTACGTGGAGGAAACGGGCGGCGCCGTCAACGTCTTCACGTCCGACGGCCGGGCCCTCGTCCAGGGGATCGCCTCCTGGCAGCTGGACGTGCAGGTCCGCAGCGACGGCCACTATGACGTCGTCTACGCCGACAGCCCGACCGTCCCCATCAACGGCGCGATCGGCGGTGGAAAGCTGGCGGGGCTCATCGGCATGCGCGACACGACCGCGCCTGGCTACGCGGACGATCTCGACGATCTGGCCGGGGCGCTGATTTCCGCCGTGAATGCCCAACACGCCTCCGGGTACGATCCTTACGGGAACGCGGGGGGAACCTTCTTCGAGCCCCTCGCCGCCACGGGGGCCCGGGATATGGAGGTTGCGGCCGCCATCCTGAACGATCCGAACCGGATCGCCGCGTCGGCGACCGTGAATGCCGACGGCGACAACGCCCGTTCGATCGCCGCCGTCCGCGACCGGATTCTCATGGGCGGCGTGGCCACCCTGGGGGAGTTCTACGCCTCCCTGGTGGGACAGATCGGCCAGGACGTCACCGAGGCCGCCCGGCGGGACGCGCACGAGACGAGCGTCATGACCCAGATGAGCAACACGTGGGAGCAGACCTCCGGCGTCTCCATCGACGAGGAAATGATGAGCCTCATCAAGTACCAGATGAGCTACAGCGCGGCGGCCAAGCTTGCCCAGGCCGCCGACGAAATCCTCCAGTCGCTCCTGGAGCTGACGTAAGGGGCAGCGGCGCAGCAGAGAGGTGCACGGATGCGAATCACGGAAAACATGCGGTACGGGTCGCTCATCGACAGCCTGGGCAGGGCGCAGGGGAATTACAGCTCGCTCATGGAACAGATGGCCTCCCAGAAGAAGATCAACCGGCCCTCGGACGACCCCGTCGGGGCGACGCGCGTGCTCGATTTCCGGGGCGTGCGCGACTCCATCGCCCAGTACGGCCGCAACATCGACAACGCCGACGCGTGGCTGCAACTGAGCGAGACCAAGCTGGAAAACATCGGCGACCTCATCGGCCAGGCCCGCGAGGCGGGGATCAACAACCAGTCGTCGGAGACCGCGCAGGTCCTTGCCCAGAACGTGGGGTCGCTCCTGGAAGAGATCCTGTCGCTGGCGAATTCGAAGTTCGGCGAGCGCTATCTCTTCGCGGGATCCCGGACGGACCAGGTCCCCTTCGGGCGGATTATCCTTCCCGTGGCCCACTCGGCAAACGGGTTCGACGGGTCCGTCTTCTCGGGCGGGACCTACACGGGGACGGCGGACAAGACCTATACCGTGCGGATCGCCGCGGGCGGGGCGCCCGGCGCGGCCACCTACGAAGTGTCCGACGACGGCGGGACCACCTGGAGCGCAGCGGCCACCGTGCCCGCATCGGGGTCCGTGACGCTCGGCGACGGCCTGACGGTCCGCTTCGGCGACGACGGCACGACGAACCTCACCGCAGGCGATCTTTTCACCGTGAACGCCTACACGGGCGGAAGCACCACGGATGCCCGCGCCGATGCCCCGCAGGCTGCGGCAAACAACACCTTCGCGGGCACCGTGGCGCTTGACGCCTCGAGCGGGACCTACGGCGGCGACCGGAACCGCTCCTACGTCGTGAAATTCGTCAACGGCGGCGGCGCCGTCGGGGAGGCAGATTACCGCATTTCCACGGACGGCGGCAAAACCTGGGGAGCGGTGCAGACGGCCTCCTGGGGAAGCACGATCACCGTGGACGGCACGGCGGGGCACGAGCAGGTGCTCCGGTTCACGGCCTCGGGACCCGCGGACGGGTTTGCGGAGAACGATCTTTTCTATATGAACGCATACACCGCGGGGGTCTACGGCGGCAACGGCGAGGATCTCTCCGTCGCCACGGGCCGCGGCAGCCGCATGGTCTACAACGTAACCGGGGAGGAGGCTTTCACGGACCGGGGCCGGGGCGCCGAGGACCTCTTCGCTGCGCTGGAGTCCCTGAAGACGGCCCTGGAGCAGGGGGATCGCGAGGGCGTCATCGCCCAGGTCGACCGCCTGACAACGGCCCAGAACGGCATCCGGCAGTACGTGGCCGAGAACGGGGCCCGACGCAGCAGTCTCGAAATCACCAGGGACAACTACCAGGTGCTCGACGACAAGGTCGCCGGCCTCATGTCAGCGGCGGAGGACGTCGACCTCGAGCGGCTTATCGTGGAGTTTAAAATGAAGGAGACCGCCCTGCAGGCCTCCTACGCCATGTCCGTCCAGATCGGGAGGATGTCGATCCTGGACTACCTGACGTAAAAGGTCTCAAGTTTCCCGGGGAAGGGGTCGATAGGTAAGGGTGAAAGGGCAGTGAAATCCGGAAAGGAGGTGGAGCACGCAGGCGGCCTCGGACCCGCCCGGGGATTTCAATCCCATCGAGATCCCGACGCTCTTTCGGACCCGCCGGCAAGAATGCCGGCCACACAACCCAGAAAAGGAGACTTGATTCATGGCTATCAATGATATCTCTTTGACCGCAGGAATGCGGAGCAACCTCGTCAGCCTCCAGGGCACCGTCGATCTTCTCAACCGCACCCAGGAACGTCTCGCCACCGGCAAGCGCGTGAACAGCCCCCTGGACAACGCGACCAACTACTTCGTCGCCAAGTCCCACATGGACCGCGCCTCCGACCTGAGCGTCCGCAAGGACGGCATGGGCGAGGCCATTCAGACGGTCAAGGCCGCCAACCAGGGTATCAGTTCGATCACCGACCTGATCGCGAGCGCCAAGGGTATTGCCCAGTCGGCCCTCTCGGCAGGGACGGCAGAACGCTCCACCCTGGCGGCGCAGTTCAACTCGATCCTCGATCAGATCGACTACCTCGCGGCCGACTCCGGCTACAAGGGCACGAACCTCCTCGGCGGCACCACGGTGTCCCTCTCCGTGAAGTTCGACGAAGACGGTACGAGCACGCTGGCGATCACCGGCTTCGATGCCTCGACCTCGTCCGCCGGCCTGAACATCTCCGATGCAGCTTCCAACTGGGCGGCCGACGCCAACATCAACACGGCGGTTACCGCTCTCGACTCTGCGTTGACCACGCTGAGAACGCAGGCCAAGAGCCTTTCCTCGAACCTCAACATCATCACGACGCGGAATGCCTTCACGCAGGGGATGATCAACGTTCTCTCGGAAGGTGCCACGACCCTCACGGCGGCCGACACCAACGAGGAGGGCGCCAACATGCTCATGCTCCAGGTCCGGCAGTCCCTGGGCACGACGGCACTCAGCCTCTCGGCCCAGGCGGCGCAGTCGGTCCTGAGGTTGTTTTAGTAACGGGGACCTGAGCGGGAGTGCCTATCTCCCCTCAAATCAGGCCCCCATGCAAGACTTGACTCTCGCATAGGCGCGGCATGAGGAGGGGCCTTGTGCCCCTCCCCATGCCTGCCATGCAGGAGGGAATGCTATGGATGGAATTCGAACCGCAATCGATCGGGCGCTGATCGGGGCCGAGCAGGCGAAGTCGTCGATGGATGCGGCGACGAAGCGGATCGCAACAGGCAAGAAGATCAACTCCCCCGCCGACGACCCGGTCCGATGGGTGTCCGCGCAGCAGGGCCGTTCGATCGACACGCATCTCCAGGCCGTCAACGCCGGCCTCGAGTCCGTCGCGGTCAGCATCCGGGGATCCGATCAGGCCATGGCGGCCATCGAAGAGCACCTCGACCAGATGATCGAGATCGTCAAGCTGTTCCCCCCGTACCCCGAAGGGGACAACTCGGAGGAACGGATCCGGATGCTCCGCAGCTTCAACGGGATCCGGCAGCTCATCGACCAGTTAACGGTCCCGCCGAGGGACGACCTGGGGCAGGCGATCATGGCCGACCCCGCCTCCAACGACGTGCCGGACTCGTGGCCCGTCATCGTCAACGAGCGGGGCGACGTCAAGACGATTCGCAGGCAGGAGGTCCACACGGGGCCGACGGGGCTCGACATCCCCGCGATCACCGAGGCGGACCTGACCGAGGACGGGCAGGCCGGGGGGCCACTGAGCCGGCAGAAGCTCGACGACATCGCGGCCAATCTCGAGAACGCCAAGACCGTTCTGCGGCAGCGCAGGGACGCCCTCGGCAGCGATGCGGCCGCCATCGCGCGCGCGAAGTCGTCCAACGCGGAAGCCGCTGCGTTCTACGCGTCTTTCGCCGAGAACCGGGAGGCGGCCGACATCAATGAGACGGCAGCACAGGTCAAAAGCATCGAACTGAAACAGGCACTCGCCCTCGAGTCGCTGGGAAGCATCACATCCCTTCGCTCCGAGCTGGTCGCGCTGCTGAAGTGATCCTATGGCCCTGAGAATCGAACTGAAACCGCGGGAGCGGTTCATTCTGGGAGGAGCCGTCATCCAGAACGGAGACGCCCGGGCGGAATGGATCCTCGAGAACAATGTGCCGATCCTCCGGGGGAAGAATATCATGAGCCTCGAGGAGGCCGACACCCCCTGCAAGCGGGTCTACTTCCTCATCCAGCTCATGTACGTGGAAGGCGGCAATCTCGAGGAACACCAGGACGCCTACTGGGACCTCGTCCGCGACATCGTCAAGGCGGCGCCGAGCCTGCTCGATCTCATGGATGCCATCAACGAACACCTTGTGGGGGGTCGTTACTACGAGGCCCTCAAGCTGACCCGGAAACTCATCAACGAAGAGGAGAGGATCATTCAACATGCAGACGCAGGTTCAGGCCTACCAGAACACCCATAAAATGGTCATGACGGACCGCGAAGTGGAAGCGGCAGTCCTCACGAAGGGGGCTCTCATGCTCCGCAACTGCCAGGAGAACTGGAACCGCGGGGAGAGCAACGGCATGCTCGACGAAGCGCTTCGCTACAACCAGCTCGTCTGGAGCATCTTCCAGGGGGAGATCACCCGGAGGGACCATCCGATGCCTGTGGACCTGCGGCAGAAAATCCTGACCCTGAGCCGTTTCATCGACCGGCGCATCTTCGAACTCATGGCCTATCCCCAGTCGGGTAAGCTCAACGCCATCATCAACATCAACCTCAACCTGGCCGCCGGCCTGCGAGGCTCGCCCGGGGGGAGCGGGGACGACTGAGGGCGGAAGCCCGCAACGAGGAAAAATGAGGGGCGCCCGATCGACACATCGGGCGCCCCTTCCGTATCCTGCGATGCACGGATTTACGTTCCGCTCATCGCCCCTTTTCTCCGTTGCGCGAGGGACCGGACCGCGGGCGCACGCTTCGCGATCCTCTCACCGCTGCAGGGAACTGCCGATTCCCTTCCGATGTGTCCCCGGCCCAGGAGGGACATCCTCGGAACCGGGGGCCGACTGCCTGTCCATGACAGCGGTCAGTTGTGCCGCCTGGACGTCCTTGCCCGCCTTCCGCAGTCTCCCGATGATGGGCCGGATCAGGGAGTCGGCCTCGATCCCCTTCTCGCGGAGCCTCCGAAGAGGTTCCTCTCCTTTTCGCTCGTTGCCGGAAAGGACGTGACAGACCGCAAGCAGGACAAGGGCGGGGGGATAACCCGGGTCCTTCCCGAGGAGTTTCTCCGCCATCCGGACGGCCTTGCGGATATCGCCTGCAAAGAGCTCCGCGGCGGCGCAGTTGAGCATAAGTTCCCTCGATCCCTTGACCAAAGCGGCTGCCCTGCGGGCTTCCACGAGAGCGTCGTCGAATCGGTCGGCGTGCAGACAGGCATGGATCAGGTTCACATAGGCCCGTGCCACATCCTTCGCGGGCTTGCCGGCGAGGTACCGCTTCCAGAGCATGATCGCGTCCTCGAAGCGGCCCAGCTCGCCTGCTTGGATCGCCAGTTCCAGGATCGCACGGGGAGTGCCGCCCGTTTCCTCGACCTTCTTCACCCCGATCCTGTAGTAGCTCTCCCCCTTCTCGAGAACACTCGACCGCTCGAGCTTTCCCGTGTGGTGGACCGGCACGTCGCAGGCCTCGATCTTCAAGCCCTCATCGATCATCGAGCCTTCGACCAGCTCGTGCACGGCCCCTGAAAAGCGGATCCTCGGGTCGTTTCGGAAGAGCCGGACCTTGCGGTTGGGGTACCAGCCCGTGCCCGCCTCCTCGGCGGCGTAGGAGCCGTCATTGGCCGTCCATCCCGAGGTGTTGGATTCATGAACGTAATTGCGCGTCGGCAGGTCGTACCCGTCGGCGCCCGCCGGGTTCGCCCGGATGAGTTCCCGGAGACGGCCGTGGTCCCGGGTGGAAATGGTTTCGTCGGCATCGAGGATGAGAACCCAATCGCCCGTCGCTTTCGACAGGGAGATATTTCTCGCATGGGAGAAATCCTCCGTCCAGGCTGCCTCGAACACGTTCGCCCCCAAGGCCGCCGCGATCTCCCGGGTCTGGTCCGTGGATCCCGTGTCGACAACGATCAACTCGTCGGCAAGCGCCTTCACGCTTTCGAGGGCCCGGGCAATCCTCGGCTCCTCGTTCCTGACGATCATGCAGAGGGACAGAACGGGTTTTCGGGGGGCGCCGGGGACCGACGGGGATTCCTTGGTTTTGCTGTCCGGCACGGCCGCCTGCATGGCGGCGTCGATCGCTTCGCTCGAAGGGCGGATCCCTTCTTCGGCCAGCGTTTCGCTCCAGATTTGCCGGGCCGCCTGAGAAAGAATCTCGGCGTCTCCCGCCCTGCCGACTTTCCGGAGCCTTTGCGCGTGCACCTGATAGAAGGGCGCCGCAGAGATCCCGCGTCGGCGCAGGGCCTCGATGAGGCAGGCCGCTTGATCGTGCCTTCCTTCGAGCAGGCAGGCGGACGAGAGCAGGGCTTCTGCCGGCGGATATTCCGCCGTCTCCGCAAGGAGGGCCTGCAGACGTTCGACCGCCGCCCCGCGGTGCCCGGTGTAAAGCTCGCAGAGGGCCGCGTTCAGCGCAGCCTCCTTGGTCGCAGGGGCAATCGCGAGGGCTTTCCGGCAGGCGGCAAGGGCTTCCTCGTAGAGCCCGGTCTCGATGAGGGCATGACCCAGGTTGAGCCATGCAAGGTGCAAATCTTCGGAAACGCCCTCGGAGAGGTAACGCTGCCAGAGATCGACGGCTTCGCTGTACTTCTTCAACCGCGATGCCTGTACGGCCAGTTCGTAGACAGCGCGGGGGTCGCCCCCCGTCTGTTCCACCTTCTTCTTCCCGAGGCGGTAGTAGGCGTCCCCCTTGGAGGGTCTGCCGCCGCCGTCCGGGGCGTACCCGTAGTGATGGACGATTGCGCCGCAGGGCAGCCAGGCAAGCCCTGCGCGCTTCATCGAGGACTCCAGCATTTCGTGCACAGCGCCTTCATAACGGATCCGCGGGTCGTTGCGAAAGAGGCGGACCTTCGAGCTGGGAAACCACCCCGTGGCGGCTTCCTGGGCTCCATAGGTCCCGTCGTTGGCGGTCCAGCCTTCGAGGGTCATGTCGGTTGTGTAGGTCCTCGTGGTCACGAGCCAGCCGGCCGGGGCCTTTCGCCGGGTCGCTTCCTCGACAAGCCCCTTCAGCGTCAATCCGTCCGCCGCTGAAACGGCCTCGTCGGCATCCAGCACCAGAATCCAGTCGCCCGTCGCCCTGGAGAGGGCCGTGTTTCGCGCCTCCGCAAAATCGTCGTTCCAGGGGGCGTCGTAGACCTTCGCCCCGAAGACGGCCGCGAGGTCCTTCGTGCGGTCCGTGGATCCCGTGTCGACGACGACGATTTCGTCGACCGCGGCCTTGACGCTCGAAAGGCACCGGACAAGGTTGGCCTGCTCGTCCTTGACGATCATGCAGAGCGACAGGGTCGGCCGCCCCGCGTGGCCGTCGATTTCCGGGGGGGCGATGCGCCGCCGGACCTCGAGGGCGGCATCGATGAATCCTCCGTCCGCTTCGAAGGCGGCCATGGCCGCTTCGATCTCGTTCATCGCCTCGTGAAAGTGCTCCTGCGCGATGAGAAGATCGATCAAAAGGAAGGCGATCGTGCGGCTCGCCGGGTGGAGGTCCCGGGCTTCACGGAAAACCGTTTCCGCCCGGCTCTGAAGGGCGAGCGATACCGCCGCGGAGTGATAGCGCTCGGCGAGGTCGGGCAGGTGAGGCGATAGGATGAATCCCTTCTCCAGGAGATCGAACGCCTCCTCCGTGCGGCCTGCCGCCCATGCGAGCACCCCCAGGTTCGTCAGCGGCTCGCCCCAGGCGGGGTCCTCCTCGGCCGCCTTCTCGAAAAAGGACGTTGCCTCGTCGTTTGCGCCCCGCTGGAAGGCGAGAACACCCTTGAGATTCAGGGCGCGGGCGCACGCGGAATCCGCGGCAAGGGCCCGGTCGGCAAGTGCGGCGGCGTGTATTCGTTCGTCGAGACCGTTGCGTGCCAGCGCCTCCAGAACGCTTCGTTCGGCAACGGCAGGAGCGGGAGGCGCCTCCCTCAGAACATCGAGTGCCTCTTGGAAGCGGCCGGCCTGGATGAGATGGTCCGCCAGATCGTGGTAGGCCCTGGGGTCTGCCGGGCAGTTGCGGATTGCGGTCAGGCCGAGATCGACAGCGGCTCCGACATCGCCGCGCAGGAAGCGTTCGCGCGCCTGCTCCCGGGCAACGAGGCAGCGGATTTTCCTGCCTTCCCCGGCCTTCTGCTCGAGGGCGCGCCATTTGTCCGCGTAGATCCTGCGGTTTCCCGACATCGACGAACCGTAATCGATGCGGTTTCCGATAAAACTGCGGCTCCCGAAGTGATGGATGAAAACGTCTCCTGCGATCACGTTGCGATACCCGGCGAGGGCCGCCCTGGCGCAGAGGTCGTCGTCTTCGAAGTTTCCGGTGCCGAAACTCTCGTCGAGCGGGCCGATCTCGTCAATCAGGCGCTTTTGGAATAGCATGCAGAAGCCCACCAGCCGCCGGGTCTCGACGCGCCGGTGACGGTGCTGCAACCTGAACGCCCGGGCATAGCCGTCAAGCCCCTCGAGGGTATCGTAATTAACCCGGTGCACCCTCTGGATGCCGCTGATGTGGTTCGTCATGGGCCCCACGATGCCCGCGTTGTCGACACTTCTCAGGCATTCCATCATTCCCGAGAGCCACCCCTCGGTAACGACGGTGTCGTTGTTGAGAAGGAGGACGTACTCGCCCCCGGCGGCCTCGATTCCCTGGTTGCAGCCTTTGGCGAACCCGTAATTGCTGCCGTTCTCGATGAGCCTGCAGTGTTGATGTTTCTTGACATGCTGCCTGAGCCAGCGGACCGTCCCGTCGGTCGATCCGTTGTCGACGAAGACAATCTCGTGGGCCTCGGGCGTGTGCCGCCGGATGCTCTCGACGCAACGCATTGTGTACTCAAGTTCGTTGAACGTCAGGATGACGATGGAGACCCTGTCGTTCCTGCGGTCGATCTCCCGGAGAACGGAAGCCAGGCGCTTCCGGATCGCCTCCGGGGACCACTGACTTTCAACCGTTCGCTTCCCGTTTGTCGAAAGCCGATTCCACAACACGGCATCGTTGTACAGACGGACCACTTTCGAGGCGAACTCCTCCGGCCCGTCGGCGATGAGGGCGTCATGCCCGTCCACGAGCCCCATCCCCTCGGCGCCGATGGATGTCGTCACCACCGGTAAACCCCACGACAGGGCTTCCCCTACCTTTCCCTTCATGCCTGCGCCGTAGCGGAGGGGGCTGATGGAGATGCGGGCGTTCATCAGGTAAGGGGTCAGGTCCTCCACGTATCCCGTTACGATGACGCTCTCCGAGGCGTATCTCCGAATTTCGTCGGGTGGCTTGTTCCCGACGATGTAGACTTTGGCTTCCGGCTGTTCCCGGTGTATGAAAGGCAGGATGTCGCTGCAGAAGAAATGCACGGCGTCGATGTTGGGCCGGTGGTTGAAATTGCCGACGAACAGAAGATCTGCCGTCTCCCGGTAGGATTTTGACACTTCGATTTTTTCGTGCACGTTCGGGATGATGTCGACGGGCACGTCGGGGATGAGATCCCCGATGACCGAGCGGTCATCGGGCGTCACGACCCATACCCGGTCGGCCTTCCCGTAGACGGCGACCTCCCGCTCCCTGGTATCCAGTGCTTCGGCCTTGAGTTTCGGGTCCTCCTTCAACTCCGCCTCGCGCAGCTCGCGCAGAAAATGGATGTCCACACTGTCGACGATGATCCGGGTTCGGGGGGAATACCTTCGGATCAGCGGCATGTAGTACTCGGCGAGATGCCAGAAGCCGATCACAGCGGCCTTGCAGGGCTTTTCACGCAGGATTCCATCCAGATCGACGTAAGGGGCAATCACGTTGGCCCCCGCATGGTCGATTGCCATGGGGTCGCCGGCATAGGTTTCGATTCCGAGTTCCCGGAGGATCGGCATGTAACGCTCCGCGTGCTCGGCGCTCCTCGAAATGAAGATCACGTGATAACCGAGTTTTACGAGAGCCTTTAGGATGTGGAAAAGCCTCAGAGACCCGGACGCTCGGTCGAACATGGGCAGAAGGGGGTCGAATACGAGGATGTTTTCCTTCTCCGGAAGCTCCGGGATGCTCCGCCACTTGTCCCGAACGCGGCGGAGATCGGCCGGGACGGGATCGGGTTCAACGATCGTCCGCGCTGTCGGCCCCGCCTGCGTCACGTCGCCACGCATTTCCTCGGCGATGCCCCTGATCTTGAATCCGGTGAAGGTCCACCAGTAAAGGTTGGTCAACTCGTCGCGCAGAGCCCGGGGAGGGGTCGTGCCCCTGCGGGCATCGATCATCGCCTCGATTTCCCGGACGCGAGCGACCTTGTCTTCGAGCCTGTTTGCGATGAAACGCCACTTCTCCTCGGCTTTGGAAATCATGCAGTAGTCCCGGATCACCGGGTCGGGGTGGGCCTTGTGGAACCAGTACTGGGACCGTCCCTGCTTTTCGCAGCGCCGGCAGAACTCGTCGTAGGTGATGGGGCGGACCATGTAACTGACGGCCTTGCGGTTGAAGATCACCTTGAACCCGAACTTCGAGAGACGCCAGCCCAGTTCGATGTCTTCCGATCCGAAGCGGAACTGCTGCCGGAACACACCGTGTTTGACGAGAAGCGATCTCTTGCAGGACGACCGGCCGCCCCAGAAGTAGGTGAAGTCGAGTTCCTGGCCGTCGCGGAGCTGCTTGAAGGCGAACAGGAACTGGCCCACGTCCATGACGTAGTGCATCACCGGCGTGACCTCGAGCGTGGCGTCCCAGGTCGTGTAGCCCAGCACGGCGACGTTCTCCCCGGGATGCTCCCGGTGCGATCGCAGGTGTTCCTTCAGCAGGTTGCGGTCGGCCACGTCGTCGTCGTCGAAGAAGAAGAGAATAGGGGACTGCGCCGTGAAGATCCCGAGGTTTTTCGCCGTGGAGATCCCCGAGTTGGACTGGGATACGTATCGCAGTGCCAGGGTTTTCTCCATCTCCCGGCATACCTGCCGCGTGTGGTCCGACGACCCGTCGTCGACGACGATGACCTCGAACTCCCGCTTCGGGAGGCTCTGCCGTTCCAGACTCTCGAGCGACAGGCGGAGCAACTCGGCCCTGTTATAGGTCGGGATGATCACGCTGATGAGGGGAAGCCCGTCTTTTTTGCTCATTTCGAGTCTCCTTCGAGGCGGATCGCCTGCAGCGTCGTGAAGCAGGTCTCAAGGGGGAGGTGCTCGTTGCGGTCCAGGAAGTCCGCTCTCTGTCGGTCCGCCGTGCTCCAGTCGTAATTTGCCACGGGCTTGCGAATACTGTGGTCGACAGGCGTGACATCGATGATCCCCATCTTCAACCCCCGGTTCACCAGCCGGAACGACCAGACGTTCTCGTAGCCCCATCCCATGGGTGAGGTCAGGTCGAATGGGAAAACGAGATCGTACGCCGACCGATGGAAACTCACGACGGGCCCGATCTCCACAAAGCGTGTCTCGCGGGCGAGCAGACCGTTGGCCTGCTCCACGATGGGGTGGTCGATGTAGGAGTTGGACGTGCGCGCGGGCTGTGCAACGGCAAACCCGAGTTTCTCCTGAAGCCCGATGAATGCGTCGAGGAATCCTTCGGGCATGACGATGTCGTCATCCGTCAGGAGCACATAATCGTAACGGGAGAGGTCCTCCCCGGCGAGCAGGTCGTTGACGATCCGGAACTTCGGTGTCCTCTCACGGATCGTCCTGGCCGTTACCGCCTTGAGCGCCGCGGCCGGCGGCGCGTCGCCGAGAGCAACCCAGCGTTGGGTTACCCTGCACGTATTCGACGCGGAAAGGATGGAGGCAATGTCTTCCGCCGTGTTGAGACGGTCTGCGAGGTACACACCGAGGACGAGGACGGATTTTCTTCCCCGTCCTGCTTCCCCCGCGCCGGCCTGTTCGAGGAGCGAGGGCCTCATCCGATGTACCCATCCGGGGTCCTTTGGAGGAGTGTTCCTGCCGGGTTCGTCCCCGCACGGCGACTCCATGAGGCCGACAGCCGAGAGCGGCTGATAGATCAGGGATTTGCCCGCTGCCCGGATGGAAAGCGAAAGGTCCATGAGGGCCATGCCGAAATCCGTCAATTCTTCGTCGAAGCCGCCGCATTGTTCCCAAGCCGCCCTCGGCATCAGCGTCAGGTAGCGTGAACCGGAGGGGGTTTCGCAGGCGAAGTTGTAACGTGGCGTGTCGATCCTCTCGCCTTCGCCGTTGCCCTTCGCCGTGTCGCCGGTGAGAACGGTGAACCCCGCCTCGACCAGCGTATCGGGGGTCATGCCGACCCTGGGCGAGACCGCTCCGGCCATCGAATTCGAGACGGCGGTCTTCAGCAGGGGGTCGAGCCATCCCCGCGTCAGCACGATGCGGGAATCCATGCAGACGAGATACCGGCCTGTCGCCTTCCGGGCCGCGGCGTTGAGCGACGCAACGGGATTGCCGTTTACGGGCAATGCAGTCAGCCGGATGCTCTTTCCCTCTGCGGGAACGAATGATTCCTCCCCGCAGGCAGGGGCGATCCCGGATGTCATTACGATTTCGTAGTCGGCCCCTACCGTGTTCTGCAGAACCGTGCCGATGCAGCGGGACAGGATCTTCGGGTCGTCGCCGGCCGGGATGATAATCGAAACGGATGTCTTCCCTACGCAGACGTCTTCGGCCGGCACACGGTCGGGTCGGCTCCGGAGCCGCGCGAGAATCGTCCGGGCCGTCTCGTTGTGCGGATCGGAAGCGAGGGCCCTTTCGAAGAACGTGCGCGCATCGTCCAGCCGGGCGACGGCGATGCAGATATGACCCAGCGCCAGAAGGGTTTCCACATCACCCGGATCGTCGGCAAGGATGCGATGGTAGAGCCGGAGCGCATCGTCCGTCCGCCCCTGTTCGACATGGTAGACGTCCGCCAGGTTCTTCATATAGGTTGCGTTTCCCGGTTCGAGTTCCACGGCCTTCTCGTAGTGCTCCAGGGCCTTGTCCCTCTCACCCAGACGGTAATAGAGGCAACCTAGGTCGTTGTGAGCCAGGGCATCGCCGGGACGGGCCAGAAGGTAATCCCCCAGGGCCCTGGCAGCTTCGGTGAACTTGGACTCCTCGATGAACCCCCGGGCCTTCCGATAGCTCTCCTCGGGCGCCGCGGCGGCGAACGAGCCTTTACGGATGCCGAGTGCCCGATAAAAGTCCGGCGGGCTTCCTCTGCCGGAAGCCTCCTGCATGAAATGCGGGTTCTCTACGACCCGAGGAGGCTGATCCGGCTGCGAGGACCCCTTCGTGATGACCGAAAAACAATCGTTGAGAACCTCACCCCCCCATGCAAGGATCTCCTGCGAGAGGCACCGAAGCCCTGCGGCGCGGCAATACGCACGAAACAGTTCGGCGGACATGCTCTCGCCGCGCCAGTGGCGGTTCTCAACGGTGAGACCACACGTGGCGGCATCCCGGAAAGCCCCGATGTTGGAGTGATGGAGAAACCCCATACCCCCCGTTTTGAGTTTGGAAGCCAACTGATGCAGGTAGGCCTCCATGACGTCCTTTTCGACATGAACGAGGGAGTCCCAGCTGAAAACAAAATCAACGGATTCGTTATCGACCGCCTCCAGAGATTTCCCATCGTTCACGACATATCGGATGTTCGGCAGATCACGGAATCTCTGCTTGCAGGACTCGATGCATTTTTCCGTCAAATCGACCAGGGTCATATTTCGGCACTGCGTCGCGAGATACTGCGTGCAGCGACCGTAGCCGGGAGCTATTTCCAGGATGTGCTCCGCGGGCAGAAGTGCGCCTATGCGGGGCAGGATCGTTTTGTGCCAGAGGGCTTCGGTTCCTCCCCAGGAGGCGGACCACTCGTCGCCTCCCTCCGGCCATGCATAGGTAGACCACTGTAGTTTGTTCCTATGTATGGAATTGTGAGAATCTCGCTCGGATACGATTTGATGCTGGATTTTTGCTTTTAACGCCCCAACCATTTGTGAGGCATGCTCATTTGTGGGGTCTATTTTTAGCGCTTCGATGAAATAGGCGAGGGCCGTGTCGAACTTATTCCGTTCCACGTCGATATTGCCCAGGATGAGATATGTCTCCACATTCCGTGAATGAAGGGCGATTGATTTCTGGTAGAGGGAGACCGCTTCGTCGATTTGAAGGGTCTCCACGTAATGAAAATCAGCCAAGGTTTTCAAATATGCGATGTTCTCGGGCTCGAGTTCCTGCGCTCTTTGATAATGAAACAAAGCCTTTTCCTTGTCTCCTCGCTCATGGTAGAGGGCACCCAGATCGTTATGGGCGGCTGCATAATCGGGATAGCGTTCCAAGAAATCGCAGAGCGCAAAAAACACCGTTGAAAGGGCCCCCTTTGTTGCTAATTGCACGCGGATCTTTTCGAAGGCCTCGGCCGTCTCGTTCCTGTCGGCATCGTTGCATTTTGACGCGGCGATTACCACCATGCGGTCATCGGGAGTTATTGCTGAGACGGCCTCGGCAGATCGTTCAGACGGACCAGAGGCGTCGGTCGCGGCAGCGAGGGAGCGTTGCGCCGCGTGGTTCTCGGGATCGAGCAGCAGCGCGCTTTTAAAGTGCCTGACTGCTCGGTCGCATTCCCCATGCTGCAACAGATAGTTGCCCAGATGGACACGCCCGTCCGCATCGATCCGTCGGGTATCGAGCCCCACGCGCTTTTCGTATATGGCGAGCATCTCCGTGGGGCGGAGTATTTTCTTCTCAATTTGCCTGAGATCCAGCCGGAAAAGCCTTTCCAGGTATTTACGGTCCTCTTTTCGGTCCGGATCGAACCTCGGACCGAGTTCCGGGTGGGTACAGATCATTCTCATAAACGATCCGTACTCGAACATTTTGATCGGGAAGAAGTATTTCCCCAGCAGTGAAGGAATCTCCTCCTGTCGGATTCCCTCCATGCCCTTTTGAACGGAGGGTTCTGTATAGGCTGGGATGATTCCGTGCTGGTTCGAGATGCCCGATGTATACCTCGCGGGCATTGACCTGACGACATCCTTCGCATACTCGACATTGTCTTTCCAGAAAAGCACCTGTGTCTTGCCGATGATATCCTGAACGACGAGCCTGCCCCTGTCTTTCAGCCCCTTGTGGATTTGATGAAAGACGTGTTCGAGATTCAGCAGGTGATGCAGGGAGGCATGCGCGAAGATCACGTCAAAGGCGTTTTCCTGAATTTCCAGGAAATTGAGGTCCAGCTGCAGGAACCTGATGTTGAGGTCATGGACGCGGGCTTCTTTCCTGGCTTTGGCGAGAATACCTTCATTGATGTCGACCGCCGTTATTTCATGGGCCTTGGTGAGTGACTCCGCGATCTTCAACTCGAGGCCCCCGTAGCCGCATCCCAGGCTGAGAATCCTGGGATGATCCACCTCGTTGCAAAACGAGACAATTTCTTTGCTCAGCGATGTCTTCCAGACTCGTTCGGACAGATAACGGAACCAGTATCCCCATGCCTTCTGCGCATGGATGCCGCCTTCGCGCAAATCCTCCGTCACTTCGATGTTTGAATACTCTTCCAGCTCTTCTCTCGTGAGCTTTCGGTAGTCGAAGGCTTCAGTCCAGTCAATACCCACCTCTTGCGTTTCGGAAACCTCTTGTGTCCCGGTCGCGGCAGAGGCCGCGCTGATTGGCGGACCCTCCGGTATCTTGTTTCGAGACAGACCCTGCGCCGTGGAGATGTACTCAATACCCATCCGAGCGTCGGCGTTAGACGGGTCGAGAACCGCGACCCTGCGATACAGTGTCTCGGCGACCTCGAAGCGGCCGATGGCGGCCAGAACATGCCCATAGGAGACAAGGGTATCGATATCCGCGGGGTCGATCGTCATAACTGTCTGAAAGAATGTGCAGGCGTCCTCAAGCCGTTCCAGCCGGATGCAGATCTTGCCGATGGCTTTCAACGCCTCTACATCCCGGGGTTGTTCCAGAAGAACCCGGTTGTAGAGTGAGAGGGCGTCTTCGATTTTTTCGGATTCGACGAAGTAGAAATCAGCGAGGTTCTTGAGAGCCGTGATGTTGTACGGGTCCAGGGCAACGGCTTTTTCATAGTGATCGAGGGCTTTTGCAGCGTATCCCTTTCCATGGTTGAGGTGCCCTAGGTCATTGTGGGCCAGGGCATGATCGGGGCAAACCGCAAGCAATTTCTCGAGTGCTCCGATGGCCCTGTCCGTGAGACCTCGCCTGGCGTGGACCCGGGCTTCCCGGAAGAGACTCTCGGCGTCTCCTTTCTGGAGTTCCGGACCCCGCTCATCCAGTGCATCGAACATCTTCGCAGCAAGATCGTTCGAGGGGTCTATTTCCAGAATCCGCAGATAACTTTCCTTTGCCTTGCGGAAATCGCAGGATTCCACTCGGAGGTTTCCCAGGATGATCAATGTTTCGGCGTCCTGCGGATTGATCTGCAGGGCCTTTTCGTACTGAAGGACGGCATCTTCACGCCGCTTCATGATCACGTAGAAGAAATCGCCCAGGTTCTTCCGGAACACGGGATTGCCGGGATCGAGGGATACGGCCTTTTCATAGGAGGACAGGGCCCTGGGGAGGTCTCCCGACTCGCCGTAGAGGACTCCGAGGTCGTTGTACGCAGGAGCATAGTCCGGGAAGGAATCGCCCAGCCGCTCCAGCGCGAAAACGGCTTCCGCTCGCTTTCCTGCCGCGACGAGCAGCTTGATGATCCCCTCGTGGGCTTCGGCGGCTTGCCGTTCCCGCTCGCCCGTCGCCGTTTCGGAGACATGTGGACGGGCCGCCGTCGAGACCGTCTCCGCGTGCGATGACACGTTGAAGGATCGGGCGTCTTCGCACCCCGTTCGATCGGAGCCGTTCTCTTCTAATGCGTTAAAGAGAAGGGACGCGACCACGTCGGCATCCGTGTCCGGGGCGTACATCCGTTCGCGATAGCCAAGGCGGGCTGCATACTCCAGGCAATAGTTGAACATCCTCGCCGTCGCGGAACGGGAGAATCGTCCTTTCGGAATGCTAGACAGAGAAGACACGAGTGCGTCGAGAATGCCCGCCGAATAGATCTGGTTCTCTCCTTTTTTGAACGTCTCGACCGGGATGCCCAGTTGCTCGGCGTCATGAGCATACCAGCCGACCTTCCTCTGTCGTTCCGCGAAACTTTTCAGGGAGAGTTGATGCTCGTGGTAGACCGTACACGCCTTTCTGTAATAGAGCTTCAGACCCGCCTTTTGCAGGCGATACCCGAGCTCGATATCCTCCCACATGGCATGCTTGAAGATCTCTTCGTTGAAGAGGCCATGGTTCAGCAGGAACGCTCTCTTGACGGAGAGATTGCTGCTCCAGAAGAACCAAAATGCATCCCCGCAGATTCCATCGGGCATCGGCCCGTCGAGAGTCCCGTAATTGAACTGCTGTCCCCCTTCCATCGACGTGACATGCTCCATCAGTGGATTGATCTCGATATCCTTGGACCAATCGATGAAACCCAGACAGGCGGCGGCCAACTGGGGATTTTCATCATGGAAAGACAGATGAGTGCTGATGAAGTTCTCGGACGGAATCATGTCATCCCCGACGAAAATCACAATTTCCCCCGATGCGGCCTGGATGCCCTTGTTCCGGGCGGCTGCGGGTCCGGCGTGATCTTGCGTCATGACGGTCAGGTGCAGCGGTGTCTGTTTCCCGTACTGCTCCAGGTACTCGAGAGTTCCGTCAGTGGAACCGTCGTCGATGACGATCAGTTCGTACTCACCTCTCGATAATTTCTGGTCCTCTATCGCCCGAAGGCTCCTCTTGAGAATTTCCAGCCGGTTGTAGGTGGGCATGACAAGCGATGCTCTGTGCCGGGTACATTGGATTTCCAGCCTGTGTCGCTCGAGCAGCGATATGCCGGCTGTCGGATGCGGACTTCGCCCAAGGCCGAGAAACTGCAGCAACGTCGGGAACAGATCCACCATCTCGACAACGCGCTCGACACGAAGCCGAATCCCACAGCCGCCTACGATCAATGCCGCCCAATTGGACTCTACTTCGGGCAGGAATCCGTGAAGACCCTTGCAGGGGTTCGCGCTCTGAAAAAAGTTCGGGAAGAGCCCCACGCCTTCCTGAACGACGAAAATCAAATCTCCGAATCGGTTGTGCCCGAAGTCGAAATGAAGCGATTTCATGTCGCCACGGGATAGAATCTTCCCTTCCGGTATCCCGCGAAGGATCTCTGTGATCACCTCTCGGGCCCGATCGTTGAAGAACCAGAACCGCGCCTGAGTCGAATCGAGAAAGTACAGGAAGTCCTTTTCCAGGATCAGCCCCGATCGGTCGAGTCGGGATTGAAGATCGATCTGTTTCTCGATGGCGACTTGCCCGTGGTCGCCGAACACGATGAAGCGCACACCGCTGAAGGTCCGGTTCAGACGGCCGAAGACCTCCCGAACGGCGTTGTCAATCTCGCTGAGAACGGCTCTTTGCCTTTCCGTATGCGGCCCGAATTCATGGCCCACCCAATCCAGCTCTGAAAAATGCAGGTAGATGAAATCGACCTCTTCTGTCAGTCGGGACATCAGCAGGTCTTTGACGTCCCTGGTGGTACCCGGGCCATCAGGGTACCCGATCCAGAGAAATCGCTTGTTCCTTTCGCGAAGCAAATCAAAAATGGTCTTGCGGCCGGGAATGGATGAGGGGTCGGAGGTATTGTATTTTTCGGAGAAATCAAAGTACTTGAGCAGCCGGATGGGTATTTCGGCAGAGCTTCCCACGTGCTTTACCAGCGTGTATCCCTTCCGGGATGCGAAGTCCCGCAGCTGGCGGTCGATGACGTCGCGCTGGCCGCTGGAAAGATCAAGCTCCGCAAACGGGGACGATGCGGGGCTGTAACAATACATATTGGCAACGTCGCATTCGTCCGGATGCAAACCGGCGAAGAAGGCCGGGCGCAACTCGAACGCGAAGGTCTCACGAACACGGCCTTCGATGTTCTTTTCCCCGAGTGAGTGGAGAAACGGCGCATCTTGAGGGTTAATGTAATCATGCCTGAGGCCGTCGATCAAAATCATCAGGACGACCTCCTTTCCTTGCCGCTTCCGCTCGCTCTTTCCATGGGACGCCCGGCGCCAGAGCTCAACCGTTTCCGTCCGAAGCTTTTCCCAGTCGGATTTCCATACGGGATTGCCGGTAATATGCTCCAATTCGCTCCGGACGGCCGCAAGGAGGGGAGGACGCTCCGCCTCCGGGCACACCCTGCACAGAAGCAGCAGCAACTCCGCCCGTTCGATCGGATTCGCCGAGGTCCGTTTGTTCAGGACGGCCTTGATCAGGGCCATGACGGACGGGCCGGCATCGGCGACAAAAAACGAAGCGAGTAGCCGGACGTACTCCCGTATGGCCTTTTCCCAGTACGCGACAGGGTGAGTCACGAGGGAAGGGGAAGGCCGAAGCTTGAATTGAGTCGCCGTTTCGTTGAGTTGTATGAGGGAGAATTCGGAAGAGAAAATACGCTCGAACCTCTCGCGCCGCGTCCGGTAGCTGGGATGATACCGGCCGTCTTTCATCAAGAGGCATTCGATACAGGCAGAAACGACCTTGCCGGTTTGATTGATGAGAAAAAACGCCTCCTGCGGGGTCAACGTTCTTCGCTCGAATTCCTCCGAGTACGCTTCCAACGCGCAGATGAGACGATTCAAAAGAAGGGTGTTGATCGATTCGCCGTCGACACGCCCATCAGGATAGGTGGGAATGCGGTCCAACATGTATTCGCCCCACAGGTGCCGGGATCCATACTTGAGATCATAGTGGAACTGCGAGGGAGGCAGCGTGGCGATGGAAGAGGACTTGACCGGTATGATATCGACCCAGCGAACATTCAATTCCCGTGCAAGCTCTGCGCCGATCGGACGATAATCCGTTGAATCCTCGTCGGATACCACGACAAAGATATCGTAGTCATTCACGGGGCGCACGCCGTTCTCGTCGACAAGGACGCTTCCTTCGCCGCGGCCGAAGCCCCCGCCCAATACGATGGATTTGATGGTTCGATGCGATTTAAGCCGATCCACGATGACGTCCAGGTCCTTCTCGATTGCGTCATCAACGCGCGCATCGACGTTCACGGTATACAGGCCGCCCTGCAATCGCATGGATGGAATCAGATAGGAATATGTCCGGTCGAGTTCCTCTCTTCGTTGAAGAAGCCGGGCATCCGGCATTTCAGTCAGATTGACGATCAATTCGGTTGCATCCTTTTCAAGGGAATCAACGAAGGATTCGTCGAACGAAAGCAGGTTTTTCTCCCTGCAGTCGTCGAAGAGACGCGTTCCGGGATAAGGGACAGGAAAGAACGGAACATTGAATATACGGTTCCGGACAAAGAATTGTTCCGTTTCCTGTATCGTATGTTCCGTTTCACCCGGTAGTCCGAGGATGAACGTGCCCGTCACGATCATGCCGGCGTCACGGGCCAATCGGATCGACCGCTCCACATCCTCGACACGCTGCCTCTTGCCCATGTCATCGAGCATTTTCTGGCTGCCGGACTCAATGCCGTATCCGATCCATCGGCAGCCCGCTTCGTACATGAGTTGCAGGAGTTCTCTGTCGACGAGATTGGCTCGACCGGTGCATCGCCACGTAAGCCGGAATCGCTCCTCGATGATCCTCCTACACAGGTCGTTCACGTAGTCTCGATCGGCATTGAATATCTCGTCGAGAAAGTCTATATGGCCGATCCCGTACCGGTCGACGACCTCCCGCATTTCCTGGATCACGTTATCCACGCTTCGATGTCTGAGCCGTCTTCCGAAATTGCGGTAGCAGAACGAGCAGTTGTACGGACAGCCGCGTCCCGTGATCATCGTGATGCTCCGGGCGGTAACAGGAACCAGATACGACGTGGCTGTATACTTTTCCATGTCGAGAAGTTCCCAAGCGGGACGGGGGACTGCATCGAGGGCCATGGGTTCTTCCCGTCTGGTATGCAGAATGCTCCCGTTCCTTTTCACCAGGGCATTGGGAATCGATGCGAGGTCCTCGCGGCGATGTAACGCATCGACGATCGACTGAGCGGTTTTTTCTCCGTCACCAATACAGACTATATCCACCTCCGATTTCTGCAGGAGCAATTCACCGGCGGTACAAATCGACCCGCCCGCGACGATCATCGACGAAGGACTTGCTTTTCTTATTTCCCGTGAAAGCCACTGGATCCAGCTGTAGGCGGTTACCATGCCCCCGATGCCGTAAAGGTCGTATCTTCCCCTGTTGCGAAGGAACCAGTTTGAAACAAAAGACCTGTCGTAGTCGTTGAGGCGAATATCCAGAATGTCGACGTCGCAATGGTTCTGCCTCAGAACGGCTGCAATGTACGCCAGACCCATGGGGTAAACGCCCGCCGCCGGCAGGGATGTGTTCAGTGGCGGGTTGATCAGCAAAACTCGCATCCGATGCATTTCCTTTCGTCGCGAATGATTATCCGGTAACCTGAAAAACGATTCCCGGATGGGAGTAGGCGGAGCGAACACGACGGCACTCGATTTCGCCGCGGTACCATGCGGCCGGCCCCGCCTTCCGGGAGCATTTCCGTCTTTTTGTGAAATCCCTCTATCGCATTGTCATCACGAGAATCCTAGGCCGTTTCGACAGGGTACACAAACCCCTCATCAAGAGGGAGTCTGTCGTGGGTAGCCGATGCTTCAGTACGGCCGGCATCAAAGGACCCGGCTGCCGAAGCGGAACAGAAAAATGCACATCGCATGCCAATAGGCAAGGCGATCTCGCCGTGCTTTCGGATGAGTCGAAGAAACGGAAGGGAAAACGAATCAAATCGTTACGGCAGGATAGTGGGCCCGTCGCTCAGGCAAATTCGCATCACGGGCTGCAGGGAGATGCCCCGGCAACTGTTGAAGAGGCGGCGCTCCGACAATCCGCATTCGAGCGGCTGAAGAAGGCAAAATGATCCGTGAATCGGGTATTCATCCTCAGCCCGCGGCCTGCTGCAGGCGGTTCAGCAGGGTCCGGGCCTCGGTGAAGGCGGGGTTTATTTTCAAAGCATGCTGGATGGACTCGACGGCCGGCTTCTTCTCTTTCTTTGCCGCGTAGGCCCGGGCGAGGTTGTAGAGGATGCCCTCGTCGTCGGGGTCGACGGAGAGGGCTTTTTTGAACTCCGCGACGGCCTTCTCGTAGGCGCCTTCCTTGCGAGCCTGGATGCCGCGGGCGTTGTAGGTCTGGAGGATGAAGGAGAGGAGGTCCTCGTTGTTCCCGATCAGGGCACGGGCCTTTTCGTGCTCCCCCCTGTCGATGAGCCGCATGATCGTGAGGGCCCGGTTTTCCCGGGTCTCTTCCCTGCCTTCGAGGCCCTTGGCGAGCTCCTCCTCCGAGACGCTGACCAGTTGCCGGATGAAGGAAAGCGTCGTCTCATTGTCGCTGTCCTGGAACGTGACGGGACCGAAGGCGTTGCGGAACGCGGCGCTTGTCATGAGCTGCCGCTGGAACTCGTTGATGCCCTCCTGCAGGTCCTTCTCGTCCTGGGGGAGCATCCGCGTGACGAGCATCTTTTCCAGGACGTCCTTGAAGCCGTTGAGGCAGGCGTACACATTGCCCTGGTGGATGAACTTCTTGCAGTTCCCCAGGGTCCTGGAGATTTCCGCGGCGCGCTCTCTGACGATTGCCTCGTCCATGACCGCCTGGTCCGGGTGCTTGGGGCCGTCCATTCCCTGTTGACTCGTCACCTCTGCCCCGGCCTGCCGTGAGGCCGGCCCGGGCGCCTCTCCATGGCACAGAATGTGCTAACCTTTAATCGGCAGAAACGGACCCGGACTTGAACCCGGGAGGTACAGGAGCGATCATGATCGAGGGCGAAGGCGGCAGGAAAAAGCTCGATTTCGACGAGAAGAACTTTCTGTTCGAATGGCTCGTGGAAAACAACAAGACCCTGACCCGGAAGAACAAGGAATTGCTGGTCGAGAACCTGAAGTTCCGCTCCCGGGTGGAGGAACTGGAAAAGATCAGCTTCATCGACCCCACGACGGGCCTCTACAACCGCTGGTACCTGCAGCCGCGCCTCGTGGAGGAATTCTCCCGGGCCAGGCGGGGGGAGGGGGCCCTGTCCTGCCTCTTCATCGACATCGACGACTTCAAGGCCGTCAATGACCGCTGCGGCCACTTCATCGGCGACAAGGTCCTGCGCGACACGGCCGTGCTGCTCCGGGCTCACTGCCGCAGGGAGGACGTGCTGATCCGGTTCGGCGGCGACGAGTTCGTCATGCTTCTCAGCGCATCGGGGCAGAGGGCGGCCAGGTCGGCTGCCGAGCGGATCCGGGGGCGCATCCAGGCCCACGCGTTCACCGGCGTGGACCCGCAGCTTGCGCTTTCGGTTTCGATCGGGGTGAGCACCCTCCGGAAAGAGCACATCGCCACGTCCAGGGACCCCTGGGAGATCGTGTGGACGGCCGATGGGGCCATGCACCTGGCGAGGCAGAAGGGACCGGGCCAGATCCACTGGCTGGACTGCCACAGTAACCGGGAAAAAACCGAATGCGGTGAGCGGGCGGCATCGTAAGGGTAGGGTACAGGGTTCAGGGTATTCCCCCCTTCTGATATTTCATTTCCACTCCATCCCTCACAGGCTTCTAATTATTCATTTGAAAATCAATAGGATAGAGAAATATTGCTCTCTCCGCCATATCCCTTTCGGCCCAGGGTGTCCTTTCTATTGATGTAATCCTCTTTACTTTATTTTCCCCTGAACCCTGAACCCTTTCTGTTTTTACCCCCTGGACCCTGGCCCCCGCACCCCTTACCCTGTCTGTTTCTTGCCCCTAAACCCGATACCCGTCACCCGATACCCTCTGGTTCGCCCTAAAGTTTCTTTGCTTTCTGACGATAAAACAGGTGCAGTAGTTGCACAGGATTTATATGTTGCTGTAGTGTAACAATGCAGACCAAGCCCGAACCGAGAGGTGCTTCATGGCAAAGATGTTTTTTTCCACGTCCGAAGTGGCGGATCTCTTCAACGTGAACCGGGTGACCATCTACCGCTGGGTCAAGGAGGGGATGGTGAAGGGTTACAAGGTGGGCAAGCATCTCAAGATCCCGCTGGCGGAGGTGGAACGGCTCAAGCGGGAGTTCGGCTTCGGCGACCTTCCCCTGGATAAACTGCAGGGGGGCGAGGCCGGGGCGGCAGAGGCCGGAAAGACCGCGCCGCGGGGACCCGCCTACAAGAAACTCGTCATGGCCATCGACGACGACGAGAACATCCTCACCTTCATCCAGAACGCCTTCGAGGGCCTTGGCCTCAACCGGCACTGCAACCTGAAGACCTACGCCAACGGGCTCGAGGCGGTGCTGCAGATCGGCGAGGAGAAGCCGGACCTCATCCTGCTCGACATCGTCATGCCCAATCTGAACGGTCTGGAGCTTGCAGAGAAGATCCGCAAGATGCACCGCGACATCAAGATCATCATCATGACGGGGTACCCGGAGTACCTCACGGAGGACGAGCGCGGCAAGTTCCTCGACTACATGACAAAGCCCGTAGATTTGAGGAAACTCTACGAGACCATCGTCAAGGCCCTCGACATCCCCGCGGACAGGGCCAACGGTGCCCAGGCGCGCTCCTAGCGCGCGGCGGAGAAAAACGGGGCGGGCCCCGCGCGGGCAGGCAGGGGTTTGGCTGGAGCGGTTCTCGATCGGGTCGATGATCCACGACACACAGGGAGGCAGCAAGACATGCAGACGGAGATGATCGAAAGACAGGAAAATCCCCTTGCCGGGATCCCGGCAAGGGAAGGGAAATACCTGACCTTCTCGCTGGCAGGCGAGGAATACGGGATCGGGATCCTGAAGGTCAAGGAGATCATCGGGATGATGCCCGTGACGCACGTCCCCCAGACCCCGGAGTTCGTCAAGGGGGTCATCAACCTGCGGGGAAAGGTCATCCCCGTGGTGGACCTGCGTCTGCGGTTTGCCCTGGAGGCCGCGGCCTACACGGAGCGAACCTGCATCATCGTTGTGGAGGTGGCGGGGTCGGGCGGCTCCGTCATGATGGGAATCGTCGTCGACGCCGTCTCGGAGGTGCTCAACATCCGGGGGGCCGACATCGAGAACACGCCCGCCTTCGGGGTGCGGCTCAACACGGATTTCATTCTCGGCATGGCCAAGGCGGCCGGCGGGATCAAGATCCTGCTCGACATCGACAAGGTGCTCAGCAGCGAGGACATCGTTGCCGTCCGGCACATGGCCTGAGGAGATTTCCGGCCTGGCAGAGGAATCAAGATGAAAAACGTCTCTCTATCCACCAAGATTATCGGTCTCGTGGTCGCCGCGGTATTCACCGTCGGCATGTGCGTATTCGCCAGTTCCTACTACTTCGTCAACCGGGGCTTCAGCGACCAGACGCAGCAGGATGTGGGAAAGCTTGCCGACGCCGTGCAGCTCCGCGTCGACGACGTGACGGCGAAAATGGCCGCCGTGGCGCAACTGACGGCGGCCCGGAAAGACCTGGCCGAGGCGGTCGCGAAGGGCGACACGGCCTTCGTCCAGAATCTGGGCAAGGAGGTCATGCGCGACTCGAAGGCCGGCTTCATCACGATC
Source organism: uncultured Syntrophaceae bacterium (assembly GCA_964478885.1). Lineage (GTDB taxonomy): Bacteria > Desulfobacterota > Syntrophia > Syntrophales > UBA2192 > UBA2192. The sequence continues at coordinate 714 of CAYZKT010000005.1, read as the reverse complement.
GCCGACAAGGACGGAAATGTGGTGGGCCGCGGCCACTCCGACAAGGCGGGCGACAGCGTCCTGAACCAGCCCAACGTGAAGAAGGCGCTCGCCGGCGAGGCCACCACCGGGATCGAGGAAGGCACCGTGGTGAAGTTCTCCCTGCGGGCGGGCGCCCCGGTGAAGCAGGGCGGCAAGGTCGTGGGCTCCGTCACGACGGGCATCGACCTCACCCCGGCAAGCCATGCTTTCGTCGAAGACATCAAGAAGATGTTCGATGTGGAGTGCACCCTCTTCCAGGGCGACTCGCGAGCGACGACGACGATCATGAAGGACGGCCAGCGGGTCATCGGCACGAAGATGGACAACCCGAAGGTTCTCGATGCGGTCCTCGCCAGGGGCCAGCGCTACCTGGACGTCAACACGATCCTCGGAAAGGAATACAACACGGCCTACTGGCCCCTGAAGGACGCCTCGGGAAAGGTCATCGGGATGCTCTTCATCGGCAAGGACCGGTCGATCGTGGCCTCCACGGTGAAGAACACGGAACTGTCGATCCTGGCGATCCTCGCCGTCGTCGGAGGTTTGATGGTGTTTGCCGGCATCCTCGTTGCGCGCTCGATCACCCGGCCCGTCAACCGCGCGATGGCCGGCCTGACCGAAGCCGCCGAGCAGGTCGTCTCGGCATCGGGCCAGGTGTCCTCGGCGAGCCAGTCGCTGGCGGAAGGGGCCTCC
>CAYZKT010000004.1:0-43945 GCA_964478885.1 uncultured Syntrophaceae bacterium | reverse complement strand
CTCGAGCTGAGCGTGGATCACATCAACAACGCAGATGTCGACCTGAATGCATCGGGCCTGGGATTCGATGCCGGTGAATTATCCATGACACCCATTATGCTTACAGCCCGCTTTCACATCCCGAATCAAACACCGATTGTACCCTATATAGGTGCCGGAATAGGATATTATGTTAATGATTTCAGCCAGAACAGAGCGTTGTGGGGTTCTGAAAACCTCGACATTAAGAATAGTTTCGGCTTGCATCTGAACGCAGGGGCGGAACTGTTTTTTACTCAGAAGAAAGACTTTTCACTCAATGTCGATCTAAAATATTTATGGTCAACGGCAGATGTCGATTACAATGGTCCAGTGCTCGGCACAGGAACAGAAGACGTCCGTTTGGACTCTTTCATCGCATCATTAGGGATCAAGTATTTCTTTTAGTCTACGAATGGGAGACTCGGGGCCAGGTCTTGCATTTGCACATTGCCCTGAAATCAGCCTTTTCAGCAAATGCAAGACCCCAAACCTCCCTGCCTCCCGCCCTGCCCCGAAAGGAAAACTGACGGATGTCTCTCCAGCGTATCGGACTCCTGGGCTTCGATGACGGCGGGACCGGCGGCATGCCGGTGATCTTCGTGCATTCCCTGGCGGGCAACACCTCGCAGTGGTCGGTGCAGCTCGGGCACCTGCGGAAGAGCCGGCGGGCGATCGCAATCGACCTCAGGGGCCATGGCCGGTCCGAGCGGCCCGCGGACGGCGATTATTCCATCGAGGCCCTGGTTCGGGACATCGATACGGTTGTCAGGGCGATCGGCGTATCGGAATTCGTCCTGGCGGGCCACAGCATGGGGGGCATCGTCTCGCTGGCCTACGCGCATTCCCACCCGGTCCGGGTTGCCGGGATTCTCCTTGCCGATCCGGCGGGGGACGTGAGAAAAGTCCCGGCTGAGGAGATCCGGCAGTTCATGGGGGCCCTGGAATCGGATGCCTACGCCGATGCGATCGAGGACTGGTGGAACCAGATGCTGAGCGGCTCCGACGAGGCGGTTCGTTCCCGTGTCATTCAGGATCTGCGAGGCACGCCGCGCGAGACCGTCGTGGGCATATTCAAGGCCCTCCTGCATCATGACCCGCTTGCGGCCCTGAGCGCCTACCGCGGTCCGATCCTCTCGATCGTCACGCCGTTCAACGACGCACCGTACAGCCTGCATCGCCTCTACCCTGCCCTGCCTCACCGTCAGATGAGCGGAACCGGGCACTGGCTGCAGCTGGACAAGCCGGGGGAGTTCAACCGGCTCCTGGACGAGTTTCTCCTGTCCGTACACAACCGACCGGCGGGCTGAAAGAGCCTTGCGGAACTTCCCTCACCTCGGTCAATGCCTGCGCCCCAGGATCATTTTTCCCTCCCGCGGCATTCCCTGTTTCATGATATAATCCCCGGCATCCGAACGTCCCTGAATTCACCGCGGGAGGGAGCACCATGAACGTCGCCCGGGTTTCACGCATTCGCCGCATCACCGGCCTGGCCGGTTTCGGCATCGCGATCCTGCTCTTTGCAGCCCTGCTGGACGGCTGCTACGTGTACGCCCCGCCTCCCCCGCCCGAACCTGCCTACTACGCGTCGACTTCGTTCGGGCGCTCCTGGAATGCGGCGCTCGATGCCATGGAGGACGTGGGGGCACGCATCGTGTCGGCCGACCAGAACACCGGGATCATCCGGGGGACCCGGGACGGCATCGACGCCACGATCACGGTCCGGGGGCAGGCCGACGGGCGCGTGCGGGTGGGGTTCAGCTCGAGGGGCCCCTCGGGCCAAGAGACGGGCCTGACCCAGCAGCTCTACCAGGCCTACGAACGGAGAATGGGACGGATGTGAGCCGCCATGACGGCACGACTGCCCTCGAACGTCATCGAACTTGCGGGGCTGCGGGACCGCATCGGCGTCTTCCGCGACCGCGAGCACGCGGGCGAGATCCTTTCGGGCATGCTGACTCGCCACGAGGGCACGCGGGCGATTCTCTTCGCCGTGCCGGCAGGGGGCGTACCCGTTGCCACCATGATGGCCCGCAGGCTCCGGCTCCCCCTGGATGTGGCCGTCGTGAGCAAGATCACCCTGCCCTGGAACACGGAGGCCGGTTACGGCGCGGTGGCCTTCGACGGCAGCGTCCTCCTGAATGAACACATCCTGGCACGCATCGGGCTGTCGAAGACGCAGATCGAAGAGGGGCAGCGTGCAACACGGGAGAAGGTCGAGCGGCGCCTGCTCGAATTCCGGGGGAACCGGCCCCTTCCGGACGTCACGGACACATCGGCCATCCTCGTCGATGACGGCCTCGCCTCGGGCTTCACCATGCTGGCGGCGATCGGCGCCCTGCGCCGCCTCGGCTGCCGCGACGTCGTGGTCGCCGTGCCCACGGCCGGCACGGCGGCCATCGGGCTCGTGGCCCCGGCGGTGGACGCCCTCTACTGCGCCAACATCCGCGGCGGCGCCAGCTTCGCCGTCGCATCGGCCTACGAGCACTGGGCGGACGTGGACGAAAAGGATGCCGTCGCCCTGTTCCGGCGCGTCGTGTCCAGCGATGCGGAAATCCGGCGGAAGGAAAGGTAGCACAACGCGATGGCCAGGGCGAAGAATCCCGGCGCCGACCGGCTTGTCTGGCTGATTGTCCTGACGGCGGGCGTCACGCTCGCTCTCTGGGCGGGCAGCAAGTGGTACTTCGGGGACCGCTTCGCCGACGGGTTCAAGTACCCCGCGAAGGCCGCTTCGCTCACGGCCACGACCCTGATGTGCTGGGCCGTCATCCTCTCCACGCGATTTCGCTTCCTGGAGGACCTCTCCGCGGGCCTCGACAAGATGTACGCGCTCCACAAGAACACCGGGCGATGGTCCTTCTTCATCATCCTGCTGCACCCCCTCTTCCTGTCCGCACACAACCTGCCCGACGTCCCTGCGTTCCTCGGGGAACTGTGGTTCCTCCAGCCCCTGTCGGACCGCTACATCCTCGGTCACAATCTGGGCGTCGCCGTCCTGCTGCTGATGGCCGCCCTGGTGATCCTGACCCTGTGGTTCCGCATCCCGTATCATCTCTGGAAGAGATCCCACGAGGTCTTCGGCCTTGTCCTGCTGCTCGTCATCGCCCACGTCTACACCGTCGACCGGGACGTGGCGGCCTATCCCCTGCTGCGGGCCTGGATGTACGGGCTCTTTGCCCTGGCGGCGGCAAGCTACCTCTACATCCGCTTCCTGTACCGTTTCCTCGGCCCGCAGTGCCCCTACTCCGTGTCCCGTATCGAACGCTGCGGGGAGATCCTCGAGATCACCTTTTCCCCGGCGGGAAAAAAGATGGATTTCAGGCCCGGACAGTTCGTCTACCTCGTCGTCCGCAAGCCGGGCGTCAGCCGGGAGCCGCACCCCTTCTCGATTGCCTCCGGATACCGCCTGGACGCGGAATTCAAGCTGGGGATCCGGATGGTCGGCGATTACACGCGCAGCCTCGACCGGCTCGCAGAGGGCGACGCCGTGACGTTTTACGGCCCCTACGGCCACTTCGGCGACCGGTTCCTGTCGGCGGACCGGGACTGCGTGTTCATCGCAGGGGGCATCGGCATCACGCCCTTTCTCGGGATGTGGCATGTCGCGCTCCATTCCGAGGAGCGCCTCGACGAGCGGGATGTGCCGGAGCCTCTCCGGCACTTTCACCCCGAGATCCTCAAATCGTGGAAGAGCCCCCGCGTGCACCTCCTCTACGTGTGCCGGGACGAAGCGGACGCCAGCTTCGACGACGACATACGGGACGAGATCGCTGCGTGCCGCTCTCTCGGGTTCGGGCCTCCCGAGGAGCGTGACCATGTCTACGAGCTCTACCTCAGCGAGGGCCGCGACCGGATATCGGCGGCATACGTCCACGGCCGGGTCAAAGGGGGGGCGATCGACCGGATGATCTTCCTCTGCGGCCCCCCGGCGATGATGGAGTCGCTGACCCGCCATTTCAGGGACCTCGGCGTGCCCGGCGACCGGATCGTGTTCGAGAGCTACAGTCTGAAATAGCGAGGCCAGCGGCGCGAATCGCCGGGCGGCCTGTCTTTGCGGCCGCCACCCCATCAGAAAATCCTCCCCAACCCTCCTTTTTCCAAGGAGGGTGTGTTTCAAGATCTTCCCTCTTTGTACAAGGGGGATCGAGGGGGATGTTCTTCGATCGGTTCGAGCTGTTTCTCAGGAGGGACAAGGAACCGCGAACGGGCGGACTTCGCTATTGACTTCCGCCCCGCCCCGCTGTAATGCCTCCCCATGGCACGAAAGCCCGCAATCAAATCCACAAACGCTGCATCCCGGCCCGCCTCGCATCCCCCGCTGGAGTTCACGGAACCCTTCGAGCGGGCGCTGCGGCTCATGGAGCAGACGCGCCGCCACGTCTTCGTCACGGGACGGGCCGGCACGGGGAAGTCCACCCTGCTGAACCATTTCAAGGAAACGACGGCAAAGCGGGTGGCCGTCCTGGCCCCGACGGGGGTAGCGGCCATCAACGTCGGCGGCCAGACGATCCACTCCTTCTTCCGGTTCAAGCCCGACGTGACGCCCGAGTCGGCACGAAAAAAGGTGCGGGGCGAGGATGCGGGAATCTACCGCAAGCTCGACGCCATCGTGATCGACGAGGTCTCCATGGTGCGGGCCGACCTGATGGACTGCGTGGACGCCTTCCTGCGGGCAAACGGCCCAGAGAAGGACGCCCCCTTCGGCGGCCTGCAGATGATCTTCATCGGCGATCTCTACCAGCTGCCGCCCGTGGTCGGCTCGGCCGAGAAGATGCTGTTCAAAACCCTTTACCTCAGCCCCTACTTCTTCAGCGCCCGCGTCTTCCAGGGCCTGGAGATGGAGTTTGTCGAGCTGGAGAAGATCTACCGACAGCAGGACGACCGCTTCATCGACGTGCTCAACGCCATCCGCAACCGCACGGTCACCGAGGAGGACCTGGAGCTTCTCAACACGCGCGTCGACCCCGGGTTCGAGCCCCCCGCCGACGAGTACTACATCCACCTCACCAGCACCAACGACCTGGCCGACCGCTACAACGAGGAGCAGCTCAAGAAGCTCAAGGGCAGGACCTGGACCGCGACGGGCCTCGTCGAGGGGGAATTCGGGAGGGAGTACCTGCCGACGGCGCAGGCCCTGAAGCTCAAGAAGGGGGCGCAGGTGATGCTGCTCAACAACGACACCTGGGGCCGCTGGGTGAACGGGACCATCGGGAAGATCACGGGCTTCGTGAAGGACCCCGAGGCCGGCGCGATGGTCCGGGTCCGGCTCAACGACGGCGGCACGGTCGAGGTCGCGCCCTTCACCTGGGAGATCTTCCGGTTCTCCCTGAAGGACGGCGGTCTGGAATCGGAGTCGGTGGGCAAGTTCACCCAGTTCCCGCTGAGGCTGGCCTTCGCCGTGACCATCCACAAGAGCCAGGGGAAGACCTTCGAGCGGGCCATCATCGACGTGGGCCGGGGGACCTTCGCCCCGGGCCAGATGTACGTGGCCCTCTCCCGGTGCACCCGCCTCGAGGGCATCGTCCTTCGCAAACCCCTGCGAAGGCAGAACATCCTGCTGGACTGGGCGGTGGTGCGTTACCTGACCCGCAGCCAGTACGAACAGGCCGCAAAGACCCTCTCCCGGGAGGACAAGCTCCGGATCCTGGAAGATGCCATCCGGCAGAAGCGACCCCTGGAGATGGTCTACCTGAAGGGAACCGACGTCAAGAGCCGAAGGACCATCACGCCGCTTCGCATGGGCGAGATGGAGTACGCGGGCCGCCCCTTCCTGGGCCTCGAGGCCTGGTGCCTCAAGAGGCGCGACCGGCGGGTCTTCAACGTGGAGAAGATCCTGAACCTCCAGCCGGCCGATCCGGGAAACCCGGACACGGGCGAAAAGCAGAAGTAGACCCCGGATCCGATTTCCTTTCTTGCGCTTGACTTCCGCCGTTCACTCAGGGATAACTGAGCCTGCTCGAGAAATCGGGTTTCGTCGCGTCGCTCAACGGTTCACGGGTGACCCTTCACGGCACCGCGCATTTCTTCAAAGGGGGTGAAGAGATGAAGAGGAGAAGCAGATTCACGTCCCGCGTCCTGCCGCTTGTCCTTGTCCTTGCCGCCGTTCTTCTCTATCCGTTCATGGTTGCGACAGTCTCCAGCGCCCAGGACACGGACATCGTCAAGGTCGTCCGGTTCAAGGACGGCACGGTGGTCACGGGCAAGATCCTGGAGATGAACATCTACACGGTCAAGATCCAGACCGCCGACGGGTCGGTCGTCACCCAGAAATTCGACGACATCGTCACGATACAGAACCGGGATGATCTCGCCAAACCCCAATCGATTCTCCCTGTCCACTCCGTTGAGATCGGGTTCGAGGCCTTCCACAAGGAATACAGGGAACCCGACGTGATGAACGAGAAGGGGATGATGGTCGGGGTCGGCCTCGCGTACACGTACCATGACAACGTCATGTTCAAGGCGAGCCTGCTGTTCGCCTACGGCGAGGTGGACTACGAGAACTCCGGCACGCTGGACGGCATCCCCGACCGGCACGTGGAGCTGCGGGGCCTGGTGGGATACGATTTCGCCGTCGACCCCACGTTCGTCGTCACGCCGTACATCGGCCTCGGCTATCGATTCCTGCGCGACGATTCCGCCGGGATGATCACGTCCACCGGCGCGCGGGGCTACAACCGGGAATCGAATTACTTCTACACCCCCGTCGGCATCGCCGTGATCAAGATCCTGCCCGGGGGATGGGCCCTTGCGGCGGAGGCCGAGTTCGACTACCTCTGGTACGGCAAGCAGTACAGCGACCTGAACGACGCCAACCCGCTCTTCCCCGACTTGTCCAACGAGCAGGACCAGGGCTACGGCATCCGGGGCGCCGTTCGAATCGAGAAGAAGCTGACCGCGTCGTCGGTCTTCTTCGAACCCTTCATCCGCTACTGGAACATCAGCCAGTCCGACGACACCTTCTTCTCCGCCGGGGGAACGCTCTACAGGGGATACGAGCCCAAGAACAACACGACCGAGATCGGCGCGTCCGTGGGGCTCAAGTTCTAGGGAGGACCCTCCGTGAAAAAACGCGTTATCGCACGCACCGCATTGCTTGCCGCCGTTGTGTTGCTGCTCAACGGCTGCCTGCCCGGCATCATCATCTCGAGACAGGAACCGACGGCGCAGGGACAGCCCGTCGAATTCCGGCTGGGCAACGCGGTGGAGGTCGGCGAGTGGATCTCCTTCCAGAAGCGGGTCTGCGGGGACCTCGACGCGGCAACCGCGGGCTTTCCGGAGGATGTCCGACGGGACATCTACCGGTACTCCTGCGTCGAGCCCAACCGGCACGCCCTGGGGGAGACCCTCTCGAAGCTGCAGCCAGGACAGATCGACGATCTCTGCGCCAGGCTCACCGAAAGGGGCTACGTCGCAAAGAAGGACCGGATCCCGAAACCCGCAGGCGAAGTGGGAACCGCTTTTCTCGTCCTCATCGGAACGATGGCCCTCGTGGTGGGCATCGCGGGAGGGATGTAGGAAAAGGAAAGGGATCCCGCTATCCAGGTTGTACGAACGCACATCGAATGGATGCACACATCAAAACGAGGGAGGTTGAGGACATGGCAGTGAAGACGTCGTCGGCAAAGAAAGCGGCCCCGAAGAAAGCGGCCCCGAAGAAAGCGGCAGCGAAGAAAACCGCAGTAAAGAAGACTGCGGTAAAGAAGGCTGCAGCAAAGAAGACAACGGCAAAGAAGACGGCGGCAACGAAAGCGGCGCCGAAAAAAGCAGTGAAAAAGCCGGCCGGCGCAACCCGGTATTGCCTCGGGAAATGCTCCTGCGGCGATTCCTGCTGTTATGACAAGGGACACTCCGGCGCCCACAAGTGCATCAAACACGCAAAAGGGAAAAAATAGAAGCCGCGAAAACCATCTGCCCCGGGCGGAGAATGCGAGGCAAGGAACGATGACCCTGCGGCTGTGCTGTATCCTGGCGCTGCTCTGCGCCCTTTCGGCCGCCCCGGCACGGGCAGACGATGATCGACTCCGGGCCGATCTTCATGAACAGGTTGTCCAGGTGCCTGTACGGATCGAAGGGCTCTTCGGCGACAGCGAAGTGAACCTGACGGCAACCCTTTTTCGGCCGCGCGGCGACGGCCCCTTCCCGCTCGTCGTGTTGAGCCACGGCACCCCGCCGCATGCGGCGGATCGAGCCAAGATCGGCCGCTTCAGGCGAATCCCGCAGACCCGTGAATTCATCAAGCGGGGCTTTGCCGTCATCGTACCGATCCGGCGCGGGCACGGCGCCTCCGGCGGTGATTACGCCGAGGACAAGGGCCGGTGCGCAGCGCCCGTCTACTACGAGGCGGGACGCGCCGGGGGCCTGGATATCGTCGCGACCGTCGACTATGCCGTGAAATTGCCCTACGTCAACCCCAGTTGCATAATACTGGCGGGACAGTCCACCGGAGGATTCGCCTCTCTGGCGGCCGCGAGCATGAACCCGAAGGGCCTGATCGCCGCAGTCAACTTTTCCGGCGGCCACGGCGGCGACCCCGCCACGCGCCCGGGCGAGCCCTGCGATCCGCAATCCCTGGCGGCTGCCGTCGCAAAATTTTCTCAGACCATCAGGGTGCCCGTCCTGTGGCACTACGCGGAGAACGACAGATTCTTCTCTCCACGGCACGTCCGGGCGTGGTTCGCGGCTTTCGAGAAGGCAGGCGGCAAAGGGCGCCTGGTCATCCAGCCCCCCTTCGGCGAGGACGGGCACAGACTGTTCAATTCAAGGGACGGAATCCCCATCTGGACCCGGGCGTTCGACTCGTTTCTGAAGGACTTCAACGTCGGGGGCGGGCGATGCGGGTTCCGGATCCCTCCGTAGAGGCGGGCAGCGCCATGCGCAACAACGCGGGGGTCATGCCTTGCTTTTCCGTCCCGGACCGACCGCGATCCCCGGGGCGCCGTTTCCGCCCGGGAACCTGTCCCCGCCCTTCCGCCATACAAGTTCACAGCGAAACAGAGATCCGATGGGGGGCACGGGAACCGGCGCGTTGCGCGACCCGCTCCCGCCTTACTGTTACCGCAGGCTGAAGGAAACCGATGAAATTCGACGATTATCGCATCTCGCCCGAAATCAAGCGGAACCTGTCGGCCATGGGCCTGAAGCGCCCAACCGACATCCAGTTCAAGGCTATCCCGCCCATCCTCAACGGGGAGGACGTGCTGGCCATCGCCCAGACGGGCACCGGCAAGACGGCCGCCTTCGCGATACCGATCCTGCACCTGCTCAACGAGCGGAAGAAATCCCGCCGGACGGACTTCATTCAATGCGTGGTGATGGAGCCCACCCGCGAGCTGGCCCTGCAGATCACGGAGGTCATCGACGCCATCGGCAGGCACACCCGTGTCAAGACTCTCGGCGTCTTCGGCGGGGTCGAGCAGGACCCGCAGATCGCCCGGCTGGCCAGGGGCGTCGATATCCTCGTCGCAACACCCGGCCGGATGTTCGACCTCGTCAGCCAGGGCCACATCCGGCTCGACCGGGTGCGGATTCTGGTGCTCGACGAGGCTGATCACATGCTCGACCTGGGCTTTATCAAGGATATCCAGGACCTGGTGCGGTTTCTTCCCCGCACCCGGCAGACACTGTTCTTCTCGGCCACGATCCACGACCGGATCAAAAAGCTGGCCTACTCGCTGGTGAAAAACCCGATCCGCATCCAGATCGCCCCCGACGACCCCGTCGCCCGGAACATCACCCACTCCGTCGCCTTCATCGAAATGGACGACAAGAGGTTCTTCCTGGCCCGCCTGATCGCGGAAAACCCGGAGCGCAAGATCCTGGTCTTCGTCCGCACCCGCGTACGGGCCGAGCGCGTGCACAAGGCCCTCGAGCGCGCCGGCATAGAAAGCCTCACCATCCACGGCGCCAAGGACCAGGCCGAGCGCACAGAGACGATGCAGCGGTTCCGTGAAGGCGGGCTGAAAATCCTGATCGCCACCGACGTCAGCGCCCGGGGCATCGACATCCCCGACGTGGACCAGGTGGTGAATTACGACCTCCCCGACGCGGCCGAGAACTACGTCCACCGCGTGGGCCGCACGGGCCGGGGCGAAAGGAAGGGGCTGGCCGTCTCGTTCTGCAGCCCGGAAGAAAAACCCGTGCTCGATGAAATCGAACAGTTTCTCGGCAAGCCGATCGCGGTGCTGCCCATCGACAAGCGCGAATACAGCGAGACGCTTTTCGTCCACCGGGATCACGCCGACAGGCTGCAGGCGCTGATGGAGGAAATCGCGCAGGCCGACAGGGGAGGGAAAAAGCCGAAGAAGAAGTAGGGGGTCAGCCGAACAGCCGCTGCAGCAGCCAGTGCGTGGGCAGATAGATCAGCACCGGGAAACCGGCCATCAGGAGACCGAGATAGACCAGGGGCGGCACCCGCGTCTGCGGTTCGGCGCCCGGCCCGAAGACCCAGTTCACGTTGTCTTCCGGGTCCGTGAAGAAATAGGCCAGCGGGAGCACGACCCAGGCGAGAACGGTCTGCGCGATCCAGGCCTGCGGCGAGTAGCCGAGCACGTCGACCATCCACAGCAGCAGGACGGGCAGGAAGACGTGGAACAGGGAGAGCGCCCGGAGGTAGAGCGGCTTGCCCCGGTCGAACATGTAGTCCGTCAGCCCCGTGACCCGCCTGCCCGTCAGGAGCTGACCGAAGTAGCTCACGTTCCAGAGCACCTCCGGCAGGACGACCCCGACGGCGGTCATGCCGGCCAGCAGGCTGCTCTCGAGCCAGAGCGCGGGCACGGTCACCAGCAGGGCGATGTCCGAGAACCAGAGAAAGTTCCCGGGCCGGTACTTGACGGAATAGACCGCCACGGTGACCGCGACGAAAAGCGTGTAGGAAATCTTGACCCACAGGGGTATCATCACGTTCGGACAACCCGATTCCAGCGTGAATGCGCACCGGCGACCCGGGCTTCGCCGGCAGTGCAACCCGGGAAGAGAAAGACCCTCCGGCCTCTTCGCATCGTACCGCGGTGCACGGCCCCGCTCCCGTCGCGGGGACCGGCATGAGGCAATCATACACATCAAACGGGAACACTTCAATGGGGTGAGGCGAAGGCATGGACGGCAGGAATCGCTCGGATGTCAGGGTGGGAGCCCGCGTGAGAGTGGTCCAAAAACAGGATCAGCGCGCGGGCAGGCTGACGGAGGGCATTGTCCTCGACATCCTCACCAAATCGGGTATGCACCCCCACGGCATCAAGGTGCGCCTGGAGAGCGGCATCGTCGGGCGGGTCAAGGAAATCGTGGGGGACGAAAGGGGCTGAATGAGGATCTACATCGACGCCGATGCCTTTCCGAACGCGATCAAGGACGTGCTGATCCGGGCCTCGGCGCGCCTGGACGTGCCCCTGTGCTTCGTGGCCAACAAGCCGGTGAAGGTCGAGGGGCCGGCGAGCGTTTCCGTCATCCAGGTCCCCGAGGGCCTCGACGTGGCGGACGAACGAATCGCCGGGCTTGTACAGCCCGGCGATCTGGTGATCACGGCCGACATCCCGCTCGCCGATCGGGTCGTGACCAAGGGGGCCTTTGCGCTCGACCCCCGGGGCAAGCTGTACACGCAGGAAAACATCAAGAACAGCCTGGCCCTGCGCGGGCTGTTCAAGGAGCTTCGGGACGAAGGCATGATGTCCAGCGGCCCGGCGGCGTTCAGCAAACAGGACCGCCAGGCCTTCGCGAACCGGCTGGATAGCTTCCTGACCGGGCAGTTGAAGCGCGAAAAAGGCAAAGCGTAGCCCGCGCGACGCCGCAAAAAAAGCCCTCCCGAATCCGGGAGGGCTTTCTCAGGTAACCTGAACTTCAGACGTTAGATCTTGCGGACATTCGCCGCAGCCGGGCCCTTGGGGCCGGCGACCACGTCAAAGCTTACCCGCTCACCCTCGGCCAGCGACTTGAAGCCCTCGGCCTGGATGGCGGAATGGTGTACGAACACGTCCTTGCCCCCGTCCTGCTGGATAAAGCCAAAACCCTTCGAATCATTGAACCACTTCACTGTACCTTCAGACATCTTTACTGCTCCTTTTGCTGGGTTCCTCTCGGGAACCGTTAAATTAGGCCGACTCACTCGGCCGACAGCCCGTTTCTGCGCACAAAAAAACCGCACTTGCCATGTCCCTGGTTTGTGCGGTCTGACTTTCTGTACTTTGCTGATAACAAAAACGTACTGCACATCAAGTTGGATCACTTTACAGGATCGTTTCCGGGAATGCAAGGATTATTTTCAAAAATAAGTTGTCCTTTACAAAATCGCGCATTGCCGGTAGGCAGGGGTCGGGGGGCTTCGAAGCTCCCGCAGGACCCGGCCCGGCGGCGCGCCCGGGACGGAAAGGCGTTCACGCAGGTTCGACGGCATGGGACTTATCCGGATTCACGAGGTTTCGGTCAGCTTCGGCGGGCCGCGGCTGCTGGACGGCGCCACGCTCCAGATCGAGGCGGGCGAGAGGATCGGGCTGCTGGGCCGGAACGGCTCCGGCAAGTCGACCCTCATGAAACTGCTGGCGGGGGAAGTGTCCCCGGATTCCGGCGAAATCACCCGCAGCGGCGAGACCCGGGTCGCCCTGCTGCCCCAGGATGTGCCCGACGACCTGCCCGGGACGATCTACGATGTCGCGGCATCCGGCGCGCGGGAGCACCTGGAAATGCTCCGGGAGTACCGCGAACTCACCCTGCAGATGTCCCGAAGCGGCGACGCGGGCCTGCTGAGAAAGCTCGAACAGGTCCAGCACCGGCTGGAGACCTCCGGCGCGTGGCACCATCACCAGCGGGTCGAGACGGTGCTCGCCCGGACGGGGCTGGACGGGGGCGCCGGGTTCCGGTTCCTCTCGGCGGGGATGAAGCGGCGGGTCTTCCTGGCCAGGGCCCTGGTGAGCGACCCGGACCTGCTGCTCCTCGACGAGCCCACGAACCACCTGGACCTCGACGCCATCCTCTGGCTCGAGGACTTCCTGCTGAAGTTCGATAAAACCCTCATGCTCGTGACCCACGACCGGGCATTTCTCAAGCGCCTCGCGACGCGGATCGTGGAGATCGACCGGGGCCGGCTCACTTCGTATCCCTGCGACTACGGCACGTACCTCGAGCGCCGCGAGGCCATGCTGGAGGAGCAGGAGAAGCAGTGGCAGGAGTTCGACAAGAAGCTTGCCCGCGAGGAGACCTGGATCCGGCAGGGCATCAAGGCCCGCCGCACCCGCAACGAGGGCCGGGTGCGGGCGCTGGAGAGGATGCGCCGGGAGCGGGCGGCCAGGCAGGAACAGGCGGGCAACGTCCGGATGGCGATCCAGGAGGCGAAGCGCAGCGGCCGGCTGGTCGTGGAGGCGCAGGACATCCGCTTCGCCTTCGGCGACAACCGGATCGTGGAAGGGTTTTCCACCACGATCCTCCGCGGCGACCGGGTGGGCATCATCGGGCCCAACGGGTCCGGCAAGACCACGCTGCTGAGGATCCTCCTGGGCGAACTGGCGCCGCAGGCAGGCAGGATCCGAACGGGCACCGGGGTCCGGGTCGCCTACTTCGACCAGCTGCGCGTCCAGCTCGACGCCAACGGGACCCTGAAAGACAACCTTGCCGACGGCAACGACATGATCGTCGTGGGCGGCGCATCCCGGCACATCATGGGCTACCTCCAGGACTTCCTCTTCCCGCCGGAGCGGATCCTGTCCCCGGTGAGTTCCCTGTCGGGCGGCGAGCGCAACCGCCTCCTGCTGGCCAAGCTTTTTCTCCTGCCCTCCAACGTCCTCGTCCTGGACGAGCCGACCAACGATCTCGACGCGGAGACGCTCGAGCTCCTCGAAGAGCGCCTCCTGGAATACGGCGGCACGATCCTCATGGTCAGCCATGACCGCGCCTTTCTCGACAACGTGGCGACCTCGACGATCGTCTTCGAAGGCAAGGGGCGCCTGCAGGAGTACGTGGGCGGCTATGGCGACTGGCTCCGGCAGCGCGCGGCGCCGCTCGAACCGCCCAAGGCGGCTCCGGCCGAGCCCAGGAAGAGGGACAGGCCCCCGAAGGAGAAACGGAAGCTGTCCTACAGAGAGACACGGGAGCTGCAGGAGCTGCCGCTGAAAATCGAAGCCCTGGAGGCGGAGAGGGATCGCCTGCTGGAGACCTTGAATTCCCCGGCGTTCTACGCCGCCCGCGATGCAGGCGAGATCCACCGCGTCAACGACCGCCTCAAGGCGCTCGACGAGGAGCTGGACGGGGCCTACGGGCGCTGGGACGAGCTGGAGAGCCTGGCGGCACAATAAACCATCCTGTGTGGGAGGACCATGAATATCCCGGAATGGCTTGATCGCAAAGAAAAGGAAGGGGTCGACGTCTCGCAGATCGAACTGCCCGAGGAGCTGCTGTTCGACGCCGTCCCCGACGAGACCGTCTTTTTCAAGACCTACAACCCCTGCAGCATCCTCTGCGCCAGGGAGCACCCCTACGCAACGGTGGAGCGCTACGGCCACTGGTACTACTGCCGGGGGCAGGATAAAAAGGCAGGCATCCACAAGACGGGCATGGAGTGGCGGTTCATCACCCGTAACAAGGATCTTGCGATCCGGACCGCCCGTTCGCGCATCGAATGACGGGCCCCGCGCGGTGCACGATTCGCCTCCGAGGTGCAGCGGCAGGCCGGTTGCGCCATCGCGGGGATGCGGCGGGGCCGTCTGCGGGGCTCATCCGCTCGAAGAGGCGCTGGACATGCCGGCCGACATCCTCTACACTTCCCCCTGCACATTTCCGCGGACGAAAAGGAGATCGCGTATGAAGAAGATTCTTTCGATCCTCGCCGTTCTGGCCCTGCTCGCAGTTCCGTCGCTCGCACAGGAGACGGGCAAGGGAAACCCGACGGTCGTGATCAAAACCAACAAGGGCGAGATCGAGGCCGTGCTCTACCGGGACAAGGCGCCCGTCACGGTCGACAACTTCCTGAAGTACGTCGAAGACGGCTTTTACAGCGGGACGATCTTCCACAGGGTGATCGCCAAATTCATGATCCAGGGCGGGGGATTCAACCGCTACTACGCCCAGAAAGCAACCCGCCCCCCCATCAAGAACGAGGCCGCCAACGGCCTGAAGAACGAGCGGGGCACCCTGGCCATGGCGCGCACGCCCGCGGTGGATTCCGCCACGGCGCAGTTCTTCATCAACGTGGTCGACAACGCGCCGCTCAACCACGGCGTCCGCGACTACGGCTACGCCGTCTTCGGCAAGGTGACCAAGGGGATGGACGTGGTGGATGCCATCTCGAACGTGCCCACGGGAGCGCAGGGGCCTTTTCCCTCGGATTGTCCCCGCAGCCCCGTGATCATCGAGTCGATCCGGGTGAAGTGAACGAAAGAAGCGAAGGAGGCCGCCATGGTCATCATCACGAGCAAGTACCTCAAGCCGCTGGAGGTGATCGAAGCGCTGCGCGAGGAGCACCGGGCGTTCCTGGCCGTCTACTACAAGCAGCAGAAGCTGATCTGCTCGGGCCCCCAGAACCCCAAGGTCGGGGGGGCGATTCTCGCCAGTGTGGGCATCGACGAGGCGCGGGAGATCATGAAGAACGATCCCTTCGTGATCCACGGGGCCGCGGAGTACAGCTTCATCGAATTCACGCCCCGTTCCTTCGACCCGCGCTTTGCCTGTTTTTTGACATGAAGGCAGGCGGATCATGAACCGCAGGGCTTTTTTCAGACTTTTGGGAGCCGTTCTTCTCGCCGCGGGATCCCCCGATGCCCTCGCCTTCTTCGGCTCGCCGAAGCTGACGGCAGAGCAGCGAAAGGCGCTCGAGGGCCTGCTCATCATCGACGCCCACGCCCATCCCGACGGCTACCGCATCGACGGCAAGACCCGCGACAGCGCCGCCTCCCTCGAGGCCATCCGCGACCTGGGGATGGCGGCATGCGCCTTTGCCGCCGTCGGCGACACGGGGGCCGCCACGAGGGGCCGCATGACCGGATCGGACTACGACCTGGCGAAGGTCCAGCTCGACTACTGGATGGACGGCCCGGTGAAGGCGGGCAAAGTGAAGCTCGTACGGAAGGCATCGGACATCCCCGCACCGACGGGGCCCGGGACCGTGCCGGGGGCCATCCTCTCCATCGAGGGGGGCAACGCGCTGTCGGGCAACCCCGGCCGCGTCAACGACTTTCACGATTACGGCGTGCGGATGATCACCATGGTCCACCTGGGCGCCAACGAGCTGGGCGAGAGCACGGCTTCCGGGCAGGGAACGGGCCTCACGGCCGCGGGGCGAGGGGTGGTCGAGCGGATGCAGGAACGGGGCGTGCTCGTGGACGTGGCGCACGCGAGCCTTCTCACCCTGAAGCACGTCGGCGAGATCAGCCGGCGGCCCATCGTGGACTCCCACACGCACCTCTGCGCCTCCGCCGACGCGGCGCGCTGCGGGCGCCTGAGGACCTGGCAGGGGATGGAGATCGTGGCCAAGACGGGCGGGGTCGTCTGCACGTGGCCCATGGCCGACAACGCCCGATCGAAGCGCGAGACCTTCCGCGACTGGGCCCGGGAAATCAAGGAGATGAAGCAGCGGCTCGGCATGGAGCACGTCGGCCTCGGGACGGACGGCGGCGGGGGCCTGCCGAAGTTCATCGACGGTTGGCGCGACGCGCGCGATATCGTTCACCTCGTGGTCGCCATGCAGGAGGAAGGCTTTACGCGCAAGGAGATCTCCGCCTACCTGGGCGGGAATTTCCACCGCGTGCTGCAGAAGAGCATCGGATGAACAGGAAAGGGACGGCAGATGATGACGAAAGATGAGGCCCGGGAGTTCGCCTCCCGCTGGCTGCCCGCCTGGACGGGCAACGAACCGGAGAAACTGGCCGCCTTCTACTCCGACGACGCGTTTTACCTCGACCCCGCCGTACCGCGGGGAATCCAGGGAAAAGAGAAGCTGCTGGCCTACTTCCGGAAGCTCCTCGCCCAGAACCCCGGCTGGATCTGGACCCAGATCGAGGGGATCCCCCTGGAGGGCGGGTTCCTGAACAAGTGGCACGCCCGCATCCCCATCGGGGGGAAGGACGTCGAGTGCGTGGGCGTCTGCTTCGTGCAGTTCGACGGACAGGGCAAGATCCGCCGAAACGAGGTCTTCTTTGACCGCACGGAGATGATGCTGGAAATGTCGCGGCAGAAACAAACCTTTCGGAAATAAGAGAATTATATCCCTTGACTTTCCCGCGCGGGCCATATATTTTACCGCCACATAAAGCACCCAGGCAGGGTGCCAGTAAAGTTGGATACAGACATTTTGAAGTGCAAAGGATCACCGCCATGCTCTTTAGGGTCTTGGCGGTTTTTCTTTCTGTCATGATGGTTGTCCGACTTTGAATTTTGACGAAAGGAGGATGCCAGCATGGCAGAAGGCAAAGTGAAGTGGTTCAACGAGCAGAAAGGCTTCGGCTTCATCGAGAAGGACGAGGGCGGCGACGTTTTCGTTCATTTCAGCGCCATCCAGGCCGGCGGGTTCAAGACTCTCCACGAAGGCCAGCGCGTGAGCTTCGACGTGACGCAGGGCCAGAAGGGCCCCGCCGCGACGAACGTGAAGGCCCTGTAATCGACCGCACGAAGGAAAGAGGCGCTCCGGCGTTCACACATGGGACCGGAGCGCCTTTTTTTCTACCAGCCAGGCAGGACGGATGCTGAAAAAACACCGCTACACGCTCCTCTCCAGGCCGTTGCACTCGGCCCTATATTACATCATCCGCCTCTACACGCGCACCTACCGGATGACCGTCGAGAACGAGTCGGAATGGGTGGACCACCTGAAGGCGGGCGGGACGGTCCTGCTGTGCGCGTGGCACCAGCAGTTCTTCTCCGCCATCCGGCACTTCCAGTCCTACGCGCCCTTTCGCCCGTCGCTGATGATCAGCAAGAGCAAGGATGGGGACATCATCGCCCGCGTGGCCGAGAAATCGGGGTGGCACGCCGTGCGAGGCTCCTCCTCGCGGGGAGGCGGCAGCGCCTTGAAGGAAATGGTCGAGCGGCTTCGGCACTCGCGGCTCGCAGGGCATGTCGTCGACGGCCCCAAGGGCCCGGCCGGCATCGTCAAGGCCGGGGCCATCAGCCTGGCCTGCGCCACGGGGGCTGTGATCGTGCCCGTCTTCACGTCGGCCGACCGAGCCTGGTACTTCAACAGCTGGGACCGCTTCATGATCCCGAAGCCCTTCGCCCGGGTGACCCTGCGCTTCGGCAGGATGATCGATCTGAACGGCTCCGGCGGCAGCGAGGACTTCGAGGGCCATCGCGCGGCGCTCGAGGCCGCCATGCGCCCCGGCCTCATCCCCTGAGCGCCGTCAACCCCATTGACAAACCTCCCCCCGCCGGGTTACCCTTCACATCATAGGCGAAGCGACCCTCTCACCGCACACAGACCCCGCGCAATCGCGTTTCCACCCCCCTTCTCCCGCTCGAGGACGAAGCGATGGACGATCTCCAGCACATCAGGGCAGTCAAGCAGAAACACGAACAGGAGCTGCTCGCCAAGAGCAATGTCATCGGCGTCGGCATCGGCTTCAAGGAAACGGCCGGCAGGAAGACGGACCGGATGAGCATCGTCGTCCTGGTCGACCGGAAGATGCCGGTCTCGAGTCTCGATGCCGCGGACGCCATCCCGCCCGAGATCGAAGGAATCCCCACGGACGTGAAAGCCGTGGGCCGGATCGAGGCGCAATCCCGGTAACCGCAACGGAACAACGAAGGAGGGTACCATGGCGCTCGAAAAAGCACGCGCGGCGAAGCGGGAGTATGTTGGCGAACTGATGAAAAACAAAAACGTCACGGCCTGCGGGGTCGGCTACAAGCGCGTCGGCGGGGTTGTCACGCAGGAGACCGCCGTGGTGGTCTCGGTGATCAAGAAGTTGCCCCCGGAGGCCCTTGCCATCGACGAGATCATCCCCCGGTTCGTCGGGTCGATGCCCACGGACATCGTAGAAACCGGCGTCATCCGTGCCCTTCAGAGCCCCACGGACCGCTGGCGTCCCGCCCCCGGCGGCGTTTCCATCGGGCATGCCGACATCACGGCCGGCACGCTCGGCTGCCTCGTCACCCGGGGAAGCGAGCTCTTCATCCTGAGCAACAACCACGTCCTGGCCAACTCGAACGCGGCCTCCGCCGGCGATCCCATCCTCCAGCCGGGGAAGTACGACGGGGGTTCCGAGGCCGACCGGATCGCCACCCTCGAGGCCTTCGTGCCGATCCAGTTCGAGACATCGCCTCCCACCTGCCTCGTCGTGAGCGACCTGGTCTTCGTCCTCAACCTGCTGGCGCGGCTCGCCGGGTCCCGCCACCGGATCCTGGGCTACCGCGCGGCCGCGGAGGCCAACCTCGTCGACGCCGCCATCGCCCGGCCCCTGGCGTCGGACCTGGTCGAGCGGCGGATCCTGAACATCGGGGTCCCCCGAGGGTCCCGGGAGGCGGACCTGGGAACGGCCGTCCGAAAGAGCGGGCGGACGACGGGCTTCACGACGGGCGACATCCAGCAGATCGACGCCACCGTGCGCGTCAGCTACGGCAACGCCGGGACGGCCCTCTTCCAGGACCAGTTCGTCGCCGGCGCCATGAGCCAGGGCGGGGACTCGGGTTCCGCGGTCCTCGACGGGGACGGGTACGTGATCGGCCTGCTCTTCGCGGGCTCCGACTCGACCACGATCCTCAACCGGATCGCCAACGTCACAACCGCCCTGAACGTCTCCATCGCAAGCTGATCGCTGCCCGCAGTTCCGCGGCCGTGCGGGAACGCCCGCGAGCACAAAAAAACGATCCCCGCGTTCAGGCGGGGATCGCCTCTTTGCCCGAAGGCGGATCCGCCTTTCTAGCGTCCTGTCTTGGAAATACACTCAATTAGTGTCCGGGCGGGATCGTACTTCATTCAAACCGGTCATCGCGAGGAGGCGCAGCCGACGTGGCGATCTACGATTGAGAAATCTCAAAGAAAATTCTCTCAACGGAGGATTGCCGCGCTTCGCTCGCAATGACGACTATTTTAGACTCAGCAAGAAGCCGGCTTGACAATCATTGTAAATGAACCTCTGAGACAGGATATTAGCGCCGGTAGGCCTTGAAATTGTACTGCTTGCCGTCGAAGGTCGCGACGTAGCCCGTCACGGCGCCCTTCGCCCCCAGGAAGAAGCGGATGAAGTGGAACGGTTTCTGCTGCGCCTGCGCGTTGTACAGGATCACCTGCCCTTCCCTGTAGTACTCCGGGACGACGCTCGAGGTGAGGTCGACCGGCTTGAAACCCGGCACCTCCGCCTTCCCCTTCGAGGAGAACCCCGTCTTGGGGTAGTTGTCCGCCGCGAGGCTCGCCCACCCTTCCCTGCCGTCCTCGAACTTCAGCACCCAGTTGCCCGTCAGGATGTCCTGCGGCTGCGCCGCCTGGAGCTGCACCGGGCCCTGCATCACCAGAATCAGAGCAACGATCGCAAGCGAAATCAGAAACCTCTTCTGCATAAGCACCTCCTCGTGCCGTCCCCGCGGGGGATCCCGTTTGTTACGCCTTCAAATTTTGCAAGAATGGTGCCCCCGCCGACCGGGACGGCGAATCGGCCCTTGCCAAACCCCCGTGCCTGCCCTATGATCCCAGAAGGATGAGATCCCGATTCTTCAACCAACCCGGACGGGGGGACGGCGACATGCAGAAAGAAACCAGCCCTTATACCTGCCACGTGTTTGTCTGCACCAACGACCGCCACGGCGAGCGCAAGTCCTGCGCCGACGGGGGCGGAAATGCAAAACTGAAGGATCATATGAAGGACGAGGTCGAGAAGCGGGGCTGGAAAGGCCGTGTCCGCGTCTCGAGCGGGGGCTGCATGGGCCTCTGCGGGAAGGGCCCCAACGTGATGATCTACCCGCAGAAGGCCTGGTTTGCCGCAGCCTCGCCCGAAGACGGCGAGAAGATTCTCGAAGAGATCGAGTTGCTGCTCTCCGCGGAGGAGAAAGGGGAGACCCGTTGAACCGCCGCCAGTTCCTGAAGGCCCTGGGCCTTGCCCCCCTGGCGCTGGGGGTCGGAAACGCCCTGTCGTTCGCCGACAGCCGGAAAGACCCCCTCAGGGGGCTCCGCATCATCGATGCCCACGCTCATCCGGACAGGCTTCGCCTCACAAAACATGAACCCGATGACTCCACCTCCGTTTCAGCCATGACGGAAATGGGCATGGCGGCAAGCGTCTTTGCCGCCGTCGGGGACCGGGTCTATCTCTCCGGAGGACGCCTGCCCGGACCGGAGCATCTCCAGACGATGCGCCAGCTCAACTTCTGGAAGGACGGCATCGTCAAATCCGGAAATGTCAAACTCATCCTGAAATCTTCCGACATCACGAAGGCACCGAAGCCGGGAGATACGCCAGGGTGCATCCTCGCCATCGAGGGCGGCGATCCGCTTGCCGGCAACCCCGACCGGGTCAACGAGTTCTACGATTACGGCGTGCGCCTCATCACGCTCATCCATTACAGCAACAATCAACTGGGCGACTGCATGAAGAACTGGACGGGACTGAATCCGGGACCGCGCAACAACGGCCTCACGGCGGCAGGGCGCAAGGTGATTGAAAAGATGCAGGAACTGGGCATGGTGGTGGACGTGGCTCACGCCGACTCTGTTACGCTCAAACAGATCGGTGAGGTCAGCAGCAGGCCCGTGCTCGACTCCCACACCCATCCCTGCTCACAGGAAGATTTGAAGCAGTGCGGCCGTTTCCGCACCTGGCAGGACATGGAGGTCGTGGCAAAGACGGGCGGCGTGGTCTGCACGTGGCCCTGGGCCACAAGCCGGGGAAAGACGAAACGTGAAACCTTTCGGGACTGGGCCCGGGAAATCAAGGAGATGAAGCAACGGATCGGCATGGAGCACGTCGGCCTCGGGACCGACGGAGGCGGCGGGTTGCCCCGCTTCGTCAGGGGCTACCGGGACATCCGCGACCTTGCGCACCTTGCGGCGGCCATGCAGGAGGCGGGCTTCAGGCGAAGCGAGATCGCGGCCTACATGGGGGGCAACACGTACAGGGTGCTCGAGGCCTGCATCGGTTAACCCTGCGGGGGGCTCTCCCCGCGCGGCTTCGCGCAGTCCGGCTCCGCTTCGACCGGTTCCTGCGGAACTGCCGCGCTCTCCCCGCCCGCGGCCTGCGACCCGTCGGGAACCTCCCCGGCAGCCTCGACGGCAGCCGGCGCTTCCTCCAGGTCCGCAGCGCTTTCGGGAGCGGTCTCCGTGGATTCCTCCTTGATCTGGGGCCTCGCCCCCTCGATCTCGGCGATCCACAGCGGGTGGCGGTGCTCGGCGTAGTCGAGGCGGACGGCCCCCGTGAAAATCCCCCGGAGCATGGGACGGTTCGGCTTCAGGACGATCGCCCCGATGTGGGCCGCAAAGGCGAGCATGAAGAGGACGAATCCGACGTTGTGGGCCCACGTGGCCCAGAGGACGACGGCGTAGGAGAGGTCCGGGGCGTAGAGGTTCTTGTACGTCTTCACGAGCCCCGAGACGATGAGGACGGCGATGATGACGGCCATCCCGACATAGGCCAGGCGCTGCTCGGGCAGGTACTTGTGAAAGGGCGGCTCCTCGCCCTTGCCGAAAAAACTCTTCATCACCTCGATCGAGGTCCGCAAGTCCCCCTTTTGGGGAATCATCCCCCGTTCTCCCCGCAGGCCGTGATAGACGGCGTGGAACAGGGCGGCGGCGATAAAGACGATCGACGCCGCGTAGTGGACGTTGAGCGAGACCATGTAATCTCCCGACCAGGCCAGGCCCGGTATGGAGTTGATGTAGTAGCGGCTGCCCATGGGCAGCTGGAACATGCCCGACGCCAGGAGCGCCAGCCCCGACAGGGCGACCGCCCAGTGCCCGGCAAGTTCGACAATGCTGTGGCGCACCACGCGGTTTCGTTCCCGGACAATCCTGTCAGACATCCTTTTTCCCGTCCTTCTCCACCCTTGCTTTCCTGTCGGAGAGCCACTTGAGGGCCCCCGCCGCCCCCGCGACGATCCCGACGGCGGGCGCCGCCAGCACGGCCTTCCCCAGACCGTCCGTCCCGGCCATCTGCCTCTCCACGCCGGGCTTCATGTCGGGCCTGCCCGGCCCCTTTTTCATCGTTGCGTCGATCCGGTCGAAGGAAACCGGCGAGACGTAGAACGTGGCGGTACCGCCATTCTCGTCTTTCCCGTAGAGGAACCCCTTCATCACTTGCGCCCGCCTTTCCGCCTCGGCGAGCATCCCGTCGCGCGGCCCGATGAGCATCGCTTTCTGCGGACAGGCCTCGATGCACCCCGGCGACCGGCCCCTGCCGAGCCGGTCGTGGCAGAGGTCGCACTTGTACATGACGCCGTTTCCCATGAAGTCGGGCAGGATGTGCAGGTAGATGCCCACGCCGGACTGTCGCTGGGGAATCTCCCAGGGGCAGACCGCCTTGCACTTGGCCCCGCCGAAGCAGAGGTCCTGGGCGATGACAACCGCGCCGTTTTCGTGCTTGTGGTTCGCCGAGAACGGGCAGATCGTGGCGCAGGCCGGGTTGTCGCAGTGCATGCAGCGCCGCGGGACAAAGAAGGTCTTCGGGACGCCGTCCACGTCGACCTCTGCCCGGTGGACGTAGAGGGAATTGTACGGGGTGAGACGGTCCGACACCTCGCGCTTCCGGGACCAATCCTCGACGGTCTTCCGAGGCCAGGGCACCGGGATGGGGTCGGCAACGGGCGGTATCCTGTCGCGGTGGATCTCCTTGCAGGCGGCAACGCAGGCCGGCACCTCCAGGCCGGGACAGCCGTCGCAGAGGCTCAGGTCGATCAGCGTCGCCAGGCTGCCGGCCCCGCGGGCCTGCGCCTTTTGCGGCCAGGCGATCCCCGATGCCGCCACGGCCCCCGCCGATGTCTTCAGGAATGCCCTCCGGCTCAGCCGGGGCGCGTCATCCGATGTCTTCATGGGTTCCCTCACGACAGATCGATGTACCGTTGCAGGGCCGTCTGGAAATCGTCCATCCCCCGCCCGTTTCCACCTGCGGACTCGGACATGCAGCGGGCCATGTTGGCTCGGATGATCGCGTTCCCGGTCTTCTTCATCGCCGCGGTGACGGCGGAGACCTGGGTGAGGACCTCGACGCAGGGCGCCTGCGCCTCGATCATCCTCTGGAGGCCCCGGATCTGCCCCTCGATGCGTCGCAGGCGGCCGAGGATCTTTCGTCGTTCGCTGTCCATTTAATACCCCCTGGGGGTATATTTACGCATTCGATCGCCCCCTGTCAACCCTTTTCTTGCAGGGCGGCCCCTGGTAAAATGCCAACCCTGCCGGCGGCGGCGCAGGCGCCCGCTCCCCTTCAGCCGGGGACAGGAACATCGCGGGACTGCCGCGATCACGCGACGGTCATGGGATCGGGTATCCGGAAGGAAACGAAAAGAGAGGAGCAAAGGCCGCTGAACAGGGCCCCAAAACAGGCTTGGCCCCGCCGTATCCGGCAGGGCCAACCATGTCGAACCCCGGCGGCATACCACCGGGAACGTTTCTAGCATGCGGCAATACCTGAATCGTTACAAAAAGTACATCAGACAATGTCTGATTTTGCCATCAGACATTGTCTGATGGAAGCCACTCCCGGACCTTCTCCACGAGGGCCTCCGGTTTTTTTACCCACTGAAAGTGGTCGAGAGCGGCGCCCGTGAGGGTTACATGGGTGACACGCGCCTTCCGCATCTTGGCCAGGAGGTTCCCGACGGCCCTCGGGGGCGAGAGGAAATCGTCCTCGAAGGAGAAGGCCAGGATCGGGGCTTCCAGCTCCGCGAGCAACCGCTCGTAGTCAACCGAGGCCCCCCGGGGCTCATACCGCCCCGTTCGGGCCTGCCTCGCCCAGTCGCGGATCACCCCCCGGGCCTCGGTGCCCCCGAAGCCGAGTTTCCGCCCCGGAAAGTAACCGAGGAGAGCCGACACGGCACAGGCCGCCTGGGTGCCCGCCAGGACACCGGCGTTCAGGGGGGTATCCCACCCGCGCCAGTGCACGGAGGGGGCCGCCACGAGGATGAGACCGGCAACCGCACCCGGGTTTTCTGCCAGGTACAGTGCGCTCAGCTGTCCGCCCAGGCTGTGACCGAGCAGGTAAACGGGCGCGCCGGGAAACATCTCCTTTGTCTTCTGCACGACAGCCGGCCAGTCGCTTTCGACCATCTCGCGGTACCCGAAGCCGACCCCTCGTTTCACCCGGACGGCGCTCGAGCCGATCCCCCGCAGGTCCGCCGTCACGAAGCGCCAGCCCTCCCGCACGATCGGCTCTGCCAGCGGCTCGTAGAACCGGGCCGCCGCGCCCATGGCGGGCATGCAGACCAGGACTGGCGCATTGGCCGCGTGGTCGGCGGTGAAGGCGGTGATCTTCGAAGCGGCGCCGTCTGCCGCTGTGACGTCGATTTGTTCCTGTTTCATAAAAACCTTTGAAAAACCTCTCCTGCCCCTCCTTTCCAATGAAGGGGGCAGCGTCTCTCTTACCGAAAAAGGAAGTCGCAAGGCAACGAAAAAAAAGCCTTGCGCAACTTCGCCCGGATGGTTCTTAATCGGACGGGTCGAAAGCCGCCCCGGAGACATCCCGCAATGAAGGACCCCATGCGATATCGACTGGAACATTACCCCCTCGTCGTCGAGCAGACCGTCGCCTGGGGCGACATGGACGCTCACGGCCACGTCAACAACGTCGTCTACTTCCGCTACATGGAAAATGCCCGCGTCGAGCTCTACCGGCTGATCGACAAGTACGAATTCGAGGAGCGGACGGGCGTCACGCTCGTCGTCAAGTCGACGGGCTGCCGCTTCGTCGCCCCCCTGTCCTGGCCCGACCGGATCGCCGTGGGCGCGCGGGTGGCCAGGATGAGCGACGAGGGGATACTCATGCAGTACCTGGTCGTCAACGCCGCGTCGAGCCAGGTGGCCGCGCTGGGCGAGGCGGAGATCGTGGCCCTGGCCTCCGGCGACAGGGCGCCCTTCCCGGAGGAGCTCAAGGAACGGATCCGGGAGTACCAGCGCGAAAGGACGTGACGGACGATGAGAAGCCTCTTCAGCCTCGAGCTGCTACCCGCGAAGGACGGGGAGTGCCTCTGGATCGAGTACGGAGACCCGGGAAACCCCAGCCGGATCCTCATCGACGCGGGGCGCGCGGGCACCCACAAGGAGGTGCTGCGCCGCATCGAGTCGGCTGCGGCCCCGGTCCACTTCGAACTGATCGTCATCACCCACGTGGACCTGGACCACATCGGCGGCGTGCTGAAGCTGCTTGCCGCAAAAAAGCCGCCCCTCACGGCGGGCGACATCTGGTTCAACGGGCGGCGCCATCTCGACGAGGGAGCGCCGATCCCCCGCGGGCCCCTGCAGGGCGAGGAGCTGACCTCGATCCTGGAGCGGCTCGGGCTGCCCTGGAACGAGGCCTTTCGCCCGTCGGGCACCCATGCGTCCGGGGCCGTCGCGCTCACCGCGGACGGCCGGAACCCCACGAAGACCCTGCCCGGGGGCATGTGCCTTACCGTCCTGTCTCCCTCGCGCCGGAAGCTCCAGCGACTCGTCCCCCTGTGGGACCAGGAGGTGCGCCGGCAGCGCGAGCGCGGCGGCCTGCGGCTGGACCTGCAGGCCCCGGGCTCGGGGGAACCCGCGGTACGGCTCCGTTTCGAAACCCTCGTCTCGGCCCCGTTCACCCCCGACGAGTCCCCCTTCAACGGCTCCAGCATCGCCCTGCTCGCCGAGTTCGGCGGGAAGCGGGCCCTGCTGGCCGCGGACGCGCACCCCGATCTGCTGCTCGCGGGCATCCGCGCCGCGGCCCCGGCGCCGGGAGGACGGCTCCGGGTGGACGCCTTCAAGATGCCCCACCACGGGAGCCGCTACAACATCAGCCGGGAGATCGTGGAAGCCGTCGACTGCCCGCGGTTCCTTGTCTCGACGGACGGCAGCCGTTTCGGGCACCCGGACCCGGAGGCCCTCGCCCGGGTCATCCAGTTCGGGGGCGAGCGGCCCGAGTTGATCTTCAACTACCGCTCGGAGAAGACGCTCGCCTGGAAGAAGCCCGCCTGGATGAAAAAGTACGGCTACCGCGTACGCTACCTCGACGCCCCGAAGGACCCCGGGAAAGTCATCCTTTGACCGAGCTGACGCGTTTCTTGCATGACCCTTCACCGTCCCCGATCTCCCGGGGTCAATCGATTCAGCTGCGGGAGGGATCATGGACCTGAAACAGACGATCGCGGAAATGGCGAAGACCGTCCCGGGGCAGTTCGAGCCCCAGAAGGACGGCTCGTCGAGAATGGAGGCCGTCATTGCCGAGCGCAAGGCCTTCCTGTCGAAAAAGAAACTCACCTACATCTGCCGCTTCCGCGTGGACGACCCGTCCCGGGAGGTGCGCTTCTTCGAGATGCTGAAGGAATCGGGATTCGGCGTCTCGAGCGGCGCCGGCGACGACGAGATGAGTGCGGGCTTCGGCTTCAAGAAGAAGACGTACAACACCTTCGGCAAGGAGCGCAGCGGCACGATCGAGGAGCAGTCGAAGCTCTTCGGCAAAGACTATTCCTATTCCTTCGATTTCGGGGCGTTCCGCGGCTCCGTGCGGAATGCGGCCGAAGGCGCGGGCTACCGCTTCGAGGTCAAGCTGATGGAGAAATCGGTGTAACCGGAATTCCGTACAACCCCAGACGCAAACGGGGCACCCATCCCTTGAAGGTGCCCCGTTTTTATTTGCCGATGGCGCGAGCTACTGCAGGGTCCCGCCCGTGTCGACCTTCACGATGAAGCCGTCGTTTCCGCCGCTGTTGGTCGCGCCGTCGAGATCCCCTGAAGTGTGCCCGGTCATGAAGGTATTGCCGCTCGTGTCCGCGGCGACCGATCGGGCATAGTCCCCCGCCGTCGTCCCGAGCATCGCGGTCCATTGCCGGGCTCCCGACGTGTCGTACTTGATCAGGATCAGATCGTGGCTTCCGGCCGGGGTGAAGCCGTCGAGAACCGCGTCGGTGTTCCCGAAGATGCAAGCGTTCCCGCTCGAGTCCACGGCCAGCCCGGATGCGACATCGTTGCCTGCTCCGCCGTGGAAGACCGACCACTGTTTCGTTCCCGCGGAATTGAACTTCGCAAGGAAGATGTCCTGGCTCATCCATGTCGGATCGTTGTTGGGCAGGCCATCGAAATCCCCGGAACCATACCCCGCGACGTAGACATTGCCGCTGCCGTCCGTCCCGACGCCGTAGCAGTAGTCAAACCGTGCAGACCCCAGCATCCGCACCCACTGGCGCGTGCCTGAGGAATTGTACTTTGCGACGTACATGTCCAGCATTCCGACATTGGACTCGCTGTCGAAGATTCCCCTAGTGTGCCCCGCGACGAGGGCGTTGCCGCTGCCGTCGACGGCTACGGTATACGCGTACGTTTCCGTGCCGTTGCCCAATAACCGCGTCCATTGCTTCGTTCCTGACGAGTTGTACATTGCAAGAAAAGTATCGTAGGTCCCGCCGGAGTGCGTCTCGCCGTCCAGATTCCCCAGTGTGGTACCAGCGACATAAATATTGCCGCTGCAATCGACCGCAACGCCCCATCCAGCATCGGCGGAAGCAGTCCCCAGAAGCTTCGTCCATTGTCTGGTGCCCGAGGCGTCGTACTTGATGAGCACCGCGTCCGATCCCCCCGCATTGGTCTCGCCGTCCAGGTTGCCCGCGGTGAAGCCCGTGACGTAGATGTTGCCGCTCCCATCAACGGCAACGGCGGACCAGCCGGATTCGTCCCCCGATGCCGTGCCCGAGAGACGCGTCCACTGACGCGTTCCCGACGCATCGTACTTGGTGAGAAAGATGTCGTTGGTTCCCGGGTTCGCGTTCGATTCCCCGTCGAGATCCCCGGCCGTGTACCCCGCCACGTAAATATTACCGCCGGAATCGACGGCGATCCCATGACCGCGGTCGGTCGACGCCGTCCCGATCAGGACCGTTCCCGCCCACGTTCCCGACTGCGTCGTGGCGTTCACGACGGTGCACTGGGCCGAGGAGTTGCCGGCCGCGTCGTACGCCGCCACCCGGTAGCCGTAGGCGGTGCCCGCCGCAAGCCCCGTGTCGGAGTACGTCGTCCCCGCGGGGGAGGCGACGAGGCTGCCGTCCCGGTAGACCCGGTACCCGGCAACCCCCACGTTGTCCGTCGAGGCCGTCCATGAGAGGTCGATCCGGGACGTGGAGACCACCGTGGCCTGCAGGTTCGTGGGAACCGAAGGCGCCGTGCCGTCCAGCGTCGAGACGGCCACGGCCCCGCACTGGGCCGATGCGTTGCCCGCGGCGTCATAGGCCGCCACGGTGTAGCTGTAGCTCGTGACCTCGGAGAGCCCCGTGTCGGAGTAGCTTGTCGAGGCCGTGGTCCCGACCTGGCTGCCGTTGCGGTAGACCCGGTAGCCCGTCACGCCAACGTTGTCCGTCGAGGCCGTCCAGGTCAGGTCGATCTGCGAGGCGGAGGCTCCCGTCCCCTGCAGGTTCGTCGGGACGGAGGGCGCCGTGGCGTCGGCGGTGGAGACGGCCACGGCCCCGCACAGGCTGGAGAGGTTGCCCGCGGCATCGTACGCCGCAACCCGGTAGCTGTAGCTCGTGGCCTCGGAGAGACCCGTGTCGGAAAAGCCCGTCGAGGCCGCAGTGCCCACCTGGATTCCGTTTCGGTAAACCCGGTAGCCCGTCACGCCCACGTTGTCCGTCGAGGCCGTCCAGGTCAGGTCGATCTGCGAGGCGGAGGCCGCCGTCCCCTGGAGGTTCGAGGGGACCGACGGCACCGTGACGTCCAGCGTCGAGACGGCCACGGCCCCGCACTGCGACGACGCGTTGCCCGAGGCGTCGGTTGCCGCCACGGTATAGCTGTAGCTCGTGGCCTCGGAGAGACCCGTGTCGGAGAAGCTCGTCCCGGCGGGAGAAGCAACGAGGCTGCCGTTTCGGTACACCCGGTAGCCCGCCACGCCCAGGTTGTCCGTCGAGGCCGTCCAGGTCAGGTCGATCTGCGAAGCGGAGGCCGCCGTCCCCTGGAGATTGGAGGGAACCGACGGCGACGTGGCATCCGCGGTGTAGACGGCAAGGGCGCCGCACTGTCCGGATTCGTTCCCCTCCGCGTCATAGGCAGCCACGGTGTAGCTGTAGCTCGTGGCTTCCGAGAGGCCCGTGTCGGAGTACCCCGTCGACGCGCTCGTCCCGACGGCCGTGCCGTTGCGGTAGATCCGGTACCCCGTCACCCCGGCGTTGTCCGTCGATGCCGTCCAGGTCAGGTCGATCCTCGACGTCGAGACGGCCGCGCCCTGGAGGTTCGAGGGGACCGACGGGGCCGTGGCGTCGACCGTCGTGGCCGTGAGCGGCGAGCTCGGCGTCGATTCATTGCCCCCGGCATCGAAGGCCGCCACACGGTACAGGTAGGTCGTGTACTCGGCAAGTCCCGTGTCGGAGAAGCTCGTACCCGCGGTCGACCCGATGACTGCCCCGTCGCGGTAAATCCGGTACCCCGTCACCCCCACGTTGTCCGTGGACGCCGTCCAGGCCAGATCGATCCGGCTCGTCGAGACGGCCGTCCCCTGCAGGTTCGCGGGGGCACTCGGCGCCGACCCGTCGGCCGTGGCCACAAAGAGCGTGGTGCTCTTTTCAGACTCGTTGCCGATCCAGTCGCATGCGGAAACCCGGTATCCGTAAGTGTTTCCCGGGGAAAGGCCCGTGTCGGTATAGGTGGTCAGCGGGGTGCTGCCGACCCGGGACCCGTCCCGGTACACCCGGTAGCCGAACATCAGGAGGTCATCCTGGGATGCCGTCCAGTTGAGCTGGACGCTGTCCGAAGATACGGCGGCGGCCTGAACGCCCGAGGGAACCGTCGGGGGGTACTGGTCGCCGGAAGACCCGCAGCCGGACAGGAAAGCGAAAAGAGCCCACAACACCGCAGCGTGAAGAAAGCTTTTTTTCATGCAGCAGCCTCTCCAATGAACGGCGCTCGACACCCGTCGGCCGCAATTCACCAACGTTTTCATATTCTTATGAATCCCCTTCCGTTTCGCGATCGAAGCCGGGGCAGGAGATCCCTTTCATCTCCATAAATCGGCAGAATGTCCGGGAAATTTAGCGCGTGGAAGCCTGGAAGGCAAAAAAATATGCCGCCCCGCACCAAGCGGGGGAGCCCGGTGCGGTAGCGGCATTGCTTGCAGGCGCCGTCCCGAGGGGGGTCAGCCGCAGGGGTCCCTGCGTCGGGGAGTCGGGCACAGCGCCGATAAATGTATACAAAATACAGAATTCAAGATCAAGCTTTTTTTATCGGGAGCGGGGCGCGCTTTTGACTCTTTGTCGGCCGGCGGAAATGGTGTAAATTAGAACCATCGATCAACGGCCCCCGGTTCGCGATGGGGAAACGGGCCGGCCGGGAGGAGGGAGAAACGGGATGAGCGGTTTCAACAGCCGGCTTCTTGCCTGCATCGTGATGATTTCCCTTGCCGGGTCCGCGTGGGCGACCGAGGAGGCTCTCATGAACGACACGCTGAAAACGATCTTTGCCCGCAAGAGCGTGCGCTCCTACCGAAGCGAACCGGTGTCCGACGAAAAGCTCCAGATGCTCGTCCGGGCCGGCATGGCCGCCCCGACGGCCGTGGACAAGCGGCCCTGGGAGTTTGTCGTCGTGACGGACCGGGCCGTCCTGAAGCAACTCGCCGACGCCCTGCCCTACGCGAAAATGGCGGACCGGGCCGCGGCCGCGATCGTCGTCGGGGGCGATGTCCGGAAGCAGTGGGGCGGCATGGAGTCGGACTACTGGATCATGGACTGCAGCGCGGCGACGCAGAACATCCTGCTGGCGGCCGAGTCGATGGGACTCGGCGCCGTGTGGACCGCCGTGTATCCGGAGGACAGCCGTGTCCGGGCCGTCCGGCAGATTCTCGGCATCCCCCCTCACGTCGTTCCGCTGAATGTGATCCCCGTGGGATTGTCGGCAGGCCGGGAAAAGCCGAAGGACAAGTACGACCCGAAGCAGATCCACTGGAACAAGTGGTAAATCAATTCGGCGGCATAGGCCCGCCGGAGCGTGAGCGAGCAAAGGGGCACCGGAATGTGAATCCCGTCATCCTGGCCATACTCATCGGGGCGGCCGGTCTGGGCGTCTTCGAAATCTCGATGCTGGGCATCCGGATCAACCGGGGCAAAGAGATCGCGGCCGCGAGCCGGTCGTTCGAACGGAAGAACCCGTCTGCGACGCACCGCATCCTCGTCGTGGGGGACAGCACCGGTGTGGGAACCGGCGCCGCGAGACCGGAAGAATCCGTCGCGGGCCGGATCGCCGCGGAGTTCCCCTCCGTCGAGGTCGTCAACCTCGCCCGAAACGGCGCCACGGCAAAGGACGCCCTCCTCCAGCTGGAGTCCGTCCGAAGCGCACCGTTCGACATCGTCCTCGTCCAGGTCGGGGGAAACGACATCCTGGGGTTCACCGATCTGGGGGAACTGCGGGAAACCACCAGTGGTGTGCTGGCGAAGGCCCGGGAAACAGGCAAGGCGGTCCTCTTCATGAGCACCGGCAACGTGGGGCTTGCACCGGCTTTTTTCCCGCCCGTCTCATGGATCTACACGGCAAGGACCCGTCAGGCCCGGGCGATCTTCATGGACGCCGCGCGGACGTCCGGCGCGCGGTACGTGGATCTGTTCAGGGAGAAGGGGGATGAACTGTTCCTGGGCGATCCGGACCGGTACTACACCCCGGACTACCTTCACCCGGGCTCGGAAGGTTATCGAGTCTGGTACGAGGAGTTGAAAAAGCAGACGGAAATCGTGGAAATCCTGGGCGACCCGGGACACCATTCCGTCGGGCCATGAGAGAAGATCACCCGCCGCCCGTGAAAGAGAGATGGTTTCACGGTGCGGCGGGTGACCGCTTGTTCATGGAATTTCGCTTTTTACTGAACCGGTTCGTCCGGCCCCTGTTCCTTCATGACGCCGGCTTTCAAGAGCCCGCAGTTTGCCCGGAGCTGGTCCAGGCAACAGGCCAGGGACTCCTCGGCAAAGGACTCCGTCGCCTCGAGGCAGTTCTTCAATGCCCTGCCGGCCTCCTTCCCGTCGGCCGTGATCTTCTGCTCCAGGACCAGGGTTTTCATCCAATCGATGCACGCCGAAGAGGCTCTCGAGCCGTTCGCCCAGGTCGCCTTTCCGTAAGCCGTCAGGTCCTCGGAAAAACCGTTGACCGAGAGGGGTGCCTGCATCCCGGCTACGAGTTCACGGACATCGAGGGCCGCAGCCCCCCGCTTCGCCTTTTCCACGAGGGTCTCCATCGGGAAATTGCACAGCTCGAAGAGGTTTCCGTACAACCTGCGAACGGGATCGGCGGAAAGCTTCATTTCCAGAGTGTCCTGCACCAAGCGCGTAAAGGATTCCGTCGTTTCCTGTACACTTCGCTGCCTGCGGTTCATGAGATCGACCGATTCTTCCGACCATTTCGTGATCCACTGCAAAGGGTTTTTCTCCAACAACACATCCGCGCCCATCATCATGCTACCTCCTGAAAAATGCTTCCTGATAGGAAATCAGGGAAAGCAGTGT
This sequence comes from uncultured Syntrophaceae bacterium, assembly GCA_964478885.1. GTDB lineage: Bacteria > Desulfobacterota > Syntrophia > Syntrophales > UBA2192 > UBA2192. Next base: position 10,402 of record CAYZKT010000004.1, on the reverse strand, counting down.
TCGTATCAAGGGCAGAATAGCCGAATATATGTTGCACTGCAATATCAAATAAATTACAGGTTATTATCAGTTAATAACTGATTCATTACCGCTGTTATATTCACTTTTGAACTTAACTTCATTATCGACTGCCGCATTGCAGCATCAGCGGGGCGAACGGCATCGCGGCGTTGCCTGCCACGTCGCGACTTTTCAAGCGGGGTGAGGGGCTCAGAGATTGCGAACCCTGTCCACGGAAGCCTGGACGACGAAGACACGGATGTTGTTGCTCCTGTCGTCGACGGGGTTGATGAAGAACCCCGGGCGGTTCGGTTCATAGCCCAGTGTCGAGCCGACCAGTTTTTCCCCATCCTTGAACAGGACCTCCATCTTCCGGCCCTGGGCCTTGTCGCCGGCGGAAAACTGGCGGCGCTCGTCGTACGAGGGGTCCCCCCCGAAGTCCTTCACGAAGAAAATGGCCTTGAGGTCCTTGACCAGGACCTGCTCGGTGTCCTGCCCGGTGGATTTCTGCTGGGGATGGAGGTGGAAACGGTCCTTGTTGGGAAAGAAATCCTGCGTATAGCCCTTGATGACCTTTCCATCGGCATACCGAACGACGACTTTTACAGGATCCATGGACACCCCCGGGTTCGCTTTCGGATCATGAACGATCGATGAGCAATTTCTGAGCCAGCCGCCATCGTTCCCCTTCGTTTCCTGTGCCCCCGCCCCTCTTGACCGCTCGCTCTTTTCCCTTGACACCCCTCCCTCCCTCTCCTATACTCCCGCCGGTTTTTTCGCTTCGCGCGGGACCTGCGTTTTCGGGGAGAGAGTGCCGGCATCAGATGCAGAAGGTCATGGTGATTTCCGACACCCATGACGATCGCGACGCGATCCGGGGTGTCCTGAGATACCTGAAGGGCGTACAGGTGGACCGGATCATTCACCTGGGCAACTACAACGACGACGCCGACGTGCTGGTTCAGGCCGGCTATCCCGACACGCGTGTCCCCGGAACCTGGGACACCGTCTATTACCCCGATCCCGGGGTGAGCAACCGCACGTTCATCGAGATCAACGGCTGGCGGATCTTCCTCACGCACACCCCCGAGTCGCACTACAACGACCGGGCCGACGACATCAGGCCGGAGACCGTCATCGGCAGCGGAAGGGCCGACATCTTCCTCTTCGGCCACACCCACATCACCGAGATCCGGCGCCGCAACGGGACGATCTGCATCAACCCCGGCCACATGAGCAGCGACGAGAGCCGGGGCTGCCCCCTCACGTTCGCCCTGCTGGAAATCGACGCCGAGGAGCTGACCGTGAGCATCTACCAGCTCCCGGGGCCTCACCCGCGAATCCGGAAGAGTTACCGCAAAAGCGACCTGCGATAGGCATCGCCATTCTTCGCAGAGCCCCCCTGATCCCGGCGCAGACAGGAAGAAAAGGGACCGTCGGCACTCAGCCGCGGTCCCTCTTTCGTTCAACGGGTGTTGCGCGTCCTCAGCGGACGGACTTTGTGACCTTCCAGTCCTTGCGTCTCTCCTCGGGATCGCGGTTCGGGTCGTAGAGAGTGTCGTTGGAGTAGATGTACTCGCCCAACGAGTTCACCCAGCGCATCTTCCACGCGCTCGTGTCCCGCTCCACCTTCCCCGAGAAGGGGTTGCGGTAGTCGTTCTTGCCCGTGAGCGTCAGGTACTGGTCCGTCTGGATCTCCTTCCGCGTCCGGTCGCGGTGGGCCACGATCTCCCGGTCGATGCGGTTCATGTCCTCGAGGACCCTGCGGGCCATGTCCGCCCGCTGGCCTTGCCCCTTCATCTCGCCGGCCACCCATTGGGGGTTGAACTGCACCGAGTTGGAGATGATGTCCAGGACCGGCTTCCAGTCGTCCGCCTCGCCCGCCGGCGCGCGCATGGCCGTCGTGAGGTCGTTGGACCAGGCCGCCATCGCGGCCCTGGCGTCGACAAGCACCGTGTAGAGCAGCTCGCGGTATCGCGAGCCGCCCTCGGCATACTCGACGACGATGAATCCCGCGTGGAAGGCCATGGGCCGGACGCCCGCCTGGGCGAGCTGGCGGTTCAGGGGCGCCGCGGCGCCGGCAACGGCCGAGGCCAGCTTCGGCAGCGGTTCCTTGCGAAGGACCTTCACGTCCCTCGCGCCGGGCCGGGTCTGTTTGAAGGTGTAATTGAGGAAGCCCTCGACCGTGGGCATCCGGACAACGGTCATCCCGTTGTAGTTCGCCCCCGGCCCGTGGGTGGGAGGGACGATGGGACCATCGGCGTAGTTGATCTTGGGAAGTCGCCGGAGCATGACCGTGCCGTTGCGGTCGCTCTTGACGGCGATGTCGCACTTGGCCTCGACGGAGTTGCCGGGGCCGCCCGCCCGCGAGGGGTCGACCCGGAAGATCCCTCCCTCCACGAGCCAGCCCTTCGGTACGAGCAGGGTGAAGGCGTTCTCCTTCGGCTCGGCCACCCGGTGGAAGACGACGGTGGCAGGAACCCCCCTGGCGGTTGCAGACTGAACCGTCCAGAGGCCCAGAACGATGAATGCGAACAGAACGAACAGGACGACGTCTCTCTTTGCCATGGCACCCCCCCCTTGCGAACATGGAAAATGAGAACTCGTTTCGGCAGAACCCGGACGGGCCATTCCCTGACGGGAGGTCTTACCACAACGGGACGGCAAACACACGGGAAGAATGAGCGGCGCGTTCGGCGTAATCCCCTTTCTGGCTGACGTGTCTCATGGAGCAAGAACGAAGAAGGCCTTTTTTCTCCGCTTTGTACTCTCTCGAAACCCCTGTCGACGCAAAAACGAATGCCGGCGCGCAGGGGAGAGCCCGCTTCCCGGTAAAAAAAGCGGGCCTGCGCTTTCTCGTTGACTTTCCAGCCGGATTTCTTTAGCCCTATTCGATAGGAATCGCGTTCTGTCCCTCGGTGTCAAACCCGGCCCAACCCCTCCGACCGGACGCATGCGCACCGAATCGCGACGCCATTTCCTGAAGACCTGCCTTCGCCTCGCCCAGGCCGGGTGCGGCATTCCGATTTTTACGCTCTGCCGAGGCTGCAGCGACGAGAGGCGCTCCAAGGGCCCGGTCAAGCCCGGAGCAAGCTCGCGCGATCACCGTCTCGCGGCCAATCCCAACCCCGATTTCAAGCCTGCCTACGCCAGGCTCCACCGCAGCGGAGAGTTGAGGGCGCGCGGGGAGGGTCCGTGGTGGCGGATGCGCCGTTGCGATCTCTGTCCCAGGGAATGCGGGGCAAAGCGGTCTCAAGGCATGAGCACCCGTTATCCGACACGCCTTCCTGTGCGAAAGCACCCGGAAAGGAGAGGAACGGGGATCGAGATCGAACAGGAGCTTGTGGCCCACAGCGGCGTCCAGATGCCGCCGGTGCGGTCCGGATGGGATCTGCGGGCCAACCGGCCGTTCTGAAGATGTCCGCTTCAACCACGCGGGCATGGACATGCCAACCCGATCCAAGGAGGGACGAAGCCATGAAAAAAGAGAGGTTATGGATTGTCTTTGCCGGCCTGTTCCTGATCTGCGGATGCGGCGCGAACCTGGTTTTCGTATCGGACCGTGACGGCCGAGACCAGATTTACAGCATGGCCGCAAACGGGTTCAATCAGCAAAACCTTTCAAACAGCAGCTCTCACGACCATTTCCCGGACATCTCCCCCGGCGCCGACAAAATCGTCTTTTCGTCATTCCGGAATCCCCCCGGGGAAAACATCTACCTCATGGATCTCGACGGGCAGACCATCCAACAGCTCACGACCGGGACCGGACAGAGGACGCGGCCGCGCTGGGCGCCAAACGGCCTCATCGCCTTCGCTTACCCCTCTTACACCGGGAACGCCCGGATCTGGACGATTCGGAGCGACGGCAGCGGGCTTGCCGCCGCGAGCAGCCCCGGGCCCGGCGAGTCCGACGACAACGGCCACGATTTTTACGATGCCGGCAGGATGATCGTTTTTTCACGCCTCGACGGCACGACGCAGAGGCGCGATCTCTACGCCGTGAAATCGGACGGGACGGGGATGCCCCTGCGAATCACGAACACGCCCGATGTCAGCGAGGTCCTGCCCGTGGTCTCCCACGACGGGCGCCTGCTCGCGTATCGCGCCTTCTATCACGCGACGGGACGGGACGCGATCCGCATCGCGAGCACGGGAACCTGGGCTCCCGTCCGCGAGATCACGCTGCAGCCGCCCGCGGACATCAACATCTCGGGCCTTTCCTTCCGGGGCGACGACCAGGGGCTCTTCGTCTCGGTCCAGGCATCCGACATCCCGGACATGAATGTCGGCAAAAGGCAGGAGATCTTCTCGGTAGGCATCGACGGCCAGAACCAGCAGAGGCTGACCAGCAATGAGCGGGGCGACACATCGCCCGTTGCCGTCGCAGCTACCCGGCAGGCCGAGGGGGTTCCCGTCCTCTTCGTCCACGGGCACGCAAACGGCGCCGCACCGGCGTGGCAGCAGCCGGGAAGCGCGGGGACGACATCGTTCCAGGCCTCACTGGAGGCCAACCCGGCCCTGCCGATCCGGCCCGTCTATCTGTCGCTGCCCGTGCATGGCAGCGACCATCCCGAGTATTTCGGCCGCAGCATTGCCGATGACGCCACGGACATCCTGGCCGCCATCGAAGGGGGCAACGATTCGAACAACCAACCGCACACGGGCATCCTGAACGACCCCGCCTACGGGGGAGCGACGAAGGTGGCCCTCGTCGGCTACAGCCAGGGTGCCATCAGCAGCCGCTACTACATCAAGAACCTCATGGGAAGCCGGAAGAACGGCGCCGTGACGGTTTCCGAATTCATCGCCCTTGCCGCGCCGACCCACGGTGCCGGCGGGACGTTCTCCTGCGGCAATGAAAACGAACCGGATCGCTCGACGCGGGAGCTCTGCGGCGGGAGGACGGCCTCGCTTGTGAGCCAGGCACTGCCCTGCGGCAGCTGCGCACCCGACCCGCCGCCGTTCTCTACCAACGCGACGGGAGACGTGGCCTTCCTGAACGACCTCAACGGGCACGACTACAGGCTCAACTGCAACGAATCGAACATCCCCTCCCCGGATCTGGAAGCGCCTAAAAGCAGGCCGGACCTTCCGGACGGGGTCCTGTACGTCAATCTCTACGCCGCGGGGAACGATGATCTGATCGTGGGTGGGCAGACCCAGTCTCTGGATTGCCTCGGCCGGCGGCTGGCCAGAAACCATGCCCCCAACGCCGTCAACAGGGAGATCACCGGCACCCCGATCAACGTTCACAGCAACTTCCCCCACCACTGGCCGACGATTTGCGTGACCCTCAAGACGATCGTCAACCGCCAGGCCCCGGCAGGCGAGACCGATGCCTGCCAGGGACTGACCCGGCCGCAATGAAGCCGACAGCGAGGGAGGCATCCGACGATGCCTCCCTCGCTGTCTTTTTTACGGCCGGCCCGCGAGCGGGATCACCCGTGCGGGTGCCATTTTTTCATGTGGTCGGCGTGGGTTTTCAGGTAGGCCCCCGGCTTGAAGAACCGGTCGTAGAACTCCAGGTCGAGATGATGCGCCTGCAGATGCATGATGGTGAATATGGAAGGAACCGTTCCCGGGAACTTGCCGAAGGTCTCCAAGACATACTGGGCCTGCAACGTAACGCAGGCGCGGAACTCCTCGCTGTGCACCCGGGCGGCGCCCCGCACGGCCTGCGAGTCGTTCCACGGCCCGGGCGTGTCGGGGTGAAAGGGCCCGCCGGGGCCGAACTTTCGCTCGCAGACGGCCTCCACCGCGGCTCGCATGTCGGGGTAATGAGGCGGGCAGAACCCCTCCATCACGCCGGCCAGTCCCGTCGGGTTCGGGTAGGGCCATCGCTCGTCCGTGTCGTAGCGGAACCCGAGCCCGGGCACATCGGGGTTTCCGCTCGCCCCCAGGTAACTGAAGGCGTCGATGCCGTTGAACATCCACCCCCCGAGACCCACGGCCTGCAGCATGAGTGCTCCGGCATAGCAGCCCGTCGCCAGCTCCGTCGTCAGCTCGGCCAGCGACCACTGCTCGACAAACGTGATGGGCCAGGTGTTGTTCACGTCCACCAGTCCCCTGAACGCGTCGATCCCCGGGATGGGTCTCCGGTGGACGTCGTCCGTCAGCACGAGACCGTTCTGGAGCATGTAGCAGAGGTTCAGCAGAACGTGCTGGGACAGGTCCCCCACGGGGGTGACGAGAAGCGTGCCGGGATGATTGACGACCCAGGTGTTGTGCGGCTCCACGTAGGGAACCTCGGCGGGGAGTTTCAGCCGCCCGTCGCGGATCTTTCGCACGCAGCGCCGTATCGACTCGAGGAACTCGTCCGGATCGAGGGAACCGTCGCCCGCCCGCTCCGCGAAGGCCGGGGAGTCGTGCGTGTCCAGCACGTAGACCCCATCGTCGTCCGTGAAAAAGGTCTGGCTCGTGTGAAACCCCGCGGAAGACGGGAAGGTCCTCCCCCCGGCAGCCGCGGCATAGTTGGACAGGTGCGGGGCATACCGGGCAGCGCGGAAGATCATGTGGTGCCAGGCCGTGTTGCCTCCGCAGGCCGCCACGACAAGGAGCGTTTCCGGCTCGGAGAGCGGCATCGCCGGGAACCGGGACCTATACCGGAACACCCCGTCGGGGATCTCGGCCCCCATGAAGAAGCGCCGGGAACGCCTCCCCAGCAGCGCGTCCATGAGGCTCACCGACATCGCGTCTCGGAAGCCCTCGGGCAATGTCGTCGTCATCCAGGCTGTCTCCCTCCCCGGCCGGATCGGCGCCGCGCAGACGGCACTCGGGCCTCCACGCCGCACCGGGCCCGGCGAACGGCTTCGGCTGCAGGCAAACCGCGTAGCGTCAGTCCAGGCTCACGTTATAGCCCAGGTCCTCGATCGCGCAGGTCAGGTCGCTGTCGCATACCTTTGGATTATCCCATTGAACGACGACCTTTCGGGTCACGGGGTCTACGTCGACGCTCTTGACACCCTCTAAGGACTTCAGTTTCTTTACGATGATGTTCACGCAGGACCTGCAGTCCATGTCCATCACGCTGAACTCGAGATTCTGCATCGCTTTCACCTCCGCAGAAGGGATGAGACACCGTACGGAAACTACTATAACCGGTCCGTCCCGGACCGCAATCCTCCGGTCCCCGATCCGTGCCCGGGCAATTCCTTACGAGGGCTCGGGGAAAGCCGGATGCGGATGGCCGCCCGATACGTCTTTCTTGCCTTGGCGGCGGCAGGCTGTTATGGTGTCGCCATCCATTACGGACATCCGCAGGTTGGTCTATGGCGATTCGCGCTCTCGAGCTTTTCTGCGGCATCGGCGGGTTTTCGGCCGCCGCGGCGGGGACGAATCTCCGCATCGCGGGAGCGGTGGACCAGAGCCCGTCGGCCCTGGAGGTATACCGGCTCAATTTCCCCGGCCACGACGCCTGGCAGCTGAACCTGGAAAACGTGACGCGGGAGGAGCTGCAGTCCGCCGGCGCCGACTTCTGGTGGCTCTCGCCGCCGTGCCAGCCCTACACGGTGCGCGGGGCCGGGCGCGACGCGGCGGACCCGCGGGCCCTGAGCTTCCGCCGGATTCTCGACGTGCTGGCGCGGATGGGAGAGGACGGGCTGCCCCGGCATCTCGCGCTGGAAAACGTGGAGGGCTTCGCCCGTTCGGAGATGAGGGCGAGACTGGTCAGGCTTCTCACCGGACGCGGGTTTCACGTCCAGGAGTGCACGCTCTGCCCCACGGAGCTGGGCGTGCCCATGCGCCGCCCGCGGTACTACCTCATGGCTTCCCGCGGGCGCCTGGAGCCGCCGACTCTCGTCGTGGAAACGCCCCTGACGCCGCTGGGGGCCTACCTGGACGGCAACGGAACCGGCGAAGAGCTGCTCCTGGCGGGCGACGTAGTGTCACGATTCGGGAAGGGGTTCCGCATCCTCGACCCGAAAGACCCGAAGGCGTACACGACCTGCTTCACCTCGGGGTACGGCCGCTCCCTCATGCACGCGGGCTCCTACCTGCGGTGCGCGGGCGGCGTGCGACGCTTCGCGCCGGAAGAGATCGCCCGGCTGCTCCACTTCCCGGAGGGATTCCGTTTCCCCGACCGGATGAGTCTGCGGAAGAAGTGGCACCTCGTGGGCAACAGTCTCTCCGTGGTGTCCGTTCGCAAAATCCTTGAAGCGTTCCCCTGTCTAGTGGCATGACACGACAGCATTGAGCCCGGCGCGGGAGGTGAAAGGCATGAGAAACATCGCCGTGTGGTTCGAAATCCCCGTGAGGGACATGGAGCGGGCGAGGCTCTTCTACAGCAACGTCCTGGGCTACGACCTTTCCCTGCAGGACCTGGGCGGCATCCTGATGGCCTTCTTCCCCATGGCGGGGCACGGCAACAGCGGCGCGCTGATCCTGGGAGACGGCTACGAGCCCTGCGAGCGCGGCACCGTGGTCTACCTCAATGCCGGGGAAGACCTGGCCGAGTCCCTCGAGCGCATCGAGCCCGCAGGCGGCCGCGTCGTCGTCCCCAAGACGAAGATCACAGACGAGTACGGGTACTTCGCCCTCTTCCAGGACACGGAGGGGAACCTCGTGGGGCTCCACTCGATGCGGTAGGGCGAAACCAGGGGGATTCCTCCCCGTCGGTTTCGGGTCGCACGGTCCCGGCCCGGGTTGCGATCCGCAGCGCCGTCCGTCAATGACCGTGGGCGGCTTCCGCTTCCTCGAACTTCTTGTGGACGGTCCCGGCAGGGTGCTCCGGCGGCGCGTAGATCACGTAGACCTTCAGCGGCTTGTCCCCCACATTGATGATGTTGTGCCAGAAACCGGCCGGGATGAAGATCGCCCAGTCGTCGGACACTCTCTTGTCGAACGTCATTCTGTCCCTGGACGGGCCCATCACGACGCGGGCCCTGCCCTGCTCGACACGGATGAACTGATCCCCTGCGTCGTGCTTCTCGAGCCCGATCTCCCCCTTGGGCTTGATGGACATGACCGTCATCTGCAGGTTCTTCCCCGTCCAATGGGTCGTCCGGAAATTTCCGTTCCTGACGGTCAGCTTTTCGATGTCGACGACCCATGGCTGACCGCCGGTATCCCTGGTCCCCTCTTTCCCGCCTTCCGCCGCCGCGAGAAGCCCCGCGGAAAGCAGCAGAACCATGACAACGAGCGCGGCTCTGTACATCATCGGTTTCCTCCTTTGTCTTCTCGGTTCTCGAGCGTGCTGTGCCGTCCATCCCACGGGGCTTTTCCCGCCGGCGGGCAAATCGTCCCTGCCATGCCGGCCGTTCCCTGAACGCGAAAGGAGGGGGGCGGCACGACCCCGGCGGGCCGGCCCATCCATGACCGCACCCGTCCCGCTAGAGGTTCTTGATCTCGGAGATCATGCGATCGAACTGCTCGACGTCGACCACGGGCGACGTGGTGAAGGAGATCCCCGTCAGCATGTTGAGCGCGACGGAAGCGGCCAATGCCTTCTCCGTCGTGGGGAAATGCAAGGTGAAGACGAGATCGTGCTCGCCCAGCACGGCGTACATGGATATGACTTTCCCGCCGTGCTGCCCGATGATCTCGACCGCCTTCCTGGTTCGTTCCGGGGACACGCCCTTCAGGGCGTCCGCGTTGTACTTCCCGAACATCATGTATACCGGCATGTGGCTCCCTCCCTTGTGCAGACTGAAACCGCCCTCGTCACGGACCTTTTTCCCGGAACGCGTCGGGCGGCGGGAATGCCCGCCCGTTTGGGGTGGATCGGTCCTCGACAGACCCTGCAGGCCGACCGGGTGGACCGGCACGAACGCTCTGGTTGCTATCACTATAAGAAACGGGACGGGACGTGTCAATCCCATAGAAGGGGAACGGCGCGGGGCCTGGTGAACGAAGGCCGCGGGGTCATGCCCCGCGGCCTTCGTTCACCTCTCGCATTGCTTGAGCTGTTCGCAATCCGGGCTGTTCAAAAATGCCCGGTTGCAAGGCACCCTGAAAAGAAAGAAGTTAGGAAGTTTTGAAGTTGAGAAGCTCGGAAAAGCGGTGACTGTCAGATTGGCATGAGCCTGTCCAAGCTTCAAAACTTCTCAACTTCTCAGCTTCCGCATTTACCGGATGCGCCCCCGGTCGACAGCCTGCCGTCCTACGGGTTCATCTCGTAGGTGTCCTTCAGCGCATAGACGTGGTTGTTGAGCACCCGCTGGTAGCGCGCCTCGTCGACGGCGGGCTTGCGGATCATCTTCATGCAGAGCTCCATCTGCTTCTCCGTGCTCAATGGCTTGTGATAGATCTGCAGGGCGTACTTCGAGAAGTCACGCACCATGAAGTCGAAGATCTGGTCCAGGAGGTCCCTGTCGACGTTGTAGATCTTTGCGTTTTCCAGGATGAGCTGGCCGTAGACGACACAGGTGAACAGCTCGCCCAGGATGAGCAGGAAGTCGATGTC
>CAYZKT010000003.1:0-44889 GCA_964478885.1 uncultured Syntrophaceae bacterium | reverse complement strand
CGGCATCCTGCATGGGCAGGAGCCTCTCCTCCACGAGTTCCCGGAGGCCCCGCGGACTCGGGCCGCCCGCCCCCGGAACGACGAGGGCGATCGTCTCGGCCGAATCGCCCACCGCCTCCCGGCATTCCTCGAAGAGCCACTCCGGGATGCCTGCCGCCGAGCAGGCCCACTGTCTCAGTGCGGCCGGTGCGACGGCGCGTCCCGTCTTCTCGCCGCAGAGGAGGTGCAGCGCCCAGGCGGCATCGCCCGGCGGAGCGTCCGCAAAGTAGCGCTGCAGCGCCTCGACCTTTCGTGAGGCCTTCGTCGTCTCGTCAAGTTCGAAGCACAGATGGGTGAAGTGTTTCATAACAACATGGAGTAATGGAGTATTGAAATGATGGAATGAGAGGGCACGGAATGGGATTTATTTCTTTTACCCATTATTCCATTACTCCAATATTCCAGTATTCCATTCTTCCCTAATCTTCCGTCGTTTCGTCGGCGGCGAACCCGGCCTCGAGCGGCTGCGCGTCGAGGCCCTTCTCCCGGAGCATGCGGACGACGGAGCCGACGTAGCCGTGGGTGACGACGACCTCGCCGGCGCCCGTGGCGGCGACGGCCTCCATCAGGCCGGGCCAGTCCGCGTGGTCGGAGAGCACAAACCCCCGGTCGACGCAGCGGCGCCGTTTCGCCCCGCGCAGTCGCATCCAGCCCGAGGCCAGCGCGGTGGAGCAGGCGCCCAGGGATCTCATCCAGGTCGTGTGACGCGCCGAGGGCGGCGCGAGGACGATCGCCCGGTTGAAGTCGGCTTTCTTTCCGGCCGCTTCCACGGGAATCGTTTTCGGCAGCCCCACCCCGCTCATCCGGTAGCGGCGGTTCATCTCCTCCACGGCGGCATGGGTGAGGATGGGGCCCTGCTCGGGGTCGAGGCTCATGAGGATCCGTTGGGCCTTCCCGAGAGCGTAGGCAAAGATCACGCTGGCGCGGCCCGCCTCCTGGTTGGACCGCCACCAGGCGCGGATGTCGGCGAACACCCGCGACGGTTCGTCCCAGCGGTAGACGGGAAGGCCGAAGGTGGACTCCGTGATGAAACAGTGACAGCGAAGGGGCTCGAAGGGGGCGCAGGTGGAGTCGGGCTGGAGCTTGTAGTCGCCGCTGAACACGGCGACGTGCCCCCGGTGCTCGATCCGGACCTGGGCCGACCCCAGGATGTGCCCCGCCGGATGCAGCGAGAGGCGGACCCCGTCGAGGTCGACGGGCTCCCCGTATTCCACGAGCCGGATCCGGGCATCGTTCCCCAGCCGTGTCCGCAGGACGTGGGCCCCCTTCCTCGAGGCCAGATACTCCCCGCACCCGCGGGCGGTGTGGTCGGCGTGCGCGTGCGTGATGACGGCTCGCTCGACGGCGCCCCGGGGGTCGATGTGAAAGCGCCCGGCCTCGCAGGCAAGGCCCTGTTCTGTCATCCGCAGGGAAACCATGATGGGCGGAGTATGGCACAAACACGGGGACCCTGCAACGGCGGCAGGCTTCCGGACGCCCGGCCGCGTCTCAAAATGTCCTTGACAGCCGTTGCGGGGTGGCGCTATGGTTCGCCCTGTGGTCTAAGGGGGGGACCATTCTGGAGGGGCCAGGGGCCGCTGATCCAGGGTCTGTCGGACGGTTCCCGGTTTTTCTGTCAGAGTGTCTGCTCCCGGCCATCGAGAATTTTTCACAGGAGGGAACACGATGGCGCAGGGAATCGTCAAGTGGTTCAACGAGAAGAAAGGATTCGGCTTCATTCAGCAGGACGGGGGCGGCGATCTCTTCGTCCATTATACGGCCATCAAGGCAGCCGGGTTCAAGAGCTTGCAGGAGGGGCAGCGGGTCCAGTTCGAGGTCGAGACGACCGACAGGGGCCCGAAGGCAAAGAACGTGGAAACAATCTGAACGCGAGAAGACCCTGGGAGAAGCGGCGCCCGCGCGGTGCCGCTTTTTTTGTGCGCGGCGCGCCCGGAATTTTCCGATAGAATTGAAACGCAAAGGCTGATATAGAAACGGCAACAGCCGTCTTCACGATGATTCCTGTTCATCCGCTCATTCTATCAAGGAGGTGAGGTCCCATGGCATCGGCAGCGTTTTTGAGAGAGTGCAATGTGTTCCAGGGATTGAGCGACGCGCAGATCGACAGGCTCGTTGCGATTGCAAAGGACGAATCCTTTCCGACCGGGACCCTTCTCTACAAGGAAGGCGACCCGTCGACCCACCTCTACCTGGTCGAGCAGGGAAAAGTCTTTCTGGAAATGAAGAGCGACATGGGGCCCACCCGGCCCCCGATGCAGGTCATCATCGACGTCGTGACCCGCCGGGAGGCCTTCGGCTGGTCCGCCTTCGTCGAGCCCAACCTCCACACGCTGAGCGCGCTGATCGCCGAGCCGACCAAAATGATCGTCTTCGACGGCGGCAGGCTGAAAGCCCTCATGGAGGAAGATTGCGGGATGGGGTTCGAGATCATGAAGGGGCTCACGCGGCTTCTTGCCCAGCGGCTCAACCACACGCGGGTGCTGCTCATCGGCGAGAGGGCCCTGGCGACCCTGACGGGCAACACGGAATACGCCTGAGTCTGATTGCAAACGAAATCGATTTGGATTACAAGGCGAGGACGGTTGTTCTCGCCTTTCGTTTGCAATCAGGGCGAAAGGCGAAAGGCAAAAGGCATGAGGCTTGAAAGAGGAAAGGGCACCCCCTTTTTCTTGGCCCTTCGCCGTTTGTCCTAAGTCCTCTGCCATTAGCCATGCTTTCATTAAACAACATCTCCAAACAGTACGGCCCCAAAGTGCTCTTCGAAGGGCTCTCCCTGTTCATCGGCGAGCGCGACCGGATCGCCGTCGTCGGCTCCAACGGGACGGGCAAGTCGACGCTGATGAAGATCATCACGGGGGAGGTGGAGGCCGACGCGGGCATTCTCCACCGGTCGCGGTTCACCACGGTCGGCTACCTGTCCCAGGAACTCGTCGGGCACTCGGGCCGGTCGCTCCTGGAGGAGACCCTGAGGGCCTTCGAGGACGTCCAGCGGCTCCATCTGCGGTTCGACGAAATATCCGCGGAGATCCGGTCGAGAACCGCCGCCGGGGAGACGGGCCCGGAGATCGAAGGCCTTCTCGCCGAGATGGGGCGGGTCCAGCATCGCATCGAGGACTGCGAGGGGTGGCGCATCGAGGCCAGGGCCAAGGAGATCCTCTTCGGGCTGGGGTTCCGGGAGCGGGACCTCGAGCGTCCCTCGGGCGAGTTCAGCAGCGGCTGGCAGATGCGGATCGAGCTGGCGAGGCTTCTGCTGCGCGAGCCCTCGGTGCTGCTTCTCGACGAGCCCACGAACCACCTCGACATCGAATCCCTTGAGTGGCTCGAGAGCTACCTCAAGGCCTACGCGGGGGCGCTTCTGCTCGTGTCCCACGACCGGCGGTTCCTGGACAATCTCGTGGGGCGCACCGTCGAGATTTCCCGGGGCCGGGCGACGGAGTACGCCTGCGATTACTCGGGTTACCTGCGCGAGAAGGAGGCGCGCCGAACCCTTCTCGAGGCGGCCTTCGAGAACCAGCAGAAGAGGATCCGCGAGACGGAGCGCTTCGTCGAGCGCTTCCGCGCCAAGAGCACGAAGGCCCGGCAGGTTCAGAGCCGCGTCAAGCAGCTCGAGAAGATCGACCTCATCGAACTCGAGACCGACGAGCAGGAGATCGCCTTCCGGTTCCCCCCGCCGCCCCGGCCGGGCAGGATCGTGCTTCAGCTCGACGACGTCGACAAGCGATACGGGGATGTCGCCGTCTTCGAGGGGGTGTCGCTCACCGTCGAACGGGGGGACCGTATCGCAGTGCTCGGCGTCAACGGCGCCGGCAAGTCCACGCTGGCCCGGATGCTGGCGGGCATCGAATCCTTCCAGGCCGGCCGCCGCGTCGAGGGGCACCAGGTCGCCGTTTCCTACTACGCCCAGAACCAGGCCGACGCGCTCGACCCGGCCAAGACCGTCTTGGAGTCCATCGAGGAGGTGGCGCCCTTCGGGGCCGGGGGGAACCTCCGGACCCTCCTGGGTCATTTCCTCTTTTCCGACGACGACGTCTTCAAGCGTGTCTCCGTGCTCTCGGGCGGCGAGAAGAGCCGGCTTGCGCTGGCGAGGATGCTCCTCGTGCCGGCCAACTTCCTGATCCTCGACGAGCCGACCAACCACCTCGACATGCGCTCCAAGGAGGTCCTGAAGGAGGCCCTGCGGGCCTTCGACGGGAGCTTCGCGATCGTCTCGCACGACCGGGATTTCCTCGCGGGCCTCGTCACGAAGGTGCTCGTGGCGCGCGACGGGGGGTTGGTCCTCTACCCGGGCTCCGTCGACGACTACCTGCGGATCTGGCACGAGCGCGAAGGGCAGGGGCCGGGCGGCGAGACCCGGGGGGATGCGGACCCGAACGGCAAAAGCCGCCTGCAGCAGGAGCGCGAGCGCAAGCGGGATGAAGCCGAGCGCAGGCAGGAGCGCTACCGCAGGGTGAAGCCGCTGAGGGAAGACTTGGAGGCGCTGCTTGAGGCAATCGACCGCAAGGAAAAGCGAAAGGCCGAGCTGGAAGCCCTCCTGGCCGACCCCGCGACCTACGGGGACGGCAACCGGGCGAAGGGGATCGGTGTCGAGTACCGGGAGATCGCACCGGCGCTCGACGGCCTCTATCTGCGCTGGACAGATCTGCAGGGGCGGATCGACGCCATCGATCGGGAGGAAGAGGAGGGATGAAAAAAGGGGAGCCGAAGCCCCCCTTTCCGGTTTTCGCCGATGTCCCTGCCGATCAGCCGCAAGAACCGCTGCAGCTGCCGCAGCCGTCCGCCTTCTTAAGCCGGGACTCGATGGAATAGCCCGACCCGCTGGGCGTCTCGATGAAATCCACCTTGATCGGCTTGACGTCCTCGTAGAGCGCCTTTTCGATCATAAAGGTGAGACCGTTCCGGGTGAAAATCTCGTCGTTTTCGTTTGACTCGTCCAGAGCCATGCCCAGGGAGGGCCCGGCTCAGCCGCCCTCGTTGAGGAATATCCGCACGAGAGGCTTGTCGTCGCGCTCCTTGAAGAACGCGAGCATCATCTCTTCCGCTTTGGGGGTGATTTCGAACATCAAGATTCCTCCGAGAATTTCAATTGAAAATAATCTACACACGAAAACTGCCTTGTCAAACGATATTTTGTCGGGATAAAAGACTGGGGACAGGGTTCAGGGTTCAGGGGACAGGGTCGGATGGAATGAAGATTTTTATGAACAAAAGCTGTTTCAGTCCCGATACCCTGAATCCGAACCCCTCGGACGAGCATCCATCAAAGGCAATAGACCCGGAAAACAATCCGGCCGACGCATGGAGCCGAACCATCAAACACGTCCTTCTCATCCACCCCCCCGTCGCCAAGGCCTGCGAGCCGCCGGGCGGCATCGCGCGGCTGGCCGGCTGTTTGAAGGAACACGGGATCGGCTGCACCGTCCTGGACGCGAACCTGGAAGGGCAGCTGCGGCTCCTGGCGGAAGCGGCCGAGCCGGCCGGCCGGAAATTTGACACCTGGACGGCGCGGGCATGCCGAAGACTGCCGGATCATCTCGCGGCGCTCCGGGCCCCGACACTCTACGGCAATACGGACCGGTACCGGCGCTGCGTCAACGACGTCAACCGCCTGCTCGCGCGGCGGGGCCGCGAGGCCGGCGTCTCGCTCGCGCTGGCCGATTACCAGGACCCCCGGCTCTCGCCTCTCCGGTCGGAGGACCTTCTCCGGGCCGCCCGGGAATACGGGTCCAACGCATTCCTGCCCGGGCTTGCCGGCCGGATCGAAGCGCTCGTCGAGGAAACCGCCCCCGGCGCCGTCGGCCTCTCCCTGAACTACCTGAGCCAGGCCCTCGGCGCCTTCGCGCTGCTGGGCTTCGTCCGGGACCGCTTCCCCGGGATTACGACCGTGCTGGGAGGAGGGCTCGTCACGTCGTGGCTCGGGCGAACGGGCGGCCGCAACCCCTTCGAGGGACTCGTCGATCACTGCGTTTCGGGCCCTGGGGAGGGCTTTCTCCTCGGTCTTGCCGGGGTCGAGACCGGCGGGGTGCGTTTCGCCCGCCCCGAATACAGCGGGCTCCCGGCGGGCGATTACCTCTCGCCCGGGCCGGTTTTGCCGTACAGCGCCTCGTCGGGCTGTCACTGGCGCCGCTGCACCTTCTGCCCCGAGCGTGCCGAGGGGCACATCTTCCGGCCCGTCCCGGAGGAACAGGTGCTGTCGGACCTCGGCGCGCTCGTCGCGGACGTGCGGCCCGCCCTCATCCACTTCCTCGACAGCACCATGAGCCCGCGGCTCCTCGAGCTGCTGGCCCGCCGGCCGCCTGGCGCGCCCTGGTATGGGTTCACCCGGGTGAGCCCCCGGCTGGGCGACGGGGATTTCTGCCGGGCCCTGAGGGCCTCGGGGTGTGTCATGTTGAAACTCGGCCTCGAGTCGGGCGACCAGGGGGTGCTCGACGCCCTCGAGAAGGGGATCCGCGTCGACGAGGCCTCGCGGGCCCTGCGGGCCCTGAAGGAGGCGGGCATAGGGACCTACGTCTACCTTCTCTTCGGGACGCCGGCCGAGGATGCCGATGCGGCCGAGCGGACCCTTGCGTTTACGGAGAGCCACGCCGGCCTGATCGACTACCTCAACCTGGCCGTCTTCAACCTGCCGGTCGGCTCGGTGGAGGCGGGCCGCCTGAAGATGCGCCCCTTCTACGAGGGGGATCTTTCGCTGTACGCCGATTTCGAGCACCCGTCCGGCTGGGGGCGCAGGGAGGTGCGGGACTTCCTGGACCGCAGGTTCCGGCGGCATCCCGCCATTGCGCCCATCGTGAGACGTCACCCGCCGTTTTTCACGTCCAATCACGCGCCGTTCTTGCTAAATTTTTGTTGAAAATTTCGGGAAAAGGCGACAGAGTGTGAACGAATTTTTCCGAAGAAAATGTCTATCCCCTTTAAATAAATGGGTAAAAAGAGGAAATCCGGCAGATTCCTTGCAAAGGAGCTGCAAAAGGCAGGGGAAATTGTGTCCAAACCCTGATGGTTGCCAGTCGGGCTGCCCGGTCGCAGGGCCCACGAGAGCAAAAGGACGGTAAGCCGGCATGAGCACAGGCAGACTCAGCATGAGAATGGACATCCGCAGGAATGTGACCCTCCGCAACCAGATCGAGCAGAACGGTCTCCTGATCATCGCCGTGGCGATGGCCCTGATCTACTGGATTTTCGACTCCATGGTGACGGACCAGTTCTGGACGCGGCTGCTGGTGGTGGTCCTCATCTTCACCTACGGCATGATGACCCAGTTCCTTATCAACCAGCGCCGCGAGGCCGAGGAGGCCCTCCAGCACGCCCACGACGAACTGGAAGAACGGGTCCAGATCCGCACGGCGGAGCTGAGCCGCGCCAACGAGGAGCTCCAGCGCGAGATCCGCGAGCGCAAGCAGGCCGAGGAGCAGAAGAAGAAGCTCGAGAACCAGCTCCTGCACGCCCAGAAGATGGAAGCCATCGGGACCCTGGCCGGCGGCATCGCCCACGACTTCAACAACCTGTTGCAGGCCATCTCGGGCTACACACAGCTTCTGCTCATGCGCAAGGACTCGAGCGACCCCGACTACGGCAAGCTCGAGGTCATCCAGACCTCAACCCTGAAGGCCAGCGAGCTGACGAAGCAGCTCCTCATCTTCAGCCGCAAGATGGAGAGCAAGCTCAAGCCCCTCGATCTCAACCACGAGGTCATGCAGGTCTGCAAGATCCTCCAGCGGACGATCCCGAGGATGATCACGATCGACCTCAAGCTCTCCGAGAGCCTGAAGGTCGTCAACGCCGACTCGGCGCAGCTCGAGCAGATCCTCATGAACCTGGGCGTGAACGCCCGCGACGCCATGGCCGACGGGGGCACCCTCACGTTCCAGACGGAGAACGTCTACCTCGACCGGGGGTACACGACATCCATGCTGGGCGCCACCCCCGGAGAGTACATTCTCCTGACCGTGTCGGACACGGGCCACGGGATGGACAAGGAGACGCTGCAGCACATCTTCGAGCCCTTCTACACCACGAAGGAGGCAGGCAAGGGCACGGGGCTGGGACTGGCCATCGTCTACGGCATCGTCCAGAACCACAACGGCTACATCCAGGTCGACAGCCGGCCCGGCGGCGGGACGACGTTCCGCATCTACTTCCCCGTCCTGAAGGGCGACGGGACCGAGAAGGGCGCCGAGGCGAAGGCGCCGGCCGACGCCCCCCGGGGCAAGGAGAGGATCCTGCTGGTCGACGACGAGAAGACCGTCCTCGACATCGGCCAGGACCTGCTTCGCCAGTACGGCTACGAGACCATCCTGGCAGACGGCGGCGAGAAGGCCATCGAGATCTACCGCAAGGAGAAGGACCGGATCGACCTCGTGATCCTCGACCTCATCATGCCCGGCATGGGCGGTCAGAAATGCTTCCAAGAACTCCTGAAGATCAACCCGAAAATCAAGGTCATCATCTCCACGGGCGCCTCCGCGGAGGAGCAGGTCCGCGAGGCCTTCAACCCTCACCCCGTGGGCTTCGTGAGCAAGCCCTACCAGCTTAAGGACATGCTGGCGAAGGTGAGGGAAGTTCTCGACGCGAAAACGGATTAGGCGCGCCTGCAGACACCGGCAATCGAGGACCGGGGAGCCCCCGGTCCTTTTTTTATGCCCGACGCGGATAGTCCGGGCGATTCCGGTCGGCGCGGCACGCGACAGAGTCCCCCTTTTTCGCCCTGTACCCCGAAACCGGCCCCCTGAACCCTTCCTGAGTTGGCACGAATTCTGAATAAAATACGATTCAGTTTGACCTTCTGTTCAGCGGGGTTGTCCCCTTTTTCCTGCCGCAGGCGCGGCTGACGAGGGAAAGGAAAGGAAAACGAAGCGATGAGGAAGATAACCCGTGTGGCCGACAGCTACGATCTGGTCTACGAGCGAAGACGGCTCGAGCGGTTCGATCTCCAGGTTCCCGCCAAGATCGAGGTGTTGTCTTCGCCGGACACGGCCTCCATCCTCGAACTTCTGACGAAGGACATCTGTGCGGGGGGAGCTTACTTCCCCACCAAGACGGCACTCGTCGCTGGCACCAAGGTCAAGCTCGACATCCTCCTGCCGGTCCGCAATGTCAACACCCCCAGCGACAACACGAGAGGGCTCATCAAGGTCAACGGGACGGTGATCCGGTCCGGTCCGGCCGGGATGGCCATCGGCTTCGACACGGGGTACCTGATCACCCCGTTCCGCGAAGCGATGAACTGACACCCAATCCTCCTTCCCATATGAAAAAAGCAGGGCGAAGTGCCCTGCTTTTTTTGTGCCCAGTTGCCAGCTGTGCCCGGGCGGGCTGATTCAGGCCCTGCCCTACCGTCGTTCAAGGGGCCAAAGGAGGAGGGAAAAGCCCCTAGGAGGCAAACAGCCAAGGAGGGGGAGGCCGGATGCCTGCTGGCTTCGGTAGGGCTGGGGCGAGATTCGTTCGGTCAGTGCGAGAAGTGTTGTGTGAGCGTGAATAGGGGTAGCGATACCGAAACCGATGTATCACTTGTGCACTTAATATAACGTCCTCCCGGGGGAAAAGCAAGAGTCCGGCAAAGGTTTTTTGTTTCGCGTCAACCCATTGATTATCATTGCGTTTTGTGTGCGGAGCACCCGCCTGGCCCCGCGCAAAAAAAACTGGCAATCGGGCGGTGATTTGCTAAAATGACCCTGCGCGCCTTGCGGGAACCCTTTTCACGGGGCAAGCCAAAGATTTGACGGGGGTCCGAGGCCCCTTTTTTTCTGCACCTGACACTGACCGATCCGAGACAGACCACGGAGAACGACACATGACCTACCCGAGTGAAACGATGACGGCAAAGCAGTACTCCACGGCGGTTGCCGCCAAGGGGTCCCTGCTCGTGAGCCTCGTGAGTGTAGCCCACAGCTTCGTCCACCTACGCATCGGTACCGTGGGAGCCAGGAACCTCGAGGTGGAGCGACTCAATCTCGGCGAATTCGTTCAGTTCGAGAGCGCCGACGGGGCGGTTTACGAGGTCCGTCTTCTTGCCGTGGAGGGGTTCGACACGGCGACACTGATGGTGACCCGCATCCGGTGACCGTTGGGCATCTGTCCGACGTACCGCGCAGGTAGAACGCCTCTTGCATTACGGAAGCTTCGAAGTTGAGAAATTGGGAAGCTTGGAGAGGCCGAGATTCACGGGTGATCACACCCTATCCGAACTTCGTAACTTCCCAGCTTCACAACTTCTATCCGTTTCCCGGTCCCGGACCGGGATTTCCATGAGGGGTGAGATGCGATGGACACGCTCTTCGATTCCGTGATGCTTTCCCGCCTCCAGTTTGCCGCCATGGCCATGGTCCACATCTCCTTCTCGGTGCTGACCGTCGGGGTTGCGCTCTTTATCGCCGTGATGGAAGGGCTGTGGCTCAGGACGAAGGACCCCGTCTACTACGGCCACGCGCGCTTCTGGAGCCGGCTGCTGCTGCTGAACTTCGGCGTCGGCGTCGTCACGGGGCTTCCCCTCGAGTTCGCCTTCGGCAACAACTGGGCGCCCTTCGCGGCGAAGAGCGCCTTCTTCGGCGAAATCCTCGGCACGGAGACCCTGGCGGCGTTCATGCTCGAGGCGGGGTTCCTGGGCGTCATGATCTTCGGCTGGAACCGGGTGCCCCCGAAGCTCCATTTCTTCTCCACCTGCATGGTCGTCCTCGGCTCCTCCCTCTCGGTGTTCTGGATCATGGTGGCCAACTCCTGGATGCAGTCCCCCGCCGGGGTCGTCGTCGACGGCGGCCGGATCATCCTCACGAGCTTCCGGGAGGCGATCTTCAACCCCGACATGGTGATCAGCACGGCCCACATGTATCTCGCCTGCCTCCAGACGAGCCTGCTCGTCGTCGGCGGGGTCAGCGCCTGGTACGTCCTGAAGGGCCGCCACACGGCGTTCTTCGCCCGATCCTTCCAGGTGGCCCTGATCGCCGCCCTCGTGATCGCGCCCCTGCAGGTCTGGGTCGGGGACGAGAACGGCCGCGAGGTGGCGAACCTGCAGCCGACGAAACTCGCCGCCATGGAGGCGCACTGGGAGACGAACCCTGCGGGGCAGGGGGCCGCCTGGATCATCGCGGCCTGGCCCGACGAGGCGAACCAGAGAAATCACTGGGCCGTGGAGGTCCCCTACGTGCTGAGCCTCCTGCTGACCCACTCGCCGACGGGCGAGGTGAAGGGGCTCAAGGACTTCCCGAAGGAACTGCACCCCCCCATCCTAATGACCTTCTACCCCTTCCGGGTGATGGTTTTTGCCGGCTTCGCCTTCCTGGGCCTTGCACTCTGGACGGGGTGGCGCTGGAAGAAGGGGGCGCTTGCGGCCGACCGGCTTCCCGGCGAGAAGTGGCTTCTCTATGCCTGGGTGGCGGCGGGCCCGCTGGCCTGGGCCGCTGTGGAAGGCGGCTGGATTACCCGGGAGGTGGGCCGACAGCCCTGGCTCGTCTACGGCCTCGTGAGGACAAGCGAGGCTGCCACCGCGCTCCCGGCGGGGACCGTTGCCGCATCCCTGACGGGGTATCTCGTGATTGCCGGCCTGCTCACGGCGGCGTTTGTCGGCCTGGCAGGGCGCGTACTGGCGCAGGGTCCCGACGACTCGATCCCGAAGCCCCCGCAGGCCCGATCGGCGGACTGAGAGGAGGATGCCCATGGATACCCTTCAGACCTACCTGCCCGACTACTTCTTCCTGTCCCTGGGGCTGATCCTGTTCTTCTACATGGCCACCGACGGCTACAACCTGGGGGTGGGGATCTTCTCGCTTGCGGCCCGCCGGGAGGAAGAGCGGGGCCTCATGATCCACTCGATCGCCTCCACCTGGCACGCGAGCCAGACCTGGCTCGTCATCCTCGGCGGCCTTCTCTTCGGCGCCTTTCCCGTCGTCTACGGCGTTGCCATGTCGGCCCTCTACGTCCCCGTCATGCTCATGCTGGCCGGGCTTGCCTTCCGGGGTGTGGCGATCGAGTTCTACCACGAATCGCCGAACCGCACCCGCTGGGGCCTCGCCTTCGGGCTGGGGAGCCTCGTCGCAACCCTTGCCCAGGGGTTCACCCTGGGGGGGCTGTTGAGCGGCATGCCCGTCGTCGAGCGGCAGTTCTCCGGCGGCTTCGGCGACTGGTTCAACCCCTTCTCGGCCCTTGTCGCCGCGGGGGGGGCGGCAGGCTTCGTCCTGCTCGGCACGACGTACCTGGCCATGAAAACGGACGGGGAACTCCGGGAGCGCGCCATGAAGACGGCCGCCATGGCCGCATGGGCCGTCCTGGCCGGCCTTGCCGTGATCCTGCTGTGGATGACCCTGCTGCAGCGCGAGGGCCGCTACTCCCTGCTCACGATGAGGCAAGGCCACTACATCTACCTCACCCTGCCCATCTTTCTCTTCGAGTTCGCCATGCTGCTGCGAAGCCTCAAGAGGGCGGAGCAGGGCAAGCCCTTCCAGTGGAGCGTACTCCTCTTCCTGACCCTCGTGGTCGGGATCGCTGCGGCCCTGTACCCCATGGCCGTCCCGCCCGGCCTGTCCATCTTCGATGCGGCTGCCCCGCCGCGCTCGCTGTGGTTTCTGTTTTTCGTGAGCGCCGTGCTGCTGCCCGTGATGCTGGCCTACAATGCATGGCAGTACCTCGTGTTTCGCGGCAAGGCGGGACAGGAGGACAAGCCGGAGCACTGATCCCGAGGAGGGAGCCCCTTGGCCGGACCGGACGGAAAGGAATACGACGCGGAGGCGCTCGCCAGGTGCGACGGAAGCGACGGGCAACGGGCCTGCGTGGCCGTCGACGGCGTCGTCTACAACGTGAGCGCAAGCAAACTCTGGAAGGGCGGCCTGCACATGAAGCGCCACCGCGCCGGCGGCGACCTCTCCGCGGATATCGCCGCGGCCCCCCACGGCAGGGAGGTGCTGGAGAAAGTTGCACGGGCGGGCACGCTGAAGAAAGAGGCGGGCGGGGAGCGTGACATGCCGGGCTGGCTCGCAGGCCTGCTCGTAAGGGTTCCCTTCCTGCGGCGCCACCCGCACCCGATGGTGGTCCACTTCCCCATCGTGTTCCTGTATTCGGCCACGTTCTTCGACATCCTCTACATGGTGACGGGGGTGAAGTCCCTCGAGGTGACGGCCTTCCACTGCCTGGCGGGCGGGATCCTCTTCATGCCGCCGGCCATGCTCACGGGCTGGTTCACCTGGTGGCTCAACTACATGGCCAGGCCCATGGCGCACGTCACCGTCAAGATGCGGCTCTCCTGGGTCCTCCTGGCGATCGCTGCGCCAGCCTTTGTCTGGCGGTTCTGCGTGCCCGGCGTGATGGACGAGGCGGGCGCCGGCCACTGGGTCTACATCGCGATGCTTCTGTCGCTGGCCCCGATCGTGAGCGTCATCGGGTATTACGGGGGGGAGTTGACGTTTCCGACAGGGAAGGACAGGAGGCCCTGAAGTGAGGAAGAGCGGAGGAGCGGAACAGGGAAAAGAAAGACGATAGCCTGGTTTTTCCTAACTTCCTATCTTCATAACTTCCTAACTTCCAGGAATCCGCTGTGCGGATTACTCCAGAAGGTCCGCCTGCTTCATCCGGGCCACGCGCATCCACGAGGGGTCGATCTCGTAGACCCAGTTATCGTGATCCCGGTTAAAGGTTCCCACGGTGTCGAGGGTCGGCTGCGAGGCATCCTTTGCCTTGCCCCCGCCTGTCGCACTGCCCGTTGCCTCGGAGACGTCCGCCACCGCCTCGGCGCGGGCGAAGTGCCGCCCGTCCTTCTCCGCAAGTTCGACCCGATAGACGGTCCCGTCCTTTCTGTGGAAATCCAATCGCGCAGGCCAGATGAGAGCCGGCTGGTCGTCTTTGCGGTACAGGTTGCGGACGGGGAACTGCTGGAGGGTTTTCAGAACCTCCGTGACGGCGCGATCGTCCTGCTGCTGCTTTTGGGGGATATCCTCCACCACGGGCCTGCCCTCGCGCAGGTCAAGGGAGAAGGCCTCCGAACCGTGTTGGCAGGTGATCCGGATGTAATCGCTCTTGCGGCCCGGCGGCAGGTCGCGGCGGATGTAGTCCACGGTTTTCGTGCTTACCTTCGGCAGCGCGTCCGTGCTCAGGTAGACCTGCTTCTCGTCTTCCATCCGGACGTAGAACCCCGGGAACCCGGGCCGGTCCCTGCCGATAATGATCCCCGTCATCTTCTGGCCCGATTCGCCGAAGAAGCGGACCACCAGGCCGCCTTTCTCGCCTGCAACACCCAGCGCCCCGTGGTTGCGCTCGTCGGCGGTCACCCGCTCGGCGCAACGGATATCGGCGACGGCCTTCACAATCCGGTTGATCTGTTCGTTGGAGACGGGGTAGTCGTACTTGCCCGTGAGGATGAACCGCTCTTCCCGGCGTTTGAAGGTGAGCGCTTCGTCGCCCTGCTTGATGTAGATCCCGTAGACCTTCTCCGGGTTGAACCCCTGGAGGATGTAGCTCCCCTCCTTGAGGGTCACCTCCTGGCGATCCTCAAGGATCCCGACCAGGACCACGGCCCCGGTGAGGACGGCGGCGACAGCGCCGAGCAGGATCAGATGCCTCGT
Organism: uncultured Syntrophaceae bacterium; assembly: GCA_964478885.1. GTDB lineage: Bacteria > Desulfobacterota > Syntrophia > Syntrophales > UBA2192 > UBA2192. The sequence goes on along the minus strand of CAYZKT010000003.1, from coordinate 30,310 downwards.
GTCCATAGCTTCCTCTTTGACAGGTCGACCCGGCCGAACAGGCGGCCGACGACAACCACTGCCGGGATGAGCAGCACCAGGGCCGGTCCCCCCAGCAGGATGAAAACTTTCCACTTCGTGAAGAGACTCTCCACCATGGCGCGTTTCTTGTGCTGCAGGGCGGCCAGTTCCTCCTTCGCGCGCGCGACCTTCGCCTCGGTCATCTTGCGGCTGCGCAGGATCTCCTCTTTCAGAAGGGATTCTTCGCCTTCCTGGCTCTTCCGGGCGAGGGTGCTTAAATCCCTTTCCCCCGCGGCGATCTCGGACTCCAGGGAGGCGATCGCGTGTGCCGTCGCGTCTTCGTAACTCTCTTCCATTCGTTCCACGGCGCTGAAAGGCCGGATGACCCTGCCGCGGGCCTTGATGCCGGCGAGCGAAACCGAGCCCGTGAGACCTTCCATCGTGGAGAGGAGCAGATCGGCGTTGCCGCCTGCCGGCGCCGCCGTCGCCATGGCGCCCGTCAGCATGTCCACGTCGGAAAAGACGACCACGACCGGGGCGGGCTTGCCACCTGCCGCCGGGGGGGGCGGTGCGCCCGCGTTGGGCGCCTCCGGGGCCGTCTCGCCCGCGAGGGCACTTGGGAAGCTGCCCGTGAGCCGGACCCCCAGGGTGACGATTTCCTTTCCTTCGGAGACCCGTTGCTGCGGGTTCTCGGCGCGCACGGTGACGCCCGTCTCCGCGGTCCGCAGAAGGACGGCGGCCGCGATTCCCGGGATCGGCGTGATCTGCAGCGCGCCGGCGTTGAAGACCCGGACCTGGGTCACGCCGGTGTTGAGCCCCTCTTCGTTGCGGATGGCCTGGCCCGTGAGCGTCATCAGGGTGGCGGGCCCTGCCGTTGCGCGGACAGCGGCCCCCGGGTCGGCGGCGAGCCGATCGGTCGCCATCTCGCAGCCCCAGGCGGCAAGCAGGCGGTTGAGGTTCGACGCATTCTGCCCGGGCGTGAAGGCGCTGCCCGCAGCCGAGGCGGAGGAGTCTGCCATGAAGGCGGGGTCCTGGAAGACGACGAGCTTCCCGCCGCCCGTGACGTAACGGTCCAGGGCCGCGATCGTCTGCTCGGGAAGGTTGCGGGGATGGACGACGAGCACGGCGTGGAGCTTCCGGAGATCGGCGTCGGGGTGCAGCATCGTCACGTCGTAGTGCGGCTTCAGCGACTCCAGGGCCGACGGCACCTTCGGGGCGTTATCCGCAAGACCCATCGCCCGAGCCGTTTCGGCGGGATAGGCGGCGGTGCCGAGGTTGACCGTGGAAAGGAACCCGATCTTTTTCTTCGTCCGGGAGGTGGCGCTGTGGATCATCTCGGTGATGTCGTATTCGGCCAGCTGCTGCCGCTCCGGCGAAAGCAGCGGGATGGCCTTCTCCTGTCCGAACTCGGTCGCCAGGACGAGCCCGAAGTAGAACCGGTCGTCGCCCGCCGTGGGGATCGGCCGCAGGCCGTACTGAAGGGCCTCGCGCTCCTCCCGGGAATCGCGCCGGGGGTCTATGATCTCGAGGGAGATCTTCCCACGGGAGTGCGATGCGTACTCCCGCAGCAGATCTCGGATGTAGAAGAAATAGTTGCTGTAGGCCCTCAGCGAGTCGAATCCCTTCAGGGCCTCCGTGCGGGAGTAGAAGAGCTTGAGGCGCACCGGGTGTGTAAGCCCCGCCATGATCTTCTTTGTCTCGTCGGAGAGCGAGTAGATGCGGTCCTCCGTGACGTCGAGCTTCAGCGCCCGGCCCGCCTTCGCGAGCAGCGTGATGGACGAGAAGGTGATCAGCGCGATCAGGATGAGGGCCGCAAGGACCTTGGCATTTTTCTTCAGCATGACTCCCTTCGGTTGTCGACGACGAGGCAGGTGATGGCGATCAGCCCTGCAATGAGAACGGCATAGAATGAAAGGTCGCGGAATTCGATCACGCCGCGCAGCATGGACTCGAAGTGTCCGGCGAAGCTCATGTTGGCCATGGCCTCGATCAGGTACGGGGGCACGATGCCGGCAAGCCAGGTGAGGACGGCCGGCGAGTCGGTGTAGGCCATCAGGCCGATCAGTCCGATCGAGAGCACGAAGCTCACGATCTGGCTGCGGGTGAGGGCCGAGCAGAAAATGCTCACCGCCAGGTAGGCGCCGCCCATCAGGAGAGCGCCCAGGTAGCCCGTCGCGATCACGTAGGGGTCGGGGCTGCCGAGCCAGGCGACGGCGATCACGAGGGGCGCCGTGAACAGCAGGGCGACAACCAGGAAAAGCCACGCGGCCAGGAACTTGCCGATCACGGCCTGGGTGACCGTCACGGGCTGGGTGAAGAGGAACTCGATGGTGCCCGCCTTGCGCTCCTCGGCCCAGAGGCGCATCCCGGCGGCGGGGACGAAGAAGATGTACAGCAGGGGCAGGTTGTCGAAGAAGACCCGCAGGTCGGCCTGCCGCATCTCGAAGAAGCGGCCCTTGATCGTGAGGAACCCCGTCAGGACGAGGAACACGACGAGGATCACGTACCCCATGGAGGTCGTGAAGTAGCTGCGGAATTCCCGTTTGAGGATCGCTCGGATGGTCTGCATGTCAGGCCCCGTTGGTCACTCTGCGGAAGAAGGCGTCGATCTTTCCCTGGCCCTTCTCCTTGAAGTCTTGCGGCGTGGAGTCCGCCACGATTTTCCCCCTGCTGATCAGGATGGCCCGGTTGCAGATCGTCTCCAGCTCCTCCATCACGTGGGTGGAGAGAATGAAGCACTTGTCGGCGGCCATGAAGCGGATCAGCTCGACGATCTCCTGTTTCTGGTTCGGGTCGAGGCCCGACATGGGCTCGTCGAGGATGAGCACGGGCGGGTCCCCCAGCAGCGATTGGGCCAGGCCCAGGCGACGCTGGAACCCTTTCGAGAGGGTCTCGATCCGGCGGTCCATGACGCTCTGCAACGAGCTGATGGCGGCGACCCGGTCGATCTCGGACTTGAATCGGGTGCCGTTGATGCCCCGGACATCGCAGACGAACTTCAGGAACCACCGCGGGGTCATCTCGCCGTAGAAAGGGCACTTTTCCGAGACATACCCCAGCACGCGGCGCACCTGGACCGGCTGGGTCCGGATGTCGAAGCCCCCGACGCTGGCCGTCCCGCTGTCGGGCTCGATGAAACACGACAGGATGCGCAGGGTCGTCGTCTTGCCGGCGCCGTTGGGGCCGATGAACCCCAGGATATCGCCCTTCTTCGCCTCGAAGGAGATATCGTCGACGGCGACGACGTCGCCATAGGTTTTGCGGAGATTCTTGACATTAATCATTGACTTGTCCGGCTGCAGCAGTACCCGGAGATGCATTGCAAAAGACCTGCCAACCTGCTTCGCAGCCGGGTATCGGGTCCAGGGCATCGGGTATCGGGAAGAAAAGAGTCAGATCCGCCCCGGGCGGCCGGGCCCTAGGGTTTTTCGTTGCCGGAACGGGGGCCTTGTGGTAGAAGCGTGCCGATGCTGAACGTGGGGCTGACAGGGGGGATCGCGACGGGCAAATCGACGGTGGTCCGGATGCTCGTGAGAAGGGGCGCGCGGGTCATCGATCACGATGCCCTTGTCCACGCCCTTCAGGAGCCGGGCCGGCCGGTCTGGCAACGCATCGTCGAGGCCTTCGGGCGAGAGATCCTCGATGAGACGGGACGGCTCGACCGCAAGAAGCTCGGGGCCCTCGTCTTCGGCAGCGAGGAGCGGCGCAGGGCGCTGGAGGGCATCGTACATCCGGCGGTGCTCGAGGAGGCGCAGCGGGAGCGCGACCGGATCGGGCGGGAGGACGAGCGGGCGATCGTCCTGTCCGATATCCCGCTGCTTTTCGAGGTGGGGATGCAGGGCCTCTTCGACGTGGTCCTGCTTGTCTATGCGCCCCGGGAAGTGCAGATCGCGCGGGTCATGAGGCGCAACCGGATGACCCGGGACGAGGCCGTGGCGAGGCTCGAGGCCCAGATGCCCATCGACGAGAAACTCAAGCGCACCGACGTGGTGATCCGCAACGACGGTTCGATGCAGCAGCTCGAACAGCGCGTCGGCGAGGTCTGGGAGGAGCTGCTTTTGCGCGAACGCGCAAAAAGAGGGTCTCGGGTATAGGGTCAATATTCTAGGGACTAGGGTTTCGGGTATAGGGTATCGGGGTGGAATAGGATTTTGTCTATAAAGCAATCTTCTTCCTTCCCAATACCCTATACCCTGGACCCGATACCCCTCTTCATCTTCTGATACCCGAGCCCCAAGACCCGATACCCTTCCAACGGACGGACTAAGCCAGACAGACGAAAAAGACGAAACAGACGAAATAGACCAGATAGACCAGTTTGCGGGAGGAGAGAGATGATAGGAAAAAACGTGAAGACCGATTTCAGTTCGAAGGTATGTGACCCCGTGATCGACCCCACGGCGTACGTGCACCCGCTGGGGCTCGTCATCGGAAACGTCATCATCGGCCGCAACGTGTTCGTGGCGCCCTTCGCGGCCGTCCGCGGCGACGAGGGCCAGCCCCTCCACGTGGGCGACGATTCCAACGTCCAGGACGGCGTCGTGATCCACGCCCTCGAGACGGAGGAACACGGCAAACCTCTGGAGAAGAATCAGGTGGAGGTCGGCGGGAATAAATACGCCGTCTACGTGGGCAACCGCGTGTCGCTGGCCCACCAGGTCCAGATCCACGGGCCGGCCTATGTGCTCGACGACAGCTTCGTGGGGATGCAGGTGCTCGTCTTCCGAGCGAGGGTCGGCAAGGGATGCGTCGTCGAGCCGGGCTGCATCCTCATGGGCGTCTCCGTTCCCGATGGGCGCTACGTGCCGGCCGGCACCGTCCTGAAGGACCAGGCCCAGGCGGACAAGCTGCCCGCGATCACCGACGACTACCCCCTGAAGAGCCTCAACAAGGGTGTCGTCCACGTCAACACGTCGCTGGCGAAGGGGTACGGGGCGCAGAAATAGGCTAAAGGCCAATCTCCCTCTGCTTCCGAGGCTGTGCCACTCGTCATTGCGAGCGACCGAAGGGAGCGCGGCAATCTCACCGTTTGCGACAATGCGAGATTGCTTCAGTCGCTTCGCTCCTTCGCATTGACGCAGTGGACCTATCACGTGGGGCAGAGGGGGATTTTTTATTCCTTTTTCGAGTTCTTGCTCTGATACAGCCGCTCGTCGGCCTTCTTCAGCAGGGCGACGGGGTCGGCCATGCCGGCGTCGGCCATTGTGGCGATTCCGCAGCTGACCGAAACGGGGATCACCCTGCCGTCGTGGGCGAGGTGTGTGGAAAGGAAAAAGGTCTGCAGCCGGTCGACGAAGCGGTACGCCCTGTCGGTGCCCGTGTTCGGCAGGACGACGACGAACTCGTCGCCGGCAAACCGGGCGACCACGTCGCTCTGGCGGCTCATGGCCAGAAGACGGTTGCCCACCCACTTGAGCACCTCGTCGCCCGTGTCGTGCCCGTAGCGGTCGTTGATCCCCTTGAACTGGTCGATGTCGAGAAAGACGACGGCAAGCTCCGTCCCGTAGCGTCGGGCCCGGTCGAATTCCCTGCGAAGGACCTGCTCCATCACGCGCCGGTTCAGCAGGTCCGTCAGGGGGTCCCGGAAGGCCAGCATGGCAAGCCTCTCGTGGGCCATCACGTTGGCCAGGCAGATGGACACCTTCACGGCCAGCTGCCGCAGCAGGCTCACTTCCATCCCGGGTGTGTAGCGCTCGGGGGATTCATCCCCCAGGTTCAAGCTTCCGATGGCCGTCCCTTCGTAGGTGAGGGGTACGACGGCAATCGAGCCCAGCGCGTAGCGGGTCCCCTCCGGCAGGAGGCTCGCAAAGCGCTCCATTCCCTCGTTGGCCAGAACGGGCGACGAGCCGTTCGTGACGATCTCGCCGAAGGCCTTCGCGTCGACGACCCGGAGCCGATCCCCGAAGGTGCCTCCGGTCGTCATGCGGTCGAGAAGACGCCAGACGTCGTTGTCCTCCGTCATGGCGATCCAGACGCGGGGGACGCTGAACTTGTCGTGGATCTCGGTGAGGAGCTTTTCGAAGAGATCCCGGAAATTGTGGATGGAGAGGATGCTCGTTTCGATCTCGAAGAACTTCCGGGCAACCTCCTCGTTGCGGCAGATGACCTGAAGAATCTCCTTGACGTCGTTCATGAACGGCCTTGATCCTCCGCAGGGCGTTTGTCGTGTCCGGGCATGCATACTAAATCGCCACGTGAATGACAACCGAAATCTCGGAGCGCCCGTAAAAAAACCCCCGCCCGGGCGGGCGAGGGTCCTTGCTCGTCACGGCAGGGGGCTTACTTATTCAGCTCCTCGATGATCTTCGGCACTACCTCGTAGAGATCGCCCACGACTCCGAAATCGGCAAGCGCGAAGATCGGCGCATTCTCGTCTCGGTTGACGGCGCAGACCACCTTCGCGCCGCGCACGCCCGTCATGTGCTGGACCTGGCCCGAGACGCCGAGGCCGACGTAGAGCTCCGGCTTGACCTGCACGCCGGAAAGCCCGATGCAGAGATCCTCGGGCAGCCAGTGAACCTCCTCGGTGAGCGGCCGAGTGGCGCCGAGCTCCCCGCCCAGCGCGTCGGCGAGTTGCCGGGCAAGGGCGAGGTCCTCCTTCTTGTCGAACCCGCGGCCGGCGCAGACGATGACCCGGGCCTCGGTGATGTCCTTCGCCACTTTCTCCTTGGGCTTGCGCTCGACGATCTTCAGGGCCGAAGGCGGCGGTGCGGGCAGTTCCCGGGTCCTGCCCTGCCTGCTGTCGAGAACGGTTGCCGGTTCGAAGCTCCGGGGCGGCACCGTGACCAGGACCGGCCCGGCGGAGGAGGCGAGTTTCTGGGTGGCGGCGCCGCCGTAGGCGATCCGCTCCATGACAACGGCGTTAGAGGCCTTGTCGAAGGAAATCGCCGTGCAGGCGCTGCATAGCCCCGCACCGAGCCGTGCGGCCAGGCGGGCGGCCAGCTCCTTTCCCCTTGCCGTCGCGCTGAAGAGGATCAGGGCGGGCGATGAGGCCCGGGCCTCCTGCTCGAGGACGGGCAGGTGCGCCCCGAAGGGCTCCCCCGGCACGAGTTCAGCAAGCAAAAGGACCTCGTCGGCGCCGCGGGCGATGCATTCCTCCGGCACTGCCGGCCCCTTTGAGACGACCGCCGTCAATGCCGCCCCCATGTCCGCCGCCGGCAATCGGCCCGCGCCCAGCAGCTCGAAGGCCTGTTCCCTGGTTTCCGCTACGATCCAGATACCCGCCATGTCCTTCCTCTCACTTGATCACGCCGCTCTTGCGCAGCGAATCGACGAAACGGGCGATGCCGGCGGCGTCGGCCGCGAGCTTTTCCCCCGTCCGCTCCATGCTCGATGCCGTCATGGCCGTTGTCTTCAGCACCTCTTCGACCTTTCCGGTAAGCTCGTCCTTCTTGACGGCGGTCACAGGCTTTTTCCCGGCCATCAGCGTGTCCTTCACGCCCGGGATCCGGGGCGTGTTGATGTCGGGCAGCACCGTGACCAGCGCCGGCAGCGGCGCCTCGACGACCTCAATGCCGTCCTCGACGCGCCTTTCGGCCCTGAGCTTTCCGCCATCGAGAGAGAGCTTCTGGACGAAACAGACGCAGGGAATGCCGAGCAGCTCCGCAAGCCGCGGCCCCACCTGCTGGGCGTAGAGATCGCTCGATCCCTCCCCGCAGGTGACAAGGTCGAACTGCGGGATGCGCGTGCGGATCATCTCGGCGAGGATCGCCGCCGTATGAGAAGGCTCCAGGTCCTTGAAGGACGGGTCGGCGGCAAAGAAGGCCATATCCATCCCGCGCGACAGGGCATCCTTCACGCCTTTTGCGGACTCGGGAGTGCCGACGGTCACGCCGATGACGCTGCCCCCGCCGCCGGCATCGCGCAGGCGCACGGCCTCCTCGATGGCGTTGCGGTCGTACTCCCCGATCTTGTAGTCCACCGCCGAGAAGTCCAGGGCGCCGCCGGCCCCCCGGCGGATGTAGGCCTCGTCTACGACCCATTTGAAACAGGCCACCACGTTCGGCATTTCATGCCTCCGAAAAATGGGTATAGGGGTTCGGGTATGGGGAAGGAAGAAGATTTTGGATTCACCCTAGACCCGATACCCGAGACCCTGTGTTTACCGCAAAACCATGCCCGAGATGACCATTCGCTGGGCCTCCGAGGTGCCCTCGTAGATCTCGAGGATCTTGGCGTCGCGCATGAGACGCTCCACCTTGGCTCCCTTGATGTAGCCGTAACCGCCGTGGATCTGCACGGCCTTGGTCGTGTGGTGCATGGCCTTCTCGGCGGCGAAGAGCTTCGCCATCGAGGCCTCCTTGGTGAAGGGCAGCTTGTTGTCCTTCAGCCAGGCGGCGCAGTAGGTGAGGAAACGGGCGGCCTGCAGATCCGTCGCCATGTCGGCGATCATCCACGAGATGGCCTGGTGGCGCGCGATGGGGCTTCCCATCTGGACGCGCTGCTTGGCGTACCGGATGGACTCGTCGAGGGCCGCCTGAAGGATGCCCACGCCCTGCGCGGCGATGCCCACGCGTCCGTGGTCGAAGGCCGTCCCGGCGTTGACCATGCCCGCGCCCTCGGCGCCCAGCAGGTTTGCCGCGGGCACGCGGCAGTCCTTGAACACGACCTCCGAGGTCTGCGAGGAGCGAAGGCCCATCTTGTGGAAGTGCTCGCCCGGCTTCAATCCCGGCGTTCCCTTCGGGATGATGAAGGAGCTCATGCCCTTGCGGCCCGCCGCCTTGTCGGTCCAGCAAAAGACGAGGTAGGTGTCCCCGATGGGCCCGTTGGAGATGAAGGTCTTCGTGCCGTTGAGGACGTAGAAATCGCCGTCCTTGGCCGCCGTCGTCGTGGCGGCCATGACGTCCGTTCCGGCCCCGGGCTCGGTGAGGACGAAGGCGCCCAGGTGCTGACCCGTCGCGAGCGGCACGAGGTACTTCTTCTTCTGTTCCTCCGTGCCGAAGATGTTGATCAGCATGCAGGCAATCCCCACGTGGATCGACACGGTGAACCCCGTCGAGGAGCACGAGCGCGAGAGCTCCTCCACGACGATGGCGTGGGTCAGGTAGTCCGATCCCGAGCCGCCGTACTGCGCGGGGATGGGGATGCCCATCCAGCCGCCCTCTCCGAGCTTCTTGAAGAGATCGGCCGGGTGCGCTTCCTTCTCGTCGATCTCCGCCGCGATGGGCTCGACGTTCTTCACGCAGAATTCCCGAATGTTTTTGCGGATCAGGTCCTGTTCCTCGGTCAACTTGAAATTCATGTGCCCCTCCTTCGTGCAAAACAGTGATTAGTGATTCGTGACTAGTGACTGGTGGTTCGTGATTGATGAGCGGTGACCATTTCATCGCACTGGCCACTAACCACGAGCCACTGCTTTTGCCTTGAACCCTGAACCCTGTACCCGGGTTGTTCTATCCGAAGCGGAACTGTACGCCCGCGCCGCCCTCCGGGTAGCCCCACTCGAGCACCCCGGTGCCGCAGGCGATGCGGCAGGTCCCGCACTCGAGGCAGCCGTCGATGGTCAGGGTGAACACCCCGTCGGCGCCTTCCGCGTAAAGTCCCGCAGGGCAGGCCCTCACGGCCGCCTTCAGCCGCGGGTCGCGCTCCATGCCCTGTCGGATCCGGATGTGCGGGGCGGGGAGTGGCTTGAAGACGTTGAGGCCCAGCTTTGCCTTGAGGTCGCTCATATCTTCGTGACCTCCTTTGCGTCCAGGAGCATGGTCCAGAGCTCGCTGAGCGTCAGGTGCTTGCGCAGCGTCGTGAAGACGGGCGACTTGGGCCCTGCGGGGACGGTGTAGAGATCGCGCAGGAGATTCCCGATGAGCTCCGGGTAGTGGCCGAACAGGTGCGGGTTCGACAGCACGCGGGGGGTATCCTTGAAGGTCTTGAAATCCTGCAAAACGAAGCTTTCCTCCAGCGAGTTCTGGTAGCCGGCCAGCGCCGCGGCATCGTACCTGCCCGCCTTCTTTGCCTCGATGACGGCCTTCGCAGCGTGGTACCCCGTGGCCAGGGCGTATTCCATGCCGCGGACGGTGAAGCCGAGGTTCAGGGCGAAGCCTGCCGAATCTCCCGCCACGAGAATCCCGTCGCCGCAGAGGCGGGAAAGTGACCGGTAACCGCCCTCGGGAATTACGTGGGCGCCGTATTCCACCGTCTGCCCTCCCCGGATGAGGGGCTCGATCTCGGGCCGTGCCTTGAAGGCCTCGAAGAGCGCGGGCGCATCGCCCGCCGCTTCCTCCCTCGCCATGTCCTCGATGGAGAGGACCAACCCCAGGCTCAGGCTCTCCCCGTTGGTGTAGAGAAAGCCGCCGCCGAAGAGGCCCTTCGTGATGTCTCCCGCGTAGAGGTGCGCCGTCCCCTCGCCGTCCGCCACGCCGAAGCGGTCGTTGATCACGGGGCGCTCGAGGCGGATCACTTCCTTGATGCCGACGGCATAGTCGTGCGGGCGCCCCGGGGCGCGCAGGCCGGCTTTCTCCGGGATGAGAGACAGGACCCCGTCGCAGGCGATGACCGCGTCGGCCCGCAGCTCGTCCCCCCCGGCGACGACGCCGCAGACCCTGCCTTTTTCGCGGAGGAGGTCCGTCACGAGAGTCTTGACGAGGATCATCCCGCCGCGCTCCTCGACCCGCTCGGAGAACCAGCGGTCGAATTTCGAGCGGAGGATGCTGTAGCTCTGGGGCTTGTCGATTCGCAGCTCGCTGCCGGTGTAGTGGAAGGTGAAGGAGCGGTTGCGGGCCATGAGGGTGGCCCCCTCGCGAACGATGGCCCGCTCCAGGGGGGCCTCGTCCCAGAGGCCGGGGAAGAGGTCGCGGACGGGGTTCAGGTAGAGGCGGCCGCCGGAGACATTCTTGGAGCCGGGGTAGTCGCCCCGGTCGAGGACGACGACCTCGACGCCCTCGCCGGCCAGCGTCCATGCCGCCGCCAGCCCGGCCAGTCCTGCCCCCACGACGATGACGTCGAATTTCTCCACCGCATCACCCCTTTTGACCCTGCTGCGATGAACGCCAAATTCATACCTTTTTTCCCGGGGAAGTTCAACCCTAAAGCACGAAATTGCCTGACGATTCCACGCGGTATGCTTCTTGCAAAAATATCCGGCACTTCAGGTGTATTTGCTGGAAATGAGGTTGTTTTCAGCCGCCCGGGAGGAGCGCCCGCGCGGTGGAGCGTCAAATTACCCGTCACCGGTTAAACGAAAGGAACGCGCCGTGGATGTCAAAAATCCCATTGCCAACCCCCTGATCGTCCTTCGCGAGGAATTCGACGACTGGGCGATCCTCTTCGACCCCGACACGGGAAACGCCTTCGGACTCAACCCCACGGGGGTTTTCATCTGGAAGCTCCTCGACGGGAAACACGATGCGGATTCCATCGTCGGAAGGCTCCGCGAGGAGGCCGACGACGTGCCCGAGGACGCCGGCGCGCACGCCCGCCAGTTCATCGCGGCGCTGGAGGCGCAGGGGCTGGTGGGATATGAATTAGATCAGGGACGAGGAGTGGATACTCGGGATCGAGGCTGAACGAATGAAACTCATGCGGACTCCGAAGAAGGTCGACATCGATATCACGAACCGCTGCAACCTGCGGTGCCGATACTGCTATCATTTCGAGAGCCCCGGCGATGCGGGTAAAGATCTGCCGGCCGAAGAGTGGCTGCGCTTTTTCGAGGAACTGAACCGTTGCGCCGTCACGGAGGTGACGCTGGCGGGGGGCGAGCCCTTCATCCGGGAGGACCTGAAGGAGATCGTCGACGGCATCGTCCGCAACCGGATGCGCTTTGCCGTCCTCAGCAACGGGACGCTGATCGACGACGACATGGCGGCTTTTCTCGTCTCGACAAAACGTTGCAACTACGTCCAGGTCTCCATCGACGGCTCCATGCCCTCAAGCCACGACGCCATGCGGGGCAGGGGGAGCTTCGCGAAGGCGATCGAGGGTCTCATGACCCTTCGTCGGCATGGCATTCACGCGGCGGTGCGCGTCACGATCCACCGCAAGAACGTCCACGACCTCGACGCCGTCGCCCGGTTCCTGCTGGAAGACATCGGCCTTCCCTCCTTCGGGACCAATTCCGCAGGGGCCATGGGCCTGTGCAGGAAAAACGCCGAAATGGTGCAGCTCACCACGGATGAGCGGATGATAGCCATGGAGACGCTCCTTCGCCTGACTAGGAAATACAACGGCCGGATCCAGGCCATGGCGGGGCCGCTGGCCGAGGCGCGGGGCTGGCTCGACATGGAGGAAGCCCGGCTCGGGAAAAAAGAGCTGACGGCCCCGAAACGGGGCTATCTGACGGGGTGCGGCTGTTACCGGTCGGGCCTCGCCGTGCGGGCCGACGGCGTCATCACACCCTGCACGATGCTGTCCCACATCGAACTCGGCCGCATCAACCGCGACGACCTCGGGATGGTATGGAGAGACCACGAAGCGCTCAGCACCCTCAGGCGAAGGCAGGAGATCCCCCTGACGAACTTTTCCTTCTGCGAGGGGTGCCCTTACGTGAATGCCTGTACCGGCAACTGCCCGGGGCTCTCCTACACGCTTACGGGCGAGGTCAACCACCCGAGCCCCGACGCCTGCCTGCGGAAGTTCCTCGCCGAGGGGGGCAGGCTTCCGGACCGGGCCCTGCTGGGTTGAGCCGAAGAGGAATGGAATGACGAGAAACCCCGGGGAAACGATCTTCCTTGTTGCCGTCCTCGCGGCGCTTGCGGGCCTGTGCTTTTTCCTCGCGCCCCCCGGCCTGCAAACCAACCTCGAGGGCGTCCATTACGTCCAGATGAAGAACTTCTCCCTGAACGGGGCACTTGCGATCGATGCGCCGGCTTTCCGCTTCGGCTTCGAGCCGAAAGATCTCGCGGGACCGCGGGACCTCTTCGAGTCCCGCGGCGACAGGCTCTACGCCGTCCCCCCCCCGCTGTTTCCCTTCGTCGCGAGCTTGTTCCACCCCGTATTCGGCGAGCGGAGCGTCGATTTCACGCCGGTCCTGTTCGTATTTCTCGCCGCGCTGTCCCTCGGCGTGACCCTGGACCGGATGATGCCGCGGGGCGTTCTTCATTATCTCCTCCTTGCACTCTTCCTGGGCGGCTCACCCGTCCTTCTCCTCGCGTTCAGATTCACCGGGCAATCCCTTGCCCTCCTGTTGATCGTCATGGGGCTCTTCCTGCTCGTCCGTTACTTCAAGGCGGGAACCGAGGGCCGGGCCGATCTTGCCGGGTCGTCCTTCCTGGCCGGGGTCTCCGTCCTTGCCAGCCTGGACTTCCTGTTCGCGGCCTTCTCCTATCTCCTTTCTGCGGGAACCGTTCTCGCCCTGCAGAAGCGATGGAGGGAATTGGCCGCTTATGCGGCGGGGGCCGCGCTGGCGCTTGCCACTATCGTGCTGCACGATGCGATTTTTCACGGAGGGTTTCCCGGGTCCTACCTGAAGTTGATGCTGCCCTTCTACGGGCTCTCGGGGATCCGCTTCGCCCTGTTTGCCGGAAGCATGGTCCTGTCCCTCGTCCTTCTTGCGGCGTCGCGAGGCAGTGACGTTACCCCGGTCGGGCGGGCCGTCATGACCGTCCTGCCCGTCCTGCTGATGTTTGCCGCCGTTCTGCTCTCGGCCGCACGGATCACCGTGTCCCATCTCATGGCGTTCTTTCCTGCCGTCCTGTTCGGTTTCTACGGCTTCCCGGGACGGATGGACCGCTTGATGAGGCGGGAAGAGACTCTCGAGCCGATCCTGGTCTGCACGGTGATCCTCGGCGTTCTCTGCGGCGCCGTGATCCATAGGCCCGTCGTCAGCCGCGTCCTTGCCGTCTGGCTGCCGCTCGTCCCCTTCGTGGTCCTTCTGCTGGGAGCGGATCACCGGCGGATCTTCGACTCCCGAGGGATGTACGTGGTGCTCCTTTTCTTCGGCGGCGTGGCCCTGTTGAACAGCTTTCAGGACGCGCGCACCGATCTCTGGATGTACAAGGACTACAATGCCCGGCGAATCGAGTTTCTCAAACAGCACACCTCGGCGGGGGATGTGATCCTGTTCAGTGAGGCCGGGAGCATGGAGCATGCGGGCCCTCTCTTCTTCGACCGGGTTTTCCTCGTTTCCGGGAACCCCGGGGAACGAGAGAGGCTGATCAGGCGTCTTCGCGAACGGGGCATCGACGGGATCTACGTGTGGACGACCAATCCGTTGAGCATCGGGGGAGGCAATCCCTATGACGGGCAGTCACCGCCTGCCTTTATGCCACCACCGCGTGCGAAGTCCTGCTGCCGCAAATCCTGCAAGCAAAAGAACGTTTATCTGGTCAGGCTCGAACCGCGGGCATCTCGCCCGAGGGCGGCCGGTCGGGGAGGGTTATGATGGTCAGTTCCGGAAAGACATGGTCCGTCTTCAAGGGCGACGCTTCGGCCAAGGCTGCAGGCGGTGCTGTTCCACCTCTCAGTACGCTCTATTTCTATCTTACCGAGGGATGCAACCTGCGGTGCCGGCACTGCTGGATCGAGCCGCCCCACCAGACGGCAAAGCGACAGTACCGGGCCATCGATCCGGACCTGTTTCGGCGCATCCTGCAACAGGCAGGACCTCTCGGCCTCTCGTCCGTGAAGCTCACGGGCGGCGAGCCGCTCATGCATCCCCGTATCGGGGACATCCTCGCGATCCTCCGGGACGAAAAGATCCGGTTCAGCACGGAGACCAACGGGGTTCTCTGCACGCCTGAACTGGCAAGGGACCTCGCCCGCTCCGGGATCTATCACATTTCCGTGAGCCTCGACGGGGCCGACGCAGAGACGCACGAGTGGGTCCGGGGCGTCCACGGCTGCTTCGAGGCCGCGTTGCAGGGGATCCGGAACCTCGTCGCGGCGGGCATACGGCCCCAGGTGATCATGACCCTGATGCGCCGGAACGTGGGCCAGATCGAGGCGCTCGTGCGCCTTGCCGAAAGCGAGGGTGCCTCGTCGGTCAAGTTCAACATCGTCCAGCCCACGGCGCGGGGCGTGAAGATGCACCAGGCCGGCGAGACACTTTCCGTCAGGGAACTGGTTGAGCTGGGCGAGGACGTCGAGGGCAGACTTTCCCGTGCGACGAAGCTTCGACTCTTCTATTCCCACCCCGCCGCCTTCCGGTCTCTGGGCCGAATGTACGGCCGCGATGGGTCGGGCTGCGGCGTCTGCGGAATTATCGGCATCCTGGGTGTCCTGGCCGACGGGTCCTACGCCCTCTGCGGGATCGGCGAGTCTGTCCCCGAGCTGGTCTTCGGCCATGCAGCGAAGGATGACCTTTCCGGGGTGTGGAAAGACAACCCCGTCCTGCGTGAAATCCGTGAAGGGATGCCCGGGAAGCTGGAAGGGATCTGCGGGGACTGCCTCATGAAAGGGATCTGTTTGGGGAGCTGCGTTGCCCAGAACTACTACCGCAGCCGCAGCCTCTGGGCGCCCTATTGGTTCTGCGAGGAGGCCAGGCGTGAGGGGCTCTTCCCGGGGACGAGGCTGCAGGGTGCCCGCCAGCAAGCTGATCAGGCACCTCCGGTTGGGGCCTCTGCGGCGCGAGGATGAGAAAGATCGAAAACGGCATAACAGGTGCGTTCACGGCAGACCGAGTAGGATGACAGGACATGACCGGACGATTCAGGTACGAACCCCCGCTTCTCTTCGACATGAACACGGGCAGCGCCTTGGGCTACTCGGGTACCTGCGACGGCGGCTCGTGCAATTTCGAGTGCTCCCTCGGTTCCTGCATTCCGACCAGCTTCTGCCAGGATGGCCAATATACGGGGGGTTGTGAAAACGGAATCGGGGCCTGCTCAACCAGTTCAAACTGCTACACGTGCTGCGCGGATGGACAGATGGTGGGGTTTTACGGGAGCGGGAGGGGTACCGTGTCTGGTTGCCAGTGCATTTCGGGGGCGAATGCAGCGTATATCTGCTACACGGGCGGCCGGGTGTCGGCTGTCTGCATCGATGGATCGATGGCCCTGGAGGACTGCAACGGCGCTTGTGCGTGACGTGCGCATGTGGCACTTCGATGGATTTGAATGGATAAAGGGATGTACGAACTTCGACTTGTCGACGGTACACGATGGTTTCTGCGATCGACGACTGGGACGGAAGAATGGCTTTCTCAGTATGCATTCATCCTGGGCCTTCCTCCCATTTCCTGCAACTGCCCCGCAGAGACCGTCACGTTCCATCGCTCGGCCCGCATGAAGAGGACTCCCGGGGTGTCGGGTATCCCGACCCGGGAAGGGCCGCTGTGGGATTTCCGCCGGATTCCGGGCGCCGTGATCGAAAACGAACCGGCAGGGCTGGACATCGTGTGCCTACTGCCACCGAAGGGAAGCGAAGGGAAAGAAATCGAAGACATGCGCCATGCTCTTCTGCCCCTTTACCTGAAGATCCTCGGGAAGGGCGGCTTTCCCGTCCACGCCGCATTCGTGGAGCGAGACGGCAGAGGGATTCTCCTGGCCGGCCGCGGCGGCATCGGCAAGTCGACATGCGTCAGGCGTCTCCAGTCCCCGTGGAGGGGCCTTGCCGATGATCTGGCCCTCGTGGTCCGCGATGCAACAGGGAAGTACTGTGCGCACGCTTTTCCGACCTGGAGCGCCCTTCGCGCCGGACAGCAGGGTTCGTGGGACGTCATTCGAGCGGTGCCCTTGGAGGCGATCTTCTTCCTCGAGCAGTCAAACGAAGATGTGGCGGTGCCGGTGGGTAAGGGCGAAGCCGCCGTGGCCTGCCGCCGCTCGGCCATGGAGGTCTTCTGGTCCGTGGGGCCGTTCAAGCTGGTGGGAAAGGAACCGGATATCGGGACGCAGGTCTTCGAGAATGCCGCCGACTTCTCGCTGGCCGTGCCTGCCTACCTGCTCCGCGTGAGCCTCACGGGCCGGTTCTGGGAAAAGATCGAGGCGGTATTGGGCGGCGATGGGTTTCCCGGCCGGCATGAAGGGAGACGGCACGAGGAGAGAGCATGCGGATGGGTTTAAACGGCGTTGCCAGGTTGTGCTTGCTGATCCGGAATCTGTAGCCCCTCATGGCTGGACCCGTGTGCTGAAAGGGTGGCAAAGAACTAGAGAACCCACACGGCAGGATCATCGAAATGAACAAGCATGTGCGATATGAAAAACCGGTCCTGGTCGACATGCGCGACCATTCCGCCCTTGGGTATACCTCGTGCAACGGTGGATACAACGTGGAGAACTGCACGGAGGGAAGCTGCGTTGTCAGTGCCGCCTGTGGAAATGGCACCGAGGCAAACGGCTGCACGAACGGCACCAACGCCTGCCACCCCTCGGGGTGCACCTACTCCTGTTGCTACAGCGGCGACGTCGTCGAGGGAGGCATCCAGGTCATGTGCTGGTGCAGTGGCGGGTCTTCGGCCGGATACCGTTGCGAGGCCGGCACTCGCGCCTCGTATCTGTGTGAAACCGGAGGAACTCAGTGTTTTTGATATTCGCTGTCAGTATTGCCGGCCGGATGCCTTTTCCTTCTTACAGTGGACACAGACCGGGAGGCCGCTTTGGGGAGAAGGTCGCAAAGGCCGTGTCGGGGGATGAAAAAATCATGCCTTTGAGGTTTCATATGCCTTTCACTCATGATGCCGTCTGGGCCTTCGAGGCTGATGGGCCAACCGAAGGCTGGCTGGCGGAATTTGCGTCGGCCATGGGCCTGCTGCCGGGCCAAGGCCGGGCAAGTCGGCATGTCCATGTCGAGCTCATGTCACGCAAGCCCGGCGAGTTCTTCGAGCCTGTACTGTGCCGTTACGCAAAGGCCCCGACAGCCGGGGACTGGAGAATACGCGAGTACCCGGACCAGGCGCTCTTCGAGCACCCGGAGATCCGGGAGGTCCTCTGCAAAGTGATTCCCGATGTGGACGAGCCTGGACGCAGCCGCCAGATGCGCCGCGCGCTGATGCCCGTTTATCTGGAGACCCTGAGGCGCGGGGGTTTGCCCCTTCACGGGGCCCTGATCGAGATCGGCGGATCGGGCGTGATCCTGGCGGGCCGGAGCGGCGAGGGAAAATCCACCGCCTGTCGCAGGCTTCCGCATTCCTGGCGGGTGCTGGGTGACGATCTCTGCCTGGTGGTGCGCGACGGGTATGGAAACTACCGGGCCCATCCGCTCCCGACGTGGAGTACCATTCGGAAAGGCTTCGAGTCGGGAAGGTGCCGGTCGGAGGCGTCGGTTCCCCTTGTCGCCGTGTTTTTCCTGGCGCAATCGCCCGGGGACGAATGCCGGCATCTGAAAAAGAGCGCTGCGGCAATTTCCATGGCCGGGTCGGCGCTCGAGGTGTTCCGGTCGATCGATTTCGGGTTCCCGAACGGGGAAGATGCAAGCGTGAAAAAGGCCCTCTACCACAACGCGGCGGCGGCAGCCTTGGCGATCCCCGCGTACCGCCTTCGCCTGAGTCTCACGGGCCTGTTCTGGGAGAGGATCGAGGAAGCGCTGGAAGAAGGGGACTGGCTCCTTGATAAGAGAAGAACAGGATTTCAATGAAAACAAGATTTCGCTACGAACCCCCTCTTCTCGTCGACATGAAGGGACCCCAGGTGTGCGGGGAGTTCATCTCGTGCAGAAACGGAACGTATCAGGCGTTGGGAAGCTGCAAGGAAACCACGCGTTGCGGGACGGGCACCGGGGCGGAATGGTGCGGATCCGGACTCTCCGCCTGCGGCTGCGACTCCTGCTGCGAAACCGGGGCCGATTACTCGTCCACGGGAGGTGTCCCATGGGTTGGCGGGTGCAATTGCGTTCCCGGCGGTCAGGCCTACGAGCAGTGCAGCGATGGAAACATCACGTCGGGAATGTGCTGGAGCGGGGAGTGGGCGGGGAATTATTGCTGTGACGGGGGATCGAATGTCTACGGCTACGGTGATCTGGAAAATTGCAACGCGGGGGCGTGATGTACTCGTTTAGCCTTTCCGACGGTCAATCCTGGGGTATACGCCCCGCCAAAGAGGCCCTGGAGTGGGCCGACGGGTTTGCACGGTTGCTCTCGCTCGCACCGTCGCAGGCCGATCCGGACTGCATGATCCGCTTCGAGACATTTCCGCATGGTGGGGCTGCGGGGAACGGCGGCCGTGCGCTGCCGCCGCGCGGCTGCTTCGGGGGCGGTTGGCGAGTCGGTATATTCCCACATCTCGAAGTCTGGCGCCATGAAACGCTTCGCGAGAGTGTCTGCAGGCTTCACCGGACCGATAATTCCAGCCGGGTCAGGGAGCAGATGAGGCATGCCCTGATGCCCCTGTACGAATCGACGGTGCGCCGGGGCGGTCTTCCGCTCCACGCCGCACTCGTGGAGCGTGACGGCCGGGGGGTGCTGCTCGTCGGCAGAAGCGGCGTCGGGAAGTCCACGGCCTGCCTGCGGCTGCCGCGGAAATGGACGGTCCTCGGCGATGATCTCGCACTGGCCGTGCGAAAGCGGGAAGGGGGATTCGCTGTACATCCCCTGCCGACGTGGAGCCGCGTTGGCGTCGGATCCGATGGCGACGCGTGGGATATCAACCGCGGCGTCGATCTGTCTGCGGTCTTTTTCCTTGCCCAGGCCGGCGTTGACGAAGCGGTGCCTGCGGGCCGTGCCGCGGCGACGGTCATCCTCGCCCATGCGGCCGAGACGATCTTCAACTCGGTGCGGACGACGTCCCGTGCTTTCGAAACCTTACCCCTGAAGGGCGAGATCTTCGCCAATGCCGCCGGATTGGCAGCCTCCGTTCCGTCCCATATCCTCCGTCTGAGCCTCACGGGGCGCTTCTGGGAGACGATCGAGGTTGCTCTGGAAAAAGCGGATAGAGGCCTAATCCGAGGTCGACGGGAGTTGACGGCGCATGGAAGGTGAACTCTTCTGCCGCGGCGACAGCATGCGGCCCCTTTTCCGGCCGGGGGACCGGATCCGCTTCATCCCCTGCCGTGCCGAAGAAGTAAGGCCGGGGGATGTGATCATCTTCGTCCTTTCGTGGCAGACGGAGCGCGTCGTACACCGTGTCATCTCCGCCGGGCCTGACGGGATCCGGACGAGGGGGGACGCGAACCCGCACGCGGATAGCTGGATCGTCTGGCAGGCGGATCTCGTCGGCCGCGCCGTGGAGGTAGAGCGCAGGGGGAAGCTGATGCCCGTTGCAGGCGGCCTCGCGGGGCGCCAGCTTGCCGCCTGCATCCGCGCCGCCCGAAGGGCGGATCATCTGGCGTCCTACATCCTGACCCCCTGCTACCGGGGCCTTGCCCGTTGCGGGATTTTCCGGGCGCTTCTTCCTCCCCCCCTGCGTCCGAGAGTCATCGCCTTCGAGCGCGACGGGGCAAGGGAGATGCAGCTTGTCCTGGGAAGGCGCATAATCGGGCGGCGCCCCTCAGGCTTCAGCTTCTGGACGATCCGGCGGCCCTTTCGGATCTTCGTGGATGAGCGAACCCTGCCTTGATGACATGATGATGAAAAAGGGGACAGGCCCCTTTCGCATCGGGCATGAAACTGGCATCTTGGATCCATGGGGACGGTCCCCTTTTTCTGGCCATGAAATCCTGGATTGAATATCTAAAAAGCGGGCTTGCGCGGAAGGCGCCGGAGGACCGGATTGCGGGGGGGAAGTCCTATGCCGGGATCGGAGCGAACCTGCGCCGGCACCTGCCGTTTTTCCGGCGGCACTGGAAGAAGGGGGCCCTGGGCGCAGGCTTTATCTTTCTTAACGCCCTGATGGCCTTCCCCATGCCGCTTGTCTCACGGTTTGTCATCGATGACGTCATCCTGGGCAAACAGCTTTCGCTTCTTCCCTGGGTGCTCCTTGTCATGGTGGGCCTTGCCCTCTTCTCGCGCGGGATGGGTCTTTTCCAGAGCTGGTTCTTCCTGCGCTACAGCCAGGACGTCACCCTCGACATCCAGAGGACGGTTCTGGAGCACTCCTTCAGCCTTCCCAAGTCCTTCTTCGACCGGAACCAGACGGGCTATCTCATGGCGCGCATCACAGGCGACATCGGAGGCGTGACCTGGTTTCTGTCGGGAAACCTCGTCGGCATCCTGACGAACATCCTGTATTTCATCGGCGGGCTTTGCCTCCTGTTCTGGCTCGAGTGGAGGCTTGCGCTGGCGGCCCTCGTCGCCGTGCCGGTTTTTCTGATTGTCCTGCGGTTTTTTTCCGACCGGATGCATGCCCTGAACCATGCGGGCAACGAGGAGAATGCCCGCTACAGGAGCGGCTTCCAGGAAACACTCAGCGCCATGCCGCTGGTCAAGGCCTTCGCCGCCGAGAAGAAGTCCGTCGCGGGCATCCTGAACGGCATGCGGCAGGTCTTCCGGGTCTCGGCGGAGCGCTCCGTCGTGGGCGCCGTGACGGGGCTTGCCCTTTCGTCGACGCCGAGCCTCGTCAACTTCTGCGTTTTCGCAATCGGCGCCTACTGGGTCATCACGGGGCATTGGAGCCTGGGGTCCCTCTTTGCCTTCCAGGCCTACCTGGGCCGCGTCTTCGGCCCGGCCCAGTCACTCACCTCGACGGGGCTGCAGATGCAGAATATCCGGGCATCGCTCGAACGCCTCACGGCCCTGCTGGATGTGATGCCGGAAGAACATGAGGAGAAGGGTGAAAGGGTCGAAGCGCTCGAAGGAGGTGTCGAGTTCAAAAACGTCTCCTTCGAATACGACCCGAAAAACCCCGTGCTCAGCGAGGTATCCTTCCGCGTCAGCCCGGGCGAACACATCGCCGTCGTGGGGCCGAGCGGCGTGGGCAAGACGACGCTCCTGAGCCTCCTGCTGCGGTTCTACAATCCGACGGGAGGCCAGATTTTCTACGACGGCAAGCCCGCATCGGAGTACGACGTCCGGTCGCTGCGGAAACGGATCGGCTACGTTGCGCAAGCCCCCATTCTCCTTTCCGGGACGGTCCTGGAAAACCTTCTTTATGGCAACCCCGGCGCCGCTGAGACAGAGGTCATCCGCGCCGCGAGCGTTGCAGGCATCCACGATTTCATCATGACCCTTCCCGGTGGATACGGAAGCGAGGTGGGCGAGATGGGCGTGAATCTATCCGAAGGGCAGAAGCAGCGGCTTGCCATAGCCAGGGCGCTTGTGAAGGACCCTGACATCCTCATCCTCGACGAGCCCTCGGCGGCCCTCGACGGCCTGACGGAGAAGTCGATCTTCCGGGCGCTCCCCCGCGAGACCCGCGGCAAGACGCTCTTTGTCGTCGCTCACCGGTTGTCGACGTTTGCCGACTGCGACCGCATCCTGGTGTTGAACGAAAACCGCCTCGTCGCCGAGGGCACGCACGCGGAGCTTCTGCGAACGAACGACACCTATCGGAAACTCGCCGAGTGCCAGCTGATCCCCGACGGGAAAAAAGGCAAGATCATCCCCTATGAAAGTGTCCGTCGTCATACCCGTTCATAACGGGGAGAAATATTTGGCTCAGGCCGTCGAAAGCGTTCTGGCGCAGACGCACAGGGACCTGGAGCTGCTGCTCGTCGATGACGGCTCCACGGATGCGACGGCCTCGATCATCCGACGTTACGCAGACGGGGACCCCCGCGTCCGCTGCCTGTGCCAGGAGAACCGCGGTGTGGCCGCCGCGGGGAACCGGGGCCTCGAGGAAGCCCGCTGCGATTGGGCGGCGCGCCTCGACGCCGACGACGTTTTCCTCCCGGAGAAAATCGAGCGGCAAATCGCCTTCCTGCGCCGAAACCCGGAGACGAAGATCGTCGGAACGCTCGCCTGTTTCATCAACCACGCGGGAAAGCCCCTGGGTCTCGTGGGAACGGAAGGCCCGTTTACGCCTGCCGAGTATGACCGGCTTGTCCGGGAAAACCGCCCCATCTACTTCGTCAATTCCTCCACCCTGATGCATCGTCAGACCGTCCTTGCCATGGAGGGCTACCGGGAGGCCTTCTCGCCGGCCGAAGATGTGGACCTGTGGATCCGCATGGTGGAGAAAGGGCACCTGATGCTCAAGGTTTCCGAGCCCCTGCTTCTCTACCGGTTGCACGGGGAGTCGCTCACGATGACGCAGAATGCCCGGCAGAGGATGCTGCACCGGTGGGCAATCGCCTGCGGCGAGGCAAGGGTACACGGACTACCGGAACCGACACTCGGCGACTTCGTCGAGAGAGAGAAGGGACTCCCTGTCGTCGAGCGGGCTCGAGTATTCCGACGGGAGGCGGGCGAACGCCTCTACCAGCGGGCGGCCCTGCACTATGCCGAACAGCGCCCGCTCGGGATGATCGTGGCGTTGCTTGCTGCGTCCGTGATGCACCCGGCGCATGTCATCCCACGGCTCTACGCCCGGAAGCTCCAGCCCCTTCTGAACGGGTCGGTACGATCCGTTACGGCTGTCGCAGGACGGGATCCGGCGACGGAGGTGTTCCCCTATGCGCCCGGAAACTGAATTGCTGCTTACCTGTGTCCGGGGCGCCTTCCGAAAGGGTGAAACGGTGCCGGTGCCGGAGTGTGTCGACTGGAACCGTTTCCCCGGCCTCTGTGAGTGGCACAACGTGGTCCCGCTTGTTTGCAGGACGCTTCCGGGCGTTCTCAACGTAGCCGTTCCCCGCGCCGCGGCAAACCGCCTCCGCGGCCTTCATCAGAATAACACGGTCCGGTCGCTCCTGCTCGCCACGGAACTGTCCCGTATCCTGAAAGCCTTCGAGTCTTCCGGCATCCCCGCATACCCCTTCAAGGGGCCGGCCCTTTCCGTCATGCTGTATGGTGATCCGGCATATCGGCAGTCGAAGGACCTGGACATCCTCATCCCCGGGGAAACGCTGCACAGGGCCGTGAAAGTCCTCGATGTGCAGGGGTACAGGGCACAAACCGAGCTTGTCGGGCCTCGACTTGCGGCCCACCGGCGAACCGAATACGAGACGGCCTTCGTACGCCGCGACGGGAAGCTGCAGGTCGAGCTTCAATGGGCCGTCGTGCCCGGGTATTTCGGGTTCGACCACGGGAAGGTCGGTATCTGGTCCAGGCTGGAGAGGCGAGCGTGGGCCGGAATGGATTATCCGGTTCTCCCGCTGGAAGAAACTCTCGTGATGCTCTGCGTGCACGGCTCGAAGCACCTGTGGTGCAAGCTGGGCTGGGTCTGCGACGTGGCGGGCCTGCTCGCGTCGCCGACGCCCCCGGATCTTTTGCGGGCGCTCGACCTTGCCGGGCGCTGCGGCGTGACGAGGCTCCTGCTGCTCGGGCTTCTCCTGGCCGAGCGCCTGACGGGTGCCTGCCTGCCGAAGGAGATCGCGGACCGGATCGAGGCGGACCTCATGGTTAGGGTCCTGGCGCGGCGGGCCCGGGATGTCATCGCGAAGACCCCCGTGGACCCGGACGTGGACCCGGCACGGTACCTCTTCTACCTGAAGTCGAAGGATCGCAGGCGGGATCAGCTTCTCTTTGCCGGCAGGCTCCTGGCGACGCTGGCCGCCGGCGAGTGGAACCCCTCGGCCCTGCCCGATCCGCTCTCCCCCCTCTATTACCTCTTCAGACCGCTGCACATGGCCGGCCGCCATGGCGGGCCGATCCTCCGGGCGATTGCCCGAAGGTAAAAAAAGAGCGCCGGCCTGGATAACCGGCGCTCTCTCTTTCTACAGGAATTCAAGAGCCGCTATTTTTGGGGCGTCTTCACCAGGCTCGTCAGGATGGCCCCGGCCAGACAGCTGACGGCAGCGATCATGAAGGGGGTGATCCAGACGGCGGGATCGGGGTTACCCTTGGCCGCGTCCTTGAAGTAGGCCGCGATCTGCGGACCGACCACACCGGCCAGACCGTAAGAGACAAAGATGTAGCCGTAGTTGAGCCCCACGTTCTTGTTGCCGAAATAGTCCGCCGTGGCAGCGGGGAACAGCGCAAAGTTTCCGCCGAAGTTGAATCCGATGATGCAGGCGCCGGCGATGAGCGTCATCTCGGCGCTTCCCATCTTGTAGAAGAAGAACATGACCACGGACTGGAGAGCGCACATCAGGATGATCGAGAGCTTTCGGCCGATCTTGTCGGAGACGGTTCCCCAGACGACACGGCCGAGGCCGTTGAAGATGGCCAGAAAGGCCAGGGCCGTTCCGGTAATTGCCGAGGCATCGGCCAAGGAAACTCCGGCGGCTTTCAGTGCATCCATTCCGAAGAGCTTGATGTTGCCGATGACCATGAGCCCAGCGATGGCGGAAAAGTGGAATGTCAGCCAGAGGAGATAGAACTGAGGGGTCTTGATCATTTCGCCAGGCTCGAAGTTCGTCATGCCCATGGCCGACACACCCGCCGCCGTGGGTGCAGGGGGCGTCCAGCCGGCGGGAAGCCATCCCGCGGGGGGGTCGATCATGACGAAGCTGCCGAGGAAGACCAGCAGGAAGAACAGGAACCCGTAGAGCAGAAACGTGCTCTGCACGCCGCCGAGGCCGAAGAAATTAAGCGTGTTGAGCAGGTTGAACCACGTGTCGGCGGACTTGACCCAGATCATGGCGCCAAAGCCGAAGCCGGCCACTGCCAGGCCCGTTACCATACCCTTCTTGTCGGGGAACCACTTGACGCCCACGGCGATGGGAACGGCGTATCCCAGGCCTATTCCGAAGCCGCCGACGATCCCGATGAGGAAAAGCTGCGTGAAGAAGGAACTTCCAAAAAGGCCTCCCAGCATGTAACCCGCGCCCAGGACGAGAGCGCTCGCTACGGCCAGCTTCCGGGGGCCCGTCTTGCCCATGATCCTGCCGGAAAGGATGATAGTGAACGAAAAAACCAGCAGGCCGATGGAAAAGATCCAGTTTGCCTGTGTGGCGGTGAACTTGTAAGCGCCTGCCGGATCGCAAAGCTTCGGCGTGAACACGGACCACGCATAAATGGCGCCGAGGCAAAGCTGTATCGCCACGGCACCGATAACGACCAACCAACGATTCATTACTTTTTGCTCTGTCATGAAACCCTCCCTCCTTGGACATGCATCACGCGGAATATAAATGGACGGAAACCGTTGACCTGCGCCTCTCTGTCAAATGCGCAAAATCGCGCCAGAAGTATCGAAAAACCGGGTAATTGTCAATTGGAAAAAAGAAGCGCGAGGTGATGGGGTGGGACGGACACCCGAGGGGATGGGGAAGCGGCACGGCGCGGGTATCAGCGGCGTGTTCGGGACTGCGGGATCGATCTGAGGTCCTCCGGCCGGTTGAGGTTGGCAAAGAGCCGCCCTTCGGGGTCGAACCGGCGGATCTCGTCGGCGGGGATCTCGCGGGTCTTGAACTTCCGGAAAAGGAGGGAGACCTTCAATTCGTCCCTCTCGATCTGCGATTCGATGACGGGGAGACACCTGCGAGAATAGATCGCGTGAAGCGACTCGAAGCCGTTCGCGGAAACGGGAACCACCAGGTCATACCCCGGGGCCTGCGCAATCATGTGCGCGATGAATGCCTCGCTTACGTATGGCATGTCGCATGCCGAGACGAATGCCTGCTCGCAGCTTGCGTGGAGGAGTCCCGCTTGGATGCCCCCCAGGGGGCCCTTGCCCCGGTGGATGTCGGTGACGATCCGGGCGTCAAATTCGAGGTACTCCAGCGGGGAGTTGGTGGAGATGAGGATCTCCCGGAAGAACGTCCGGTAGATGCGCAACGTCCGGTCGATGAGGCGCTCGCCCTTCACCTCGATGAAGGCCTTGTTGATGCCGCCCATGCGGCTTGCCCTGCCGCCGGCTAAAATAATTCCCGTCATATACTGTAGGACAGGCGTCTCGCCTGTCATCCTCCATCGATCCATCCCTTTACATACAGCCATGGATAATCTGAATGTGTTGACCCCGGTTTGGACTTGAGCGGATTGTTTGCGATGTAGAGCATTTTCTCTCTATATTCTCCATCGTTTCTGATGACCCGGTCATAATACTCATCTTGCCACACCCTTCCTGACAGCCCGGTGGCCTTGTTTATCTCATGAGCTGTGAAACTCTTTATGCTGTGCATGATTTTCGCCAGGGGCTCTGACGGTTTGATGACAAGATGAACGTGATCGTCCATCACAACGGCAGCTTGAAGATCGTATTTCTTGTCTTTTAGATAATGCAAGGCTTTGAAGATGCATTCTTTGTCGGATTCGGTTAACGGTTTCCTCTTGTTCGTCGCAAAGGTGATGAAGTAATAACCACCGGATTCCTCATAATGCGGCAGGTGTCTTTTCCTCGGTGCATTGGACAGGCGAGACGCCTGTCCCACCGCACTCACTTTGTCGGTGTTCCCCTTTTTCATCCTTCAGCGGCAGTGGCTCAGTACGTCGACGATGACCTCTTTCGTGTAGTCCTTGAGCCTCCACGTCCGGGCCAGTTCGACGGCATTGTCGGCGATCTTCCCGATGTCGCCCTCGGGGATGCCTCCCTCCTTGAGCGAAACGGGGCTCCCGATGGCGCTGAACCAGGCCTTGAGCTGCGCGATGCCGGCGGCTGCCGCCTTTGCGTCGTCCGCCTCGGCCACGTCGAAGAACTCCCTTGCCAGACGGGCGAAGCGCGCCGGTTTCTTCGCCGCAGACCAGGTCATCCAGCCGGGCAGCATGATGGACAGGCCCGCGCCGTGCGCGATGTCATAGAGGGCCGACAGCGAGTGCTCGATCATGTGCACGGGGAATCCCACGACGCCCATGCCTGCCGTCGTCAGGCCGTTGAAGGCCAGGGTGCCCGACCACATGAAATTTGCCCGCGCATCGTAGTCCTTCGGGTTTGCCAGCGACTTTTCGGTGGCCTCCATGAGCGTGCGCATGAAGGCGTAGATCATCCGGTCCTGCAGGGGGCTCTCGCCCGTCTCCGTGTTGGTGAAGTATCCCTCGAGCATGTGCGTGATGATGTCGACGGCACTGTAGGCCGTGTAGGACGGCGAAAGCGTAAAGAGGACCTCCGGGTCGAGGATGGACGTCTTCGGCTGGATCAGGGGGCTGCGCACGCTGAACTTCTGGCATGTCTCGTCCTTCGTGATGACGGCCGCGGCGTTCATCTCCGAGGCGCTGGCCGAGAGCGTGAGGACGACGAGGACGGGCAGGGCGTCCTTGACGAGTTTCGTGTAGACGAAGAATTCCCATGGGTCGTGATCGGCCTTGGCGCCGGCGGCGATGGTCTTGGCCGTGTCGATGACGCTCCCGCCGCCCACGGCGAGAACCACGTCGACCTTCCCGGACCGGGCAAGCTCGATGCCTTCCCTGGCCTTGGACAGGAGGGGGTTGGATTTGACGCCGGGAAGCTCGACGACGTCGACGCCCGCCTCCTTGAGGGAATTCAGGACCTGCTCGTAAACGCCGCTTGTCCGGACGCTTCCCATTCCGTAAACCATGAGCACCCGGCTGCCGAACCGCTTGACTTCGGAGCCGATCTTGGCGATCGAGCCTTGCCCGAAGATGATTTTCGTGGGATTCTCGAAAACAAAATTCTGCATGATGAACCTCCGGTTCAGTCTATTCCGTCATGACGCCGTATGCGACACGGTCTTGTGGCTTCCGCCGATTGAAATGGATACACCGCGACAGGGGACGTGTGCAAGTGCGAAGTTCAAAAGCCCCCGCCTGTGCCGAGATAGGCCTTGATAAATTCCCCGGGGCGGAGTACAAAAAACGCTCGATCACCTTGGAGGAAAGGCATCCATGTACTGGGAAAAAGAAATCGAGACCATGCCGCGCGAAACGCTCGAGGCGAACCAGGTCGAACGGCTGAAGGCGACCCTCAAACAGGCCGCGAAATCCCCTCACTACGGCAGGGTCTACAAGGAAGCGGGGTTCAACCCCGACGATTTCAAGTCCCTGGCAGACGTGCCGAAACTTCCCCTGACGACCAAGGACGACCTGCGGGAGAACTGGCCTTACGGGTTCCTGGCCGTGCCGAAAGAGGAGCTGGTCCGCATGCACTCCTCGTCGGGCACGACGGGACGGGCGACGGTCATCTTCCACACGGCGAACGACCTGAACGCCTGGACGAACCTGGTGGCCCGCTGCATGTACATGACGGGCGTCCGGAAGGCCGATGTCTTCCAGAACATGATGACCTACGGCATGTTCACCGGGGGCCTGGGGTTCCATTACGGGGCCGAGCGGATCGGCTGCCTGGTGATCCCCGCCGGGGCCGGCAACAGCAAGCGCCAGATCCAGCTCATGAAGGATTTCGACACGACAGTCATCCACATCATCCCGAGCTACGCCCTGCACCTCACCAGCGTTTTCGAGGAGCTCAAGGTCGATTCCCGGAAGGACACGAAGGTCCGGATCGCCTTCGTGGGGGCGGAGCCTCACACGGAAAAGACCCGGAAAAAGATCGAGGAGTTCTACGGATGGAAGGCCTTCAACTCCTACGGCCTCTCCGAGATGAACGGCCCCGGGGTGGCCTTCGAGTGCCCCTGCCAGAACGGCCTGCACATCTGGGAGGACAGCTTCCTCGTGGAGATCCTCGACCCGAAGACCCTCAAGCCCCTCCCGGACGGGGAAGAGGGCGAGCTGGTCATGACGACGCTTCAGCGCGAGGGGATGCCGATCATCCGCTACCGCACGAAGGACCTGACGCGGATCATCCCCGGCCCCTGCGAGTGCGGCAGGACGCACCGCCGCATCGAGCGGTTCAAGGGCCGCACCGACGACATGATGATCCTCAAGGGGGTCAACATCTTCCCGATCCAGATCGAGAAAAAACTCATGGAGATCCCCGGCGTAGGGACGAACTTCCAGATCGTCCTCGAACGCAAGGGGTTCAACGACGAGATGATCGTCAAGGTCGAGGTGGCGCAGGAATTCTTCGACGGCGATCTGCTGAAGTTGCAGCAGCTCCAGCGCCGGATCACGGAAGAGCTCAAGGGCGACATCCTCATCACCCCGAAGGTCGAACTCGCCGAGCCGGGAAGCCTGCCGAAGACGGAAGGCAAGGCGGTACGGGTCATCGACAACCGGAAAGACTGAGCCGCTGCGCGGCAGGCTCCAGGCGACAGGCTTCAGGCTCCGGCAAGGGATGAGAGGACTGTAGGCTGTTGACTGTAGACTGCACCGGATGCGCGTTACCTGAACCAGAAACGCCTGATGGAAGACGTGATTGTCGGCAGGCGCTTCGATTAAAGAGAGGTGCAAAATGATCGTGCATCAGATCTCCGTGTTCGCGGAAAACAAGCCCGGGCAGCTGGCGCGGCTCACCCGGATCCTGGGCAAGGAGAAGGTGAGCATCCGGGCCACGACGATCGCCACGACGGCAACCTTCGGCGTCATCAACCTCATCGTCGACGACCCCCAGAAGGCCATCAAGGCGATCAAGAAGGACGGGATGATGGTGACGACCAAAGAGGTCATCGCCGTGATCATCGAGGACAAGCCGGGCGGGCTCGACAGGCTCACCCAGATGCTCTTCAAGGAGAACATCAACGTCAACAACGCCTACGGGTTCGTCCTCGACAGCTGGAAGACGGCGGTCTTCGTCGT
>CAYZKT010000002.1:0-46180 GCA_964478885.1 uncultured Syntrophaceae bacterium | reverse complement strand
CATAATTCGGGGCCTCGCCCTGCCGCAGGGTCGGGTTCTGCACCCAGCGCTCCGGGGCGGGCGCCCTTTCGGCTGCCTGGTTGGTGTATCGGGGACCGACCACGGCGGGGAAGACGAATTCACAGACGCGGTCCGTCGGGACGATCAGCTCCGTGTACCGCATCTCCACCCGGATCTCGTCGCCGGGCATGATGTTGGCCACGCTCATCTGGAGGACGTTGGGCCTGTGCTGCTCGAGCAGGGAAGCGCTGCGTCCCTCGCCGCGGGCCTTTTCGTAGTCTCGGCGGGCCTCGTCGCGCTTCCGGATCTTCGCCTCGACGACGCGCTTGCCGATCGTCATTTTCATTCCGTAGACGGCGGCCCGGGTCGAGGCGGGGAAGACATAGACCGCCTCGATGGGCTTCTTCCCTTCATTTTTATAGAGCTGGGTGACGAGGACGTCGGCAATCACCCCGGAAATCCGCACCGACGCGAACGTGGATTTCAGGGGAAGCCGGTCCAGCGAGGCATCGTCGCTTTTCACGAAGAAGTACGGGGAGAGGGTACGGTCGTCCGACGTCTCCGGGCGGGCATAGGCCGCGCCCCAGGGCATCATCGACACGACGAGAAAGAGAAGGGCAAACATTCGAATCGCCGGTTTCATGGGGTACCTCCTTTGGATTCGGGACTTCTGATGTATTAGACAGAGGTGATTCCAAAAAAGTTCCCACCGTACAGAGGATGGCCTGGTTTCTGGACGAATTCTTTTTCCCCTGCCCCTGTACCCTGAACCCTGGCCCCTGAACCCTGTCTTCACGTGACAATTTTGTACATGTACAAGATGAATCCTTGTTTTTTGTGCTGTTTTTCGTTATAGGAACAAACGTGTAATTGCCGAGCCTGTCAGGACAGAACATGAGCCGTTTCAACTACGAGGAGCTTGCCGCCCTCCACAAGATCGCAAGGATTCTCACCCAGGCCGGGGAGCTGCGCGACCATCTCGAAAAGACCATGGACGAGCTGAGCAAGCGCCTCGGCATGGAGCGGGGGATGATCTCGATCCTCGATCAGACCACGAAGGACGCCTGGCTGGAAGTGGCCCGCGGCGTGGACATCGAGGGCCTCGACATCCGCTACAAGCCCGGGGAGGGCATCACCGGCAAGGTGGCCCAGACCGGCCGGCCCATGGCGATTGCCAACCTGGGAAAGGAAAATCTCTTTCTGGACCGCACGGGGGCGCGGAAGAACCTGGACCGGTCCCAGCTGGCCTTTCTCTGCGTGCCCATCCTCTACGACGGAAAGGTGGTCGGGGTGCTCTCGGCCGACAAGCTCACCCACAAGGTGACGGACCTCGAGGAGGAGGTGGCCATCCTGTCGGCCGTGGCGGAGCTGATCGGCAGGGCGGTGCACGGCCTGGGTCTCGAGGAGGAAAACCGCCGGCTGCGGAAGATGTTGAGCAACACGAGGGCCATCTCCACGGACATCATCGGGAATTCCAAGCCCATGCTCGACGTGTTGAGCATGATCTCCCAGGTCGCCGACTCGGGCACGACGGTCCTGATAAACGGCGAAACGGGAACGGGGAAGGAACTTGTCGCCCGGGCCATCCACGCCAACAGCCCCCGCAAGGGCGGCCCCTTCATCCAGGTCAACTGCGCCGCCATGCCCGACACCCTCGTGGAAAGCGAACTCTTCGGCCACGAGAAGGGCGCCTTCACCGGGGCCATCCAGCGCCGGCGGGGGCTCTTCGAAGAAGCCCACGGCGGGACGATCTTCCTCGACGAGATCGGGGAGCTCTCGCAGGCGGCGCAGGCGAAGGTGCTGCGCGTGCTCCAGGAGAAGCAGCTCCAGCCGCTGGGCTCGTCGCGGACGGTGACGGTGAACGTTCGCGTCATCGCGGCGACGAACCGCAACCTCGAGCAGGACGTTGCAGGGGGCCGGTTCCGGGCCGACCTGTTCTACCGCCTCAACGTCTTTCCCATCTACATGCCCGCGCTGCGCGAGAGGGGCAGCGACATCATCCTCCTGACGGACCACTTCATCATCAAGTACGCCAAGATCCTCAACAAGCGGGTGAAGCGGATCTCCACGCCGGCCCTGGACATGCTCCTGGCCTACCACTGGCCGGGCAACGTCCGCGAGCTCGAAAACTGCATCGAACGGGCCGTGATCCTGGCGCCCGGGGATTCCATCGAGAGCGTGCACCTGCCCCCCTCCCTGCAGATGAAGTCGAAGGAGGCAGCAAAAAAAGAGCGGGGCAAGCTCGAGACCCTGGTCAACGCCTACGAGCGCTCCCTGATCATCGACGCCCTGAAGGACGCCCGCGGCAACCAGACCCGGGCGGCAAAACTGCTCGCGACGACGAAGCGGATCATCCAGTACAAGATCGCGAAGTACGAGATCGACCCGAAACGTTTCAAAGCCAAGCGGCTCGTTTGAGGCCGCCCGGCGGCTGAAAGGGATTCGGGACGATTTTCGACTCGACATCGATTTGGAACAATTGTGTTCTCTTTATCTCTTCCACTTCCGCTGCACAGCGCGTTTCCAGCCGTGACCGAATTCTGAACCCGGCATTGGCATCCTGAACACCTCTAATCATTTCATATACATGGCATGCTAACTTGCATGTGCCCTTCAATCGGATTGACTCGGGGCAGCGCATGGCACGCTTCTTGTCAACTGAGTCTGCATCGGTTCAGCATTCCACAATGACCAGACGGGGTGGAAAATCATGAAAGCGCAGACCATAGAAAGCAGGACGGTGTCTTCCCTGGCGAGCCTCATGAACGCCTACGAAAGGGCCCTCATCATCGATGCCCTCGTGAGCACGCAGGGAAATCAAAGCCAGGCGGCCAAACTGCTCGGGACGTCCAAGCGGGTGATCCATTACAAGATCCACAAGTACGGGATCGATCCGCGCCGTTTCAGAATGGACCAATGAGGCGCCTTACGCGGAAGCGGCGGCAATTACAATTTCGTTCATCGGCATTCGAGTAGAACAATATTGTCCTTAATTTGCGACGGACCTGCGCGATTGTCCCGCGTCTCACCGCATACACAGAGGATTCAGCATCATGTGCAGACTTTTTGCCATCACGAGCCAGGCCCCTATCTCCCCCATGGTCGCCCTCGAGGCACTCAACCTCATGAAGGAGGGGCACGACGGATCGGGTGTCGGCCTGTACCTCACGGACTTGGCGGGCGATTTCGAGCCCTACAAGGACTTCCCCACGCTCTCCGGCATCTTCAGCAATGCGGGCATGAAGAAGCTCGACGATTACATGCTGGCCCGGGGCTTCAGGCCGAAGTTCGAGCGGACGATCCGCCCCTCGAAGCCGGCCCCGGCGGGGACGCCCCGCAGGGACGTCTACCTGATCAGCGTCTACGACTACCCGGACGACTGGAAGTACCTCCCCAAGGCCGAGGTCCGGTTTCGTCTCATGCTCACCCGCGTCACCCTGCGCCAGATGGGGCTCGAGGACGGCTCGATGATGGTCTTCAGTTTCTGGCCCGACACGATCATGCTCAAGGAGATCGGCGACCCCCTGGCGATCGCCGACTACCTCGACCTGGGCGACCGCAACATCCTGGCCCGGAGCATGCTGGCCCAGGGCCGCCAGAACACCAACTACGCCATCACCCTCTACGCATGCCACCCCTTCTTCGTCCAGGGCGTGGCGACGATGACCAACGGGGAAAACACGGCCTTCACCCCGATCCGCGAGTTTCTCCTGTCGAGGCAGTTCCCCGGCTACATCGGCTACCAGTCGGACTCGGAGGTCTTCACCCACATCCTGCACTACACCTTCTACAACCTCGGCATGGGCCTCGAGGGCTACAAGCACATCATCACGCCGCTCAGGGACGACGAGCTGGCCAGGCACCCCGAAACGTCGAGGCTGCGGCTTCTGAAGCACACCTGCCGGCCGCTGATCATCGACGGACCCAACTGCGTCATCGGCTTCACGCCCGACAGGACGCTGTTCGTCGTCCAGGACAGCAAGAAGCTGCGCCCCGGCATCATCGGCGGCAAGCCCGGCCTGTACGCCGTCTCCTCCGAGCTGTGCGGCCTCGACGCCGCCATCCCGGACCGGGACCGCAGCAAGGATTTTCAGCCCATGAAATACGACGTGGCGTACGTGGACAACAACCGCAGGGAGATCAAGACATGGAACCAATGGGAACCCTTCACCCATCCGCACTGAGCACGAAGGACCTGCACTGGCGGATCCTGTGGGACAAGGAGAAGTGCACCCTCTGCGGGCGCTGCACCGCCGCCTGCCCCGTCCAGGCCATCGAGCTCGGCGTTCACCGCAAGCGGCTCGTGACCGTGCCCCTGGGGATCAAGGACACGCCGGCCACGGCGTTCACCGTCTACCACGGCATCGACCAGCGCACCGACGCCGCCTTCGCCTGCGTCGGCTGCGCCATGTGCAGCATGGTGTGCCCCAACGACGCGATCCTGCCCGTGCTCAACGAGGACGTGGACAAGCAGCGCTTCCACATCAATAACGGCGGCATCCCGCGACGCCGCGGCGGCAGGCGCAACGCCCCCGGGAGCTTTCTCGACCAGATCAAGTTCATCCGCATCTCCATGCTGACGGACCCCGCCCTGGACGCGGGCCGCCACGAGTTCGAAATGCGGACGCTGCTCGGCCGCATCCTGCCCCCCGAGGAGGCCCTGGCGTTCAGCCGCGAGAACGGGTGGATCCCGCCCGTCCGGGAGATCTACCCCCTCGTCATCGGCAGCATGTCCTTCGGGGCGCTCTCGCCCACCATGTGGGAGGGTCTGCAGATGGGGGTTGCCTACCTGAACGAGGAGATGGGCATGCCCGTGCGGATGTGCACCGGCGAGGGCGGCTGCCCGCCGCGCCTGCTGCGCTCGCGCTTCCTCAAGTACGTCATCCTCCAGATCGCCAGCGGCTACTTCGGCTGGGACGAGATCATCCGCGCCCTGCCCGAGATGAAGGAGGACCCCTGCGCCGTGGAGATCAAGTACGGCCAGGGCGCCAAGCCCGGCGACGGGGGCCTCTTGATGTGGTACAAGGTCAACAACCTCATCGCCCGCGTCCGCGGCGTGCCCCCCGGCGTGAGCCTGCCGAGCCCGCCCACGCACCAGACGAAGTACTCCATCGAGGAGTCCGTGGCGAAGATGATCCAGTCCATGTACATGGCCTGGGGCTTCCGGGTGCCCGTGTACCCGAAGATCTCCGGGACCAGCACGGCGCTGGCCGTCCTGAACAACCTGGCCCGCAACCCCATCGCGGCGGGGCTCGCCATCGACGGCGAGGACGGCGGCACGGGGGCGGCCTACAACGTCTCCATGGACCACATGGGGCACCCCATCGCGAGCAACATCCGCGACGCCTACCTGACCCTCGTCAAGATCGGCAAGCAGAACGAGATTCCCCTCTTCGCCGGCGGGGGAATCGGCAAGAACGGCAACCTCGGGGCCAACGCGGCGGCGCTCATCATGCTCGGCGCCAGCGGCGTCCAGGTGGGCAAGTACATCATGCAGGCCGCGGCGGGATGCCTGGGCTCGGAGAGCGACCGCTGCAATATCTGCAACATCGGCCAGTGCCCCAAGGGCATCACCTCCCAGGACCCGCGCCTGTACAGGCGCCTCGACCCCGAGCACGTGGCCCAGCGGCTGGTGGACGTCTACCTGAGCTTCGACACGGAGCTCAAGAAGATCGTGGCCCCCCTCGGCCGCTCGACGTCGCTGCCCATCGGGATGTCCGACGCCCTTGGCATCTCCGACCGCAGCGCCGCGGAGAGGCTGCAGATCAAATACGTCGTCTAACGGAAGGAACCTCAACGTGGCCATGCGAAAAAACGCACCGAAGAGAATACAGGAAGCCGCGCGCGCGCCGGCGGTGATCCACGGCGTCGAGAGCGGAAGGCGCGTCGAGACCCGCGTCCTTGAGGAGCGCATTCAGAAGGCCGTCGCCGAAGGCCACCGCCTCATCGAGGTGCAGGCCTTCGGGCAGCACGGCATCGGCGGCCGGCTCTGGAAGGCCGGCGACGAGGCCGTGACCGTCCGGGTCACGGGATCCCCCGGGCAGCGCGTGGGCTCCATGGGGTTCCCGAACACCCTCATCGAGGTCATGGGCCCCGCCTCGGACGACGTGGGCTGGCTCAACGCGGGGGCGCGGATCGTCGTCCACGGCCAGGCGACCAACGGTGTGGGCAACGCCATGGCGCAGGGGAAGATCTACGTGGCCGGCGACATCGGGGCCCGCGGCATGACGATGACGAAGCAGAACCCGCGGTTCGCCGCGCCTGAGCTGTGGGTGCTCGGCGGCGCCGGGGACTCCTTCGCGGAGTTCATGGCGGGCGGCACCGCCGTCATCTGCGGTCACGAGGCGCACCACCGGGACAACGTCCTCGGCCACCGGCCCTGCGTGGGCATGGTGGGGGGCCGGATCTTCTTCCGCGGCCCCCACAGGGGCTTCAGCAACGAGGATGCCCGGCTCGCCGAAATCGGCGACGGCGAGTGGAACTGGCTCGCCGCCAACATGAAGGAGTTCCTCCGCGCCATCGGCCGCGTCAGTCTGCAGGAGACGCTGCTTTCGGACCGCGCGGAGTGGAAGCTCCTCGTGGCCCGCAAGCCCGGTGAAAAGGGCGTCAAGGCCGTCCGCAGGATGGGCGATTTCCGCCGGTTCGTCTGGGACCAGGAACTGGGCAGAGGCGGCCTCATCGGGGACCTGACCGACCTGGACCGCAGCCCGATCCCGGTCATCACGACGGGGACCCTGCGGCGCTACGTCCCCGTGTGGGAAAACCTCAAGTTCCTGCCCCCCTGCCAGGCCAGCTGCCCCACGGGCATCCCCGTGCAGAAACGCTGGGAGATGGTTCGCAAGGGCCTCGTCGACGAGGCCGTCGACATCGCCCTGGCCTACACCCCCTTCCCCGTCACGGTCTGCGGCTACCTCTGCCCGAACGTCTGCATGCAGCACTGCACGCGCGCCGTCGAGGGCATGAAACCGGTGGACATCACCGTCCTGGGCAAGTCGAGCCTCCGGGCTAAACCGCCCGAGCCGGCCCCGGCCACGGGCTACCGGGTCGCCGTCGTCGGCGGGGGCCCCGCGGGCCTCTCCATCGCCTGGCAGCTCTACCTCAAGGGGCACCAGCCCGTCGTGTACGACCGCGGGGAGGAGCTGGGCGGCAAAATCACGAGCTCCATCCCCAGCCTGCGCATCCCCGACGAGATCGTCCGCCACGAGATCGACCGCGTGAAGGGCCTCATTCCCAAGGTCCACCTCAACCGGGAGATGACCCGGGAGGAGTTTACGAAGATCCGCGACGAGTTCGACTTCACGGTCATCGCCACGGGGGCCCAGAAACCCCGCATGCTCCCCATCCCCGGGATCGAGCGGGCCCTGCCGGCCCTCGACTTCCTCCGGGCCGCCAAGTCGAACCTCATCCGCGTCGGCAGGCGCGTCGTCGTCATCGGCGCGGGCAACGTGGGCTGCGACGCGGCCTCGGAGGCGGCCCGCCTCGGCGCCGGGGAGATCACGCTCATCGACATCCAGGAGCCCGCCTCCTTCGGGAAGGAACGCGAGCACGCCGAGGCGGCGGGGGCGAAATTCCTCTGGCCCGTCGCGGCGCGCGCGATCACCGCGGAGGGCGTCGAGCTCACGCGGGGCGACGTGCTGCCCGCCGACACGGTCGTCGTGGCGATCGGGGATATGCCCGACCTGGGCTTCCTGCCCAAGTCGATCGCGACGGAGCGCGGGTTCGTCGTCGTCAACGAGCGCTTCCAGACGAGCGACCCCAAGGTTTTCGCCGTGGGAGATTCGGTGCGGCTGGGGCTCCTCACGGAGGCCATCGGCGCCGGCCGAAAGGCCGCAGAAGCCATCGACGCCCTGCTGCAGGGCCGCGACCTCGCTCTCGACACGCTGCCGCCCATCCCGACGGCCCGGATCAAGCTCGAGTACTACGACCCCCGTGTGAAGGGGTTCGGCGACGCGGACGACTGCGCCGCCGAATGCGCCTCCTGCGGCTCCTGCCGCGACTGCTCGATCTGCGTCACGGTCTGCCCGCAGAACGCCATCTCGCGGAAGGACCTGGGCTCCGGCGCCTACGAGTACGTTGTCGATGCGGATCGCTGCATCGGCTGCGGGTTCTGTGCGGGGGCCTGTCCCTGCGGGATCTGGCAGCTGGTGGAGAACGAGCCGCTCGAGAGCACCGCCGGAGCAAAGTAGCGTCAACGGGGCGGGCGGGACACGGTCGAAGCGAAAATACTTGATTTTTAGGCAGGCTCTGTCAAAATTCTCCATTCCGATGCGGGCGCCGTTCGCGCCCGGACTGAATGAAGGAACTCACATCCAACGAAGGAGGCCCCGATGACCAACATACGAGACGCAAAGGATGTACAGAAATTCGTCAAGGACAAGAACGTCAGCTTCATTCAGTTCTGGTTCACCGACGTCCTCGGCAGGCTCAAGACCTTCAGCGTGACCCCGTCCGAACTTCAGGAAGGCATGGCGGAGGGCATGGGGTTCGACGGCTCCTCCATTGAGGGGTTCGCCCGCATCGAGGAGAGCGACATGATCGCCATGCCGGACCCCAAGACGTTCCAGCTCATCCCCTGGCGCCCCAGCGACCGCCCCGTGGCACGGATGTTCTGCGACATCCTGAGCCCCGACGGCTCCCCCTACACGGGCGACCCCCGCTACGCCCTCAAGCGGATCCTCGCCAAGGTCGCCAAGCAGGGCTACACCTTCTACGTGGGCCCCGAGCTCGAGTACTTCTACTTCGCCAACGACACCGACGCCGAGATCATCGACCAGGCCGGCTACTTCGACGGCCTCCCCGTGGACCGGGGCACCGACCTGCGCCGCCAGACGATCTTCGCCCTGCAGAGCATGGGCATCCGCGTCGAGTACAGCCACCACGAGGTGGCCCCGAGCCAGCACGAGATCGACCTGCGCTACGACGACGCCCTCCAGATGTCCGACACGGTCATGACGTACAGGGTGGCCGTCAAGGAGATCGCCCGGCAAAACGGCGTGTACGCCACCTTCATGCCCAAGCCCATCTTCGGCCAGAACGGAAGCGGCATGCACGTTCACCAGTCGCTCTTCAAGGGCAGCAAGAACGCCTTCTTCGACGCCAAGGACCCCTACCACCTCTCCGCCATGGCCAAGAGCTACATAGCCGGGATCATGCGGCATGCCCGCGAGATCACGGCCGTCACCAACCAGTGGGTGAACTCCTACAAGCGTTTGGTGCCCGGCTACGAGGCGCCCGTCTACTGCGCCTGGGCCCGCCGCAATCGCTCCGCCATGATCCGCGTGCCCATGTACAAACCCGGCAAGGAAAAGGCGACGCGCATCGAGTTCCGCTCGCCCGACCCCACCTGCAACCCCTATTTGGCCTTTGCCCTCATGCTGGGCGCGGGCCTCAAGGGTGTCGAGGGCAAGTACGCCCTTCCCGAGCCTGTGGAGCACGATATCTTCGAGATGGACGCCAGGGCGCGCGCCGAGGCCGGGATCACCTCCCTGCCCGGAAGCCTCTGGGAGGCCACGGAGGAGTTCAAGCAGAGCGTTCTGGCCAACGAGGTGCTCGGCGATCACATCTTCGGCAAGGTGATCGCCAACAAGGAGAAGGAGTGGGACATGTTCCGCACCCACGTCACGGACTTCGAGCTCAGCCGGTACCTGCCGATGCTGTAAACGGCGAAAGGGGCAGCCTCCGGGCTGCCCCTTTTCACGCACACGGAAACATCGGGAACACGAACATCATGCACCTGCTCAAGAAACGTCCACGAGCCCTGCTCGTCCTCGAGGACGGGAGCGTCTACCGCGGCGTTGCCTTCGCGCACCGGGGGCAGTCCATGGGCGAAGTCGTCTTCAATACGGGGATGACGGGCTACCAGGAAATCCTCACGGACCCCTCCTACAAGGAACAGATCGTGACGATGACCTACCCCCTCATCGGCAACACCGGGATCAACCCCGAGGACATGGAGTCGTCCCGGATCCACCTCGAGGGGTTCATCGTCAAGGAGTACCAGCCGCACCCCAGCAACTGGCGGTCCACCCGCACCCTCAAGGAGTTCCTCGAGGAACACGGTAAGCTCGGCGTCGAGGGGATCGACACGCGGGCCCTCACGCGGAAGATCCGGCTGGCGGGCGCCATGAAGGGCATCCTCTCCACGGAGACGGACGACACGACGCTTCTGCTCGAACGGGTCCGGGCCTACCCGGGGCTCGTGGGCCGGGACCTCATCCCCTTCGTGACCTGCGAGAGGCCCTACCTCTGGAAAGACAACGGCCCCCGCCCCATCGAAGAGCTGGAAAAAACGAAATCGCGACTGCGCGTCGTCGTCATCGACTGCGGCGTGAAGTACAACATCCTGCGCAACCTCGAGAAACGGGGCTGCGCGGTCGTCGTGGTCCCCTGCCGGGCGACGGCCCCCGAGATCCGCGCCTACGCCCCCGACGGCGTACTGCTCAGCAACGGGCCGGGCGACCCGGCCACCCTGCCCTACATCGTCAAGACGGTGCGGGACCTCCTGGGCCGGACGCCGATCTTCGGGATCTGCCTGGGTCACCAGATCCTCGGACAGGCGCTGGGGGGAAAGACGGCCAAGCTCAAGTTCGGCCACCACGGCATCAACCAGCCCGCCAAGAACGTGACCCGCAACCAGGTCGAGATCAGCTCCCAGAACCACGGCTTCACGGTCCTGCCGGAGACCCTCGGGAACCTGGTCGTGGCCACGCACGTGAACCTCAACGACGACACCCTCGAGGGCCTCATCGTCCCGGAGCTGAAGGCCTTCAGCGTCCAGTACCACCCTGAGGCGGCGCCGGGCCCGCAGGACGCCGAGTACCTCTTCACGGAATTCACCGACCTCATGCTCAGAGAGAAACGCAGCGATGCCTAAGCGCACGGACCTGAAAAAAATCCTCCTCATCGGCTCGGGGCCCATCATCATCAGCCAGGCCTGCGAGTTCGACTACTCGGGCACCCAGGCCTGCAAGGCCCTCAAGGAGGAGGGCTACGAGGTCATCCTGATCAACTCCAACCCGGCCACGATCATGACGGACCCCGAGACGGCGGACCGGACCTACGTCGAGCCCATCACGCCCGAGGCCGTGGCCAAGATCATCGAGATGGAGAGGCCCGACGCTCTCCTGCCCACCCTCGGCGGTCAGACGGGCCTCAACACGGCCGTGGGCGTCGCGAAGCTCGGCGTGCTGGAGAAGTACGGCGTGGAGCTCATCGGCGCGTCCCTCGACGTGATCCACAAGGCCGAGGACCGCGAGAAGTTCCGCGACGCCATGGAAAAGATCGGCCTGCGGGTCCCCCGCAGCGGGTTTGCCCGAAGCATGGCCGACGTCCTGAAGGTGGCCGACGAGATCGGATTCCCCATCATCATCCGCCCCTCCTTCACCCTCGGCGGCACGGGCGGCGGCGTGGCCTACAACCGCGAGGACCTCGTCTACATCGCAAAGCAGGGCCTCGACGCGAGCCTCATCGGCGAGATCATGCTCGAGGAGTCCGTCCTCGGATGGAAGGAGTACGAGCTCGAGGTGATGCGCGACCGGGCCGACAACGTCGTCATCATCTGCTCCATCGAGAACTTCGACGCCATGGGCGTCCACACGGGCGACTCCATCACGGTGGCCCCCGCCCAGACGCTCACCGACGCGGAGTACCAGGTCCTGCGCAACGCCTCCGTCGCCATCATGCGCGAGATCGGCGTCGAGACGGGCGGCTCCAACGTGCAGTTCGCCGTGAACCCGGCTAACGGCGAGATGGTCGTCGTCGAGATGAACCCGCGTGTGTCGCGCTCGTCGGCCCTGGCATCAAAGGCGACGGGCTTCCCCATCGCCAAGATCGCGGCCAAGCTCGCCGTGGGCTACACCCTGGACGAGATCCCCAACGACATCACCCGCGAGACGATGGCCTCCTTCGAGCCCACCATCGACTACGTGGTCACGAAGATCCCGCGGTGGACCTTCGAAAAGTTCCCCGAGACGGAGGACCTGCTCACGACGTCGATGAAGTCCGTCGGCGAAACCATGGCCATCGGCCGGACCTTCAAGGAGTCGCTCCAGAAGGCCGTTCGGTCCCTCGAGATCGGCCGCTTCGGCCTGCTGCAGCAGCTGCCGCCGGACATCGAGAGCGCCGAGGAGTTCCTCATCCCCAGGCTCACGACGCCCAACTCCCAGCGACTGTTCTACATCGCCACGGCCATCCAGTGCGGCATGCCCGTCGAGGACATCGCGCGCTACACGTACGTCGACCCCTGGTTCCTGCACCATATCAAGGAAATCGTGGATGCCGAGAATGCCTTCCGGGTGCTGTCGCCCTCGGCGGAGGCGCTGCGCGAGGCCAAGGCCCTCGGCTTCTCCGACCGGTACCTGGGCCAGGTCTGGAACAAGGCGGAGCAGCAGATCCGGGACCTCCGGATGAAGTCGAAGGTCATCCCCGTCTACAAGCTCGTCGACACCTGCGCCGCCGAGTTCGAGGCCTTCACGCCCTACTACTACTCGACCTACGAGACCGAGGACGAGTCGCGGCCCTCGGACCGGAAGAAGGTCGTCATCCTGGGCGGCGGCCCCAACCGAATCGGCCAGGGCATCGAGTTCGACTACTGCTGCGTCCACGCATCCTTCGCCCTGCGCGAAGAGGGATACGAGAGCATCATGGTGAACTCCAACCCCGAGACCGTCTCGACGGACTACGACACCTCGGACAAGCTCTACTTCGAGCCCCTCACCCTCGAGGATGTCCTGCACATCGTCCGGACGGAGAACCCCGTCGGCGTGATCGTCCAGTTCGGCGGACAGACGCCCCTGAACCTGGCCCGCGGGCTGGCCGACGCCGGCGTGCCGATCCTGGGCACCTCCTCGGAAGCCATCGACCGCGCCGAGGACCGCGAGCGCTTCGGCGACATCGTCCGCAGGCTGAAGCTCAACCAGCCCGACAGCGACAACGTGACCAACATAGAGGACGCCCTGAAGGCGGCCGAGCGGATCGGCTACCCCGTGCTCGTGCGGCCCTCCTACGTCCTGGGCGGCCGGGCCATGGAGATCGTCTACGACACGGCGACCCTGCGCCAGTACATGGAGCGGGCCCTGTTGATCTCGCCGGAGCACCCCATCCTCATCGACAAGTTCCTCGAGGACGCCGTGGAACTGGACGTGGACGCCATCAGCGACGGGACGGACACCGTCATCGGCGGCATCATGGAGCATATCGAGGAGGCGGGCATCCACTCGGGCGACAGCGCCTGCGTACTTCCGCCGTTCTCCTTCTCCGAGGACCTCCTCGAGACGATCGAGAAGCAGACGCGCCTGCTGGCCCGCGAGCTGGGCGTCGTGGGACTCATGAACATCCAGTACGCCGTCAAGGACGGCGCCCTGTACTGCCTCGAGGTCAACCCCCGCGCATCCCGGACGGTCCCCTTCGTGTCGAAGGCCATCGGCGTGCCCCTGGCAAAGATCGCCACAAAGGTCATGCTGGGGAAATCCCTCCGGGATCTGGGCTTCACGGAAAAGGTCGTGCCGAAGCACATCTCCGTCAAGGAGTCCGTCTTCCCCTTCAACCGCTTCCCCAACGCCGACATCATCCTGGGCCCCGAGATGAAGTCCACGGGCGAGGTGATGGGCATCGACCGCTCCTTCGGGATCGCCTTCGCCAAGTCCCAGATGGCGGCCGGTTTCCAGCTCCCCCTCAAGGGGACCGTATTCATCAGCGTACATGACGTCCACAAGGAGAAGATGGTCCCCATCGCCCGGGACCTGAAGCGGATGGGCTTCCGGCTCCTTGCCACGCGGGGCACGGCTGCTTATCTTAAGGCCAAGGGGATCCCTTCCGATGCGATCTGCAAGGTGAGCGAGGGACGCCCCCACGTCGTCGACTTCATCAAGAACGGGGACATCCATCTCGTCATCAACACCGGTATCGGCCGCCGGTCGTCGCAGGACGCCTACCACATCC
The DNA here is from genome assembly GCA_964478885.1 of uncultured Syntrophaceae bacterium. Lineage (GTDB taxonomy): Bacteria > Desulfobacterota > Syntrophia > Syntrophales > UBA2192 > UBA2192. The sequence goes on along the minus strand of CAYZKT010000002.1, from coordinate 32,242 downwards.
GCCGCGGGGCCCTCACATACAACATCCCCTACACGACGACCGTCGCCGGCGCCAGGGCCGTCAGCGAGGCCATCGGGGCGCTGCAGAAGGAAGAGTGGCGGGTGTGCCCGCTGCAGGAGTACTACAAAGAACAGGGTTCAGGGTCCAAGGGTCCAGGAAAAAAGAAAAAAACGGCTACAGGCGGCACGCGACAGGCGTCAGAAAGAAAAAAACAGCAAGCAGCAAGCAGCAAGCAGCAAGGAAAAGGCAGGAAGAAGAAGTAGAGAATTCCCTTTTGACAGGGTAAGGTTCGACTCGACCATGATGCTCAATGACTGGATGAGTGAGGGCGGGCCCCGCGAGGAGTGCGGGATCTTTGCCGTGCACGGCCACGAACAGGCGGCACGGTTGACGTACTTCGGGCTCTTCGCGCTTCAGCACCGCGGACAGGAAAGCGCCGGCATCACCACGGCCGACGGAAAGACCGTGCACGAGCACAAAGGGATGGGCCTGGTCTCGGAGGTGTTCCACGAGAACACGCTTCAAAAACTCCCGGGACACATGGCCATCGGGCACGTCCGCTACTCCACGACGGGCTCCTCGACCCTGTCGAACGCGCAGCCCTTCCTGGTCCACCACGCCGGCGAGCCCTACGCCCTGGGTCACAACGGCAACTTCATCAACGCCCGGCAGCTCCGCTCGCAGCTCGAGAATCAGGGCTCCATCTTCCAGTCCACCATGGACAGCGAGATCGTCGTCCACCTCATGGCCCACCACCTCCGCAACGGCTTCGACGAGGCCCTAGTCAAGGCGCTCGGGAAGGTGAAAGGGTCCTACTGCCTCGTGATGCTGACCAAGGACAAGGTCATCGCCGCCCGCGACCCGCGGGGGTTCCGGCCCCTGGCGATCGGCAGGCTCGGCGAGGCGACCGTTGTCGCCTCGGAGACCTGCGCCTTCGATCTGCTCGGCGCCACTTACGTGCGCGACGTGGAGCCCGGCGAGATCGTCATCGTCGACAACACGGGGATGCGCAGCCTCAAGCCGTTCCGGAAGGTCCGGCCCGCCCACTGCATCTTCGAGCTTGTCTACTTCGCGCGACCCGACAGCCACATTTTCGGCCAGAACGTCTACCTCTGCCGCAAGCGCTTCGGCCACCAGCTGGCCCGCGAGTACTGCCCCGACGTGGACCTCGTCATGCCCTTTCCCGACTCGGGGAATTATGCCGCACTCGGTTATGCCGAGGAGAGCAAGCTGCCCTTCGAGATGGGCATGATCCGCAACCACTACGTGGGCCGCACGTTCATCCAGCCTTCCCAGGCGATCCGTGACTTCGGCGTGCGCGTGAAGCTCAACCCCGTCAAGCCTCTCCTGCAGGGAAAGCGCGTCCTCATCGTCGAGGACTCCATCATCCGGGGCACCACGAGCCGCAACCGCATCCGCAACCTCCGGCAGATCGGCGTGAAGGAAATCCACATGGCCATCAGCTGCCCCCCCACCCGCAACCCCTGCCCCTACGGGATCGACTTCTCCTCGAAGGGGGAACTCGTCGCGGCCGAGAAGGGCGCGGTGGACGCCGTGGGACGATTCATCGGGCTCGACTCCCTTTACTACCTCAGCATCAGGGGCATGGTGGAGGCCACCCAGATGGACCCCCGGAGCTTTTGCCTGGCCTGCTATTCCGGCAAGTACCCCATCCCCGTCGAGGAAGAGCTCGACAAGTTCTGCATGGAGGACAGGCTATCCTGCGAACCGCAGCAGGACGATCTCCCCTTCATTTCTTAGCGCGCGATGCGCGCCGAGAAAGAAGTTGAGAAGCTGAAAAATTGTGAAGCTTGGATGAATTGAAAACAAATTGCATGCTGCCGGCTTCTCCGAGCTTCTCAACTTCCTAACTTCCATCCGTTCAAGTGACTCGCATCTAACCCTTTTTGACGAGACCGATTTGGAATAGCAGGTGACCGAGGAGCGCCGCGAAGCGGAACAAATATTGAGAAGGAACCCGCTGCCGCGTTCGTCGGGATTCACGCAATTTGTTCTTGTCGTGTGCCTGCGGGTGTGGTAAGAACAAGCCGAAATTGAATAGCTTTCGGGTCCGGAACGATGCTGCGTTCCGGAGGTGACAGATAAGGCATGGTCGGGCCGCCAGTCGAACCTCGTGTTCGACTGGCGGTTTTTTTTGTGGATCGCATTACCACGGCCGCTCACACGAAGGAGGATCTCTTCCCGGAACGGTAAAGTCGACACTACACGCGATGGCAAGCCGTGCATCCCGCGATGCATGGGGGGTGAGGGTTCGGGATGGGCCTGCGGGTCAGTCCTGAAGGGATAGAAGGCATGGTCGGGCCGCCAGTCGGACAGTTTGTTCGGCCGGCGGCTTTTTATATGGCTGCGCGAACGGAGTGTAGAGGATTGCCGCGGCATGGAAACGGTTCCGCAGCGGCCGGACGAACCGAAAAATCGAGGCGATTCCAAATCCAATCGCCTCTGGAGACGGTTGAAGCGGCCGCCGGGGACGACGATGACAGTCGGCCTGGGAAAGACACGGCCAAGAAAGGTGAAACGCGATGAAAACCATGAAGGTCATTCTCCTGCAGATTCTCGTCCTCCTGTGCGCGATCGGCGCCATCGCCGTCATCAAGGTGCTTGGACTGACGGCATGGTTCACCTACCCTCTGCTGGCCGTGGTTGTTGCGCTGTCGATCCTGGGGCTCGCCGCCGTGCACTACGAACGGCCCCTGCCTGAAAAGGGCTAGCGCCAAAACGAGAAGAACGATCGGTGCCGGGGCACGTACGGTGCCCTATCCCGCCTCCGGCCTTTCCCGGCCGAACGGGATCGATCGAGCCTGTCCTCTCTCCCCCCTTAAACGAGAGGGGATGACCGTCAGCCCCGGCACTTCTCACACTTTTCCGACCCTGTTTTTCCCTCCTGAACGTGCCATTACCAGTCCAAATGAACATATTCGTGTTATTTTTTCATAATCATACATTACCGTACTATCAAATGTCGCCGCTTATTCGATAAGTCTTTGTATTGTAGAGGGAATTTAAATGGCCGGCGTCTTGCAATCCGGAGAGCATTCCATTTCTAGGGGGAAGGGAAATCATGGTTCCTCAAATCGACACGGGCGATACAGCCTGGATTCTTGTCTCCTGCGCTCTGGTTCTCCTGATGACGCCGGGCCTCGCGTTCTTCTACGGCGGCATGGTACGCAGGAAAAACGTCCTCTCCACGCTGACCCTGAGTTACGTCTTCATGGCCCTCATCGGGGTGCAATGGGTGGCCTACGGGTACTCGCTGGCGTTCGGCACCTCGATCAACGGCCTCATCGGCGGCCTGAACTTCATCGGCTTCCAGGGGGTCGACGCGGCGCCCAACCCCGACTACGCGAAAACGATTCCCCAGGGGCTCTTCGCGGCCTTCCAGATGATGTTTGCCGTCATCACGCCGGCCCTGATCACGGGCGCCTTCGTGGAGCGCGTGCGCTTCAAGAGCTTCCTGCTGTTCAGCCTCCTCTGGGCCACGCTGGTCTACGATCCCCTGTGCCACTGGGTATGGGGACAGGGCGGCTGGCTCAAGAACATGGGTGTCCTCGACTTTGCCGGCGGGACGGTGGTTCACATCGCGGCCGGCTTTTCCGCCCTGGCCTTTGCCCTGGTCATCGGCCCCCGCAAAGGATTCGGATCGGCCCCGATGGAGCCGAATAACATCCCCCTGACCGTGCTGGGAACGGGTCTGCTGTGGGTGGGCTGGTTCGGCTTCAACGCCGGCTCCGCCCTGGCCGCAAACGGCGTCGCTGTCAACGCCCTGCTGACGACTAATACCTCCGCGGCCACGGCGGGACTGGTCTGGATGGTTCTCTCCTGGCTCGACGGAAGGCCCAGCACCCTGGGCATCGCTACCGGAATGGTCGTCGGCCTGGCCGCCGTCACCCCGGCCTCGGGCTTCATCACCCCCATGGCATCCATGGTCGTGGGGGCCGTGGCGGCACCGCTTTCCTACTACGCCATCCGTTTCCGGGACAAGCGCAAGCTCGACGAATCGCTCGACGTCTGGGCCTGCCACGGTATCTCCAGCACCTGGGGCATGGTTGCCGCCGGCCTTTTCGCCACCGTGTCCGTCAACGGCGGCGGCGCAAACGGCCTCTTCTTCGGAAACCCTGCACAGCTGGGCATCCAGTTTCTCGGCATCGCCGTCACCATGGTCTACTCCTTCTGCGTGACCTACGTGCTCGCCAAGGCGCTGAACGCCAGTATCGGCCTGAGGGTCCAACCCATGGAGGAGGAAGTCGGGCTGGACATCAGCTCACACGGGGAGAGATCCTACTCCTGACCGGGTGCGATCGCAGCGACCGCCTGCCATCCGTCACACGATTCAACTCATGGAGAGAAGAACATGCTGAAAAAAGTCGAAGCCATCATTCGCGAAGACAAGGTCAATGACGTCATAGACGCCCTGAAGGAGATCGGCATCATGGGACTGAACACCTTCGAGGTGCGGGGCCATGGCCGCCAGGGAGGCATACAGCTGGTCGGTCGAGCGGGTACCTACCAGGTAAACATGCTGCCCAAGATCCAGGTCAACATCGTCCTGAGCGAACGCAACCTCGAGCCCGCCATCGAGGCCATCCTCAAATCGGCGCACACGGGTGAACCGGGAGACGGTCTCATCTTCGTCACGCCCGTCCAGGAGGTGATCCGGATACGGACGCGGGAGCGAGGCCAGGACGCCATGATGTACCCGGGCGACATCGACGATCGGAAAAAACAGAGCACGGGCTAGACAACCCCGCACCGTTCGAACATGTGAGTGAAGAGGCAGGGCAGCGAACGCCCTGCCTCTTTTTTCCGTTTCCCGGCGCTCGTCGTACCGTCTACTCTCTCACTCTTGTGTCTCTTGCAATATAATAAACATTATCGTTATTTTATAATATTATAATTACATTATTGTGTTTCATATTTTGCTCCGCCAGAAACCGTGATATATAATATTCTTTATATACGATACCTTACGATCACATCCCCTCTTGGCACCCTATTTGCCCTACTCTGAATCAGTCATTATCCAAATCCATCTCAGGAGGGTACGAACATGAACTCGGGCGACACCGCATGGGTGCTCATATCGTCGGCACTCGTTCTTCTCATGACCATCCCCGGACTGGCCTTTTTCTACGGCGGGCTCGTGAGAAGGAAAAACGTCCTTTCCATCCTGATGCAGTGCCTGATCATCCTTTGCGTCATCACGCTGCAGTGGGTGCTCTACGGCTACTCCCTGACCTTCGGCCCCGACGCGTACAAGGGGATCATCGGCGGCCTCGACTGGGCCGGGCTGCGGAACGTGGGTATGCAGCCCAACACCGATTACGCGGCCACGATCCCGCACTACGCCTTCATGATTTTCCAATGCATGTTCGCGGTGATCACGCCGGCCCTGATCATCGGGACCTACGCCGAGCGGATCAAGTTCTCCGCGTTCCTGGCGTTCACCGTCCTCTGGGCCACCTTCGTGTACAACCCGCTCGGACACTGGGTCTGGGGAATGGGCGGATGGCTCCGGGACCTCGGGGCTCTCGACTTCGCCGGGGGGATCGTGGTCCACACCAGCTCGGGCATCTCGGCCCTGGTGCTCGCCCTGCTGATCGGCCGGAGAATCGGGTATGAGAAGAGGACCTTCACGCCGCACAACCTTCCCTTCACCGTGCTGGGAGGCGCCCTGCTGTGGTTCGGCTGGTTTGGGTTCAACGCGGGGAGCGCCCTGGCGGCCAACGAGCTTGCGGCCAACGCCTTCGTGACCACGACGGTCGCCACGGCGGCGGCGGGGCTGACCTGGGCCGTCATCGAGTGGATGACGCACAAGGCCCCCACCGCCCTGGGCGCCGTGTCCGGTGCGGTGGCAGGATTGGTCGCGATCACCCCGGCCTGCGGCTTCGTCAACCCCATGAACGCCATCTTCATCGGGATGTTCGCGAGCGTCTTCTGCTACCTCGCCATCGCCAGGGTGAAGTCGTTCTTCAAGTATGACGATTCGCTCGACGTCTTCGGAATCCACGGCGTCGGCGGCATCTGGGGAACGCTGGCCACGGGTCTTTTCGCCGAGAAGGCCGTCAACGAGGCCGGCGCCAACGGGCTGCTCTTCGGCAACGCCCAGCTCTTCGGGGTGCAGTGCATGCTCGTGCTGGTGACGGTTGTCTTCGCGGCGGCCATGACCTGGGCCATCTTCAAGCTCGTCGACTCCCTGATGTGCGTCCGGGTGGAAAAGACCAAGGAGATCGTCGGTCTGGACCTGACCCAGCACAGCGAGTCGGCCTACACCCTGGTGGACTAGGAGGCTGAGACCATGAAATACATCATCGCCATCATCAAACCGCACAAGCTCGACGACGTGATGAAAGCGCTCGAAGACGTCGACGTGAACCTGATGACCGTCTCCAACGTACTCGGCAGGGGCCGGCAGATGGGGGTGACGGAAGTCTACCGGGGCGCGAAGGAAGCGGGGAGCCTTCTCAAGAAGGTGAAACTCGAGATCGCCGTCAACGAGGACTTCGTGGAACCCACCATCCAGGCCATCACCCGGAGCGCCCGGACCGGGGAGATCGGCGACGGGAAGATCTTCGTCCTGGACCTCCCGGACGTCATCCGGATCCGCACGTCAGAGCGGGGCGGTCAGGCGATCGGGTAAACCGACGGGAAGCGGGATTCGGGCATCGGGTTTCGGGAAGGAAGCCGCACCTTCCCGCATCCCGGTGCCCGGGCGCCGGGATGCGGAGCCCGCCGCACCGGCCCGTCGCAGCGCATGGCAGACGATTTTGTCTGCTCCCGGGGCCGGTACTACATTTTTGTGAGGTTTCCCCTCCTCCGAGATTCCTGCCCGAATGCTCTTTCCCCATTTATATCGAACCCTTTTGAAATTTCATGTCTCTGGCACCCCTCTTGCTCCGTGCCACTGCGGACGCAAGCCCCGGGGGCGGCTCGTGTTGCGGGAACCCGGAGGTCTGACACGACACGGACGGTCGGTCCCCGTTTTGCCGCTCCTTGGTCCCGCACCCGACAAAGGGCTGCGTTAACGGCTCCGTTGCATGTATAGAGAGGACGGGGTCGGAAGAGAGGAAAGCCATGGTCAAGGCGATTGTGACGGGCGTGAGCAGCAAGATGGGGGCAAGGCTGATGCAGTTCGTCAACGAGACGGACGGCATCGAGCTGATCGGGGCCGTGGACGTCAAGGGAAGCCACTTTGTCGGGCAGGATGCCGGCGAGTTCAATCGCATGGGCTTCTTTGGCGTGCCTGTCGTGGACGATTTACGCGATTGCATCCGGAACAGCTGCGTGGTCATCGACTTCACGGACAAGGAATCGTCCCTTGCCCATCTGCGCATTGCCGCCGAGTTCAAGACCTCCATGGTGATGGGGACCATGGGGTTCATGCTCGACGAGATGGAGCGCATCCGGGAATTGACGAAAAAGACGCGCTGCGTCCTCGTGCCGAATGTGAGCCCGGCCCTCTTCAGCGAAATGGGCGCCGGGGTGGAGCTGATCTACCGCTCCTTCATCCGGGACACCTTCGCCCGCGAGGCCATCGCCGCCGCGAAGTGGATTGTGAAACAGAAGAATGGGCTGTACGACATGCAGGACGTCCTCGGCCTGAAGTAAGAAGAAACTGTGCAGCTTCCTAACTTCCATCCTTTCAGGGCACCCCGCATCTGCGCCCTTTTGACCGTTTTTTTTCGAACTCCTGCCATGCGCCTGCGCGCCTCTCGGCCGTTCCACCGTTCGAGCCTCGAAAAAGCTGGACGGATCCGGTATCAGCCGCTATAAAAACAGGCAATACCAGAATGGAGGTGGGATTATGAAACGAGCTCTCCTGTGCGTCGCGGCCGTCATGCTCGTCCTCGCGCTGACCGGCGGGGACGATGCCCTGGCACAACGGAAAACGTTCCTCACGCTCTCGTCCGGCAGCCCCGGCGGCGCCTACTATCCGCTCGGCGGGGGCATGGCGGTCATCATCGAGAAGACCGTCGAAGGGTTCCGCTGCGCATCGGAATCGACGGGCGCGTCCGTCGAGAACAGCCGCCTCGTCGGAGGCGGGGAGTCGGACATGGGGATGGTGATGGGCAGCATTGCCTACAACGCCACCCAGGGCAAGGACCCCTTCAAGGAGAAGCTCCCCCTCGTCGCCCTCTTCCAGATGTACCCCGCACCGGAGCACATCGTGACGACGAAGCAGTCGGGGATCAAATCGATCAGGGATCTGAAGGGCAAGAAGGTCTCCATCGATGTTCCCGGCAGCGGCTGCGCCAACATGGCGAAGATCATCCTCGAGGAGCACGGATTCACGCTCAACAAGGACGTGACCATCGCCAACCTCTCGCAGAATGAGTCCGTTCAGGCCCTGAAGGACGGGGTCGTCGACGCCGTGTTCTTCAACTTCGCCTACCCGGGCTCCGCCGTGCTCGATCTGGCGGCCTCGCGGGAGATCGTGCTCGTTCCCATCGATCGGGCCAATGCCGACCGGATCATCAAGAAATACCCGTACTACATCAAGAACACCATCCCGGCCAAAACCTACCCCGGCCAGGACAAAGATATCCTCTGCCTCGGCGACTCCAACGTGCTCGTGGCAAACAAGAAGATGCCGGACGACGTGGCGTACAAGATCACGAAAGCCATCTTCAGCAACGTCAAGGAGGGCAAGTACGCGCTTGTCAACATCCACCCGGTCGCGGCACAGCTGACGCCGGCAAACGGCGTCAACAGCCCGATCGCCCTTCATCCCGGCTCGGTGAAGTACTTCAAGGAAATCAAGGCGCTTAAGTAGCGCCCCCCTGCCCGGCCGGGCGGGACCCGGCCGGGCTTTTCTTCGATGATGCGCCCGATCGCGATACTGGTCCTTGCCGCATCCCTGCTGTTGCCTCTCCCTTCCTGCCTTGCGGAGGGCACGGGCGGCCTGCAGCTCGAGATCCTGAGCCACCCGGAAGGCGGCCTGCTGTGGCATGCGCCTGTCGCGCCGGGGAGTCTTTTCCGGCTCGAATATACCCACTCCTCCGACGGGACCCCCGTTCGAGGCATCTTCAGGGTCGAGGGGGACGGTCACTTCATCCTGTTGGAAGAGCAGTATCTGTGGTATGGAGCAGGGCTGGAATCGCACCCGCAGGCGAGGATCTCCTTCGACGGCGACTGGACGCGAGTCGCTGTAAACAGGCCTTTCCAGGACCTCCTGATCCGGGTCGGCCGGGTCTGCCGGCAGGTGATTGAGTCGGGCGATTCGCGGGTTGCATTGACCGACCTTGCACCGGGCGGGAGCCTCCTTCAACTTCGAGTCGCGAAACGGTAGGTTCGGGGTCCCATGGCTGAAATCGAAAAAGCGCTCCAGCACGAATTCGAGGAGGAGAAAAAGCGCGGCCAGGAAATCCTCGAAAAGTTCGAACGGGTCCGGACCTACAAAGGGCCGGCAAACGTCCTGCTCACCGTCTTCGCCGTCGCGGCGAGCCTCTACCACCTGTACTACGCCTACACGCACCCCTTCTTCGCCCTCGACCACCGCGCCCTGCACTGGTTCTTCATGTCCATTCTCGTCTTCGCCCTCTACCCCCTGACGAAGAAACACTCGCCGTGGCATCGCATGTCCGTGTTCGACGGCGTCTTCCTGGTCGCGTCGGGAGCCATCTGCATCTGGCTCTTCCTCTACTCCACGCCGATCATGAACCGGGCCGGGTCTTACGAGACCCTCGATGTGGTCATGGGATCCCTTATGGTGCTCCTCGTCCTGGAGGCCTCGAGGCGGTCCACGGGACTATCAGTCACGCTGATCGCCATCGTGTTCATCCTCTACGCCCTGCTCGGTCCCTGGCTCCCGGACGTCATCTCGCACAAAGGGTACAGCGTCAAGCGGCTCTCGACCTACCTGGCGTTGTCGACGGACGGGATCTTCGGGGTCCCGATCGGGGTCTCGGCCAACTTCATCCTGCTCTTCATCCTGTACGGAACCCTGCTGCGAAAGACAGGGGCGGGCGAATTCTTCACGGACATCGCCTTCGCTCTGACAGGTTGGGCCCGGGGAGGGCCGGCGAAGGCGGCCGTCGTATCGAGCACGTTCTTCGGCATGATCTCGGGCAGTTCCGTTGCCAACACGGTGACAACGGGCTCCTTCACGATCCCCCTGATGAAGCGAACGGGCTATCCCGCCCACTTCGCGGCGGGCGTCGAGGCCTCGGCATCGACAATGGGACAGATCATGCCGCCGATCATGGGTGCGGCGGCATTCATCATGGCCGAGTTCCTCGGAATCACCTACTTCAAGGTTTGTGTGGCCGCGTTTATCCCCGCGACGCTGGCCTTCTTCGCCACGTTCATGCAGGTTCACTTTCGGGCCGTGTCTCTGGGCCTCACGGGTCTGCCCAAGTCCGAGCTCCCCAGCATCCGCAACACGCTGGGGCGGGGCTGGCACCACCTCTTCTCCGTCTTTGCGCTCATCTATTTCCTCATGGAGGACTATTCACCCGAGCGCGCCGTCTTCTGGGCCATAACCGTGACGGTCCTCACTTCGCTGGTCATGGCGCTGGTGAGGCGGGAATCCCTGAAGGACTTCGGCCTGGCGATCCTGGACGGGCTGCGGGAGGGGGCGATCGGGTCGGTCCAGGTCGCCGCCGCCTGCGCGGCCGCGGGGATCATCATCGGGAGCATCACCATGACGGGCCTGGGCCTCAAGTTCTCGTCCTTCGTCGTCGACGCCTCCCAGGGGTATCTCTTCCTCGCCCTGCCCTTCACCATGATCGCCTGCCTGTTCCTGGGAATGGGCGTTCCGACGACGGCACAGTACATCATCATCACGTCGCTGGTGGCGCCCGCGCTCGTCGACATGGGCGTGTTGGCCATCGCCGCCCACCTGTTCATCCTCTATTTCGGGACGCGGGCCGACATCACACCCCCCGTTGCGCTGGCTGCCTATGCCGGAGCGGGAATCGCGCGGTCCGATCCCTGGAAGACCGGGTTAGCGGCCTTCCAGCTCGGCATCGCGGGGTTCATCATCCCCTTCATGTTCGTCTACGCCCCGGAACTCCTGATGATCGGCAGCTGGCCGGCAATCCTTCTGGCCGCATGCACGGCGGCCTTCGGTGTCGCCTGTCTCGCGGCATCCGTGCAGCGCTGCATGATGATCAGGGCGACATGGTACGAGTCGGCGGCTCTCATGACGGCTGCATTGCTGCTCATCAAACCGGGCTGGATGACCGACGTCGCCGGTCTTTTCTTCTTTTTACTCGTTTTTCTCTCGCAGACCCTGAGAAAACGTAAAGGGGGCAGTTCATCCGGAGAGGACTCCCCGGTCCGGCACTAGCGACGTCGGGTCAAAGAACCCGATACCGATGGAGGGGGCCGACATGCCCGTCCTGCCGAAACAGCCGCTCATCTACGAGATCAACACCTGGGTCTGGCTTGAGGCATTGAGCCGCAAGCACGACAGGCGTGTGACGCTGTCGGACGTTCCGCCCGCCGAATGGCAAGCCATCGCATCCATGGGCTTTGATGCCGTCTGGCTCATGGGGGTCTGGCAGAGAAGCCCGGCGGGAACGAGACTGGCCCGAAGCCTTCAGCCCCTTCTCGAGGAGTGCCGCACGATCCTCCCCGATTTCACCCCCGCCGATATCCAGGGCTCGCCTTACTGCATCCGGGACTACACCGTGGACGAGCGCCTCGGGGGACCCGGCGCCCTTGCCGAGGCGCGCGCGGCCCTGGCCCGTTGCGGGCTCGGCCTGTTCCTGGATTTTGTGCCGAACCACGTGGCGCAGGACCACGATTGGGTCCTCGAACACCCCGAGTTCTTCATCCGCGGAGATGCGGCGGACCTCATCCGGGCGCCGCGGGAGTTCTTCCAGTCGGGCGGGCGGGTCTTCGCCTGCGGCCGGGACCCCAACTACCCGCCCTGGCAGGACGTGGCCCAGCTGAACGCCTTTCACCCGGGGCTTCGCGAGGCCGCCGCCGGGGCGCTGCTCGGCATTGCCGACCAGTGCGACGGGGTGCGTTGCGACATGGCCATGCTGCTCGTCAACCGCATCTTCCGCAAGACATGGGTCGACCGGGCGGGACGGGAACCGCAGCGCGAGTACTGGGACGAAATCATCGGGGCCGTCCGCGGACGATACCCCGGATTCACCTTTCTCGCCGAGGCCTACTGGGACCTCGAACGGGAACTGCAGCGGCAGGGGTTCGACTACTGCTACGACAAGCGGCTCTACGACTGCCTCGTCCGCGAGCCGGCCGGGGCGGTTCGCTTCCATCTCTCGGGCGACCCGGGGTACCAGCGGAAACTCGTCCGCTTCATCGAGAATCACGACGAGCCGCGCGCGGCATCGGTATTCGATGCCTCGAAAGTCGCCGCAGCCGCCGTCGTCATCGCAACGCTGCCGGGTGCGCGGCTCTTTCACGACGGGCAGCTCGAGGGGCGCAGGCTGAAGCTGCCGGTGCAACTCGGCCGGCAGCCCGACGAAGCGCCGGACTCCGCCGTGCGGGCCTTCTACGCCAGGCTCCTCCCTGCCGTCCGGGATGCACGGCTCCGCGACGGGGACTGGTCCCTCTGCGAAATCTCAGGCTGGCCCGACAACGAAAGCTTCCGCCGCCTCGTTGCCTGGCGATGGGCCGGTTCAGGCAGGCACCACCTGATCGTCGGCAACCTGGCGGACACTTCATCCCAGGGGCGGGTCCGGATGCCTGGCCTTTCGCTCGCCGAACGGACCTGGAGGCTGACGGATCTGATGTCGGGGGATGTCTTCGAACGAGACGGCGGCGAGATGACGGACCCGGGGCTGTTTGTGGACCTGCCCCCGTGGGGATATCACTTCTTAGAATTCTAAGTTGGAGGTCCGAGGAACGAGGCACAAAGAAAAGACCTCGAGCCTGGATCCTCGATCCTGCGCCGGAGGCGCGTTACCAGATCTCGCGCACCTTCACGCCGCTGCCGGAGAGATATTCCTTGAGCTCGGCGATCGTGCAGGTCCCGAAGTGCACGATGGAGGCGATGAGCGCCGCGTCGGCCTTCGCCTTCGTGAGTACGTCCAGCAGGTGCTCCTTCCGGCCCGCCCCGCCCGACGCGATGACGGGAATGTTCACCTGCGTCGCGATCCGGTGCGTGAGTTCCAGCTCATAGCCGTCGAGGGTCCCGTCGGCGTCTATGGAGTTGAGGCAGATCTCCCCCGCCCCGAGGTTCTCGGCTTCCTTCGCCCACCAGAGGGCATCGATCCCCATGTACTTCCGGCCGCCCTGGATGACGATCTCGTAGCCCGAGGGGATCTTCGCGCTGCGTTCGACTTTCTTCACGTCCATCCCCAGGACGACGCACTGTCTTCCGAACGCCACGGCGCCCTCGTTGATGATTCTCGGGTTCTCCACGGCGCCGGAGTTGACACTGACTTTCTCCGCGCCCGCCAGGATGACCCTGCGCATGTCCTCGAGGGTGCGTATGCCCCCCCCAACCGAAAAGGGGATGAAGATCGTCTCGGCGACGCGCTTCACCACGTCGATCATGATGTCGCGACCCTCCGACGAGGCGGTGATGTCGTAGAAGACGATCTCGTCGGCCCCCTGCTCGTAGTACTGCCGCGCCACTTCCACGGGGTCGCCGATGTCGACGTTGCCCTTGAACTTGACCCCCTTGGTGAGCTTCCCGTCCCTCACGTCGAGGCAGGGGATGATCCGTTTACTGAGCATGGCTGCCATCCCAGCGACTGAAGTTCTCGAGGATCTTGAGGCCGAAGCGCCCGCTCTTCTCGGGGTGGAACTGGACCGCGACGAGATTCTTCCGCGCAACGGCGGAGGCGAAGCGGATGCCGTACTCCGTCTCCCCCGCCACGTCCGCCCCGTTCGACGGGGCCGGGTAGTAGGAGTGCACGAAGTAGAACTCGGCATTCTCCGGCAGCCCGGCAAAGACGGGGTGACCGCCCCGGAACGAGACGCGGTTCCAGCCCATGTGGGGGATCTTGAGGGGATCGCCGGCCTCCCGCATGCCGGCGGGAAAGCGCCTGACACCGCCGGGGATAATCCCCAGGCACTCGGTCCGGTTGTCCTCCTCGCTGTACTCGAAGATGACCTGCGTGCCCAGGCAGATGCCCAACAGCGGTTTGCCCGAGTCGAACACTTCCCGGATGCAGACCGCCAGCCCCTTTTCTCGGAGATTGCGCATCGCCTCGCCTGCGGCCCCGACGCCGGGGAAAATGACCCGCTCGGCACGGCGCAGATCACCGCCGCGGTCCGTGACGACGCAGGGGACATCCAGATGCTGGAGGGCGCGGGCAACGCTCGTCAGGTTACCCGCCCGGTAGTCGACGATGGCGATCATGGCCTTCTCGTTTTCGCGTTATGAAGATGACGGACTATAGCGCAGAAGACCCGGAAAATCAATGCTAACGGGCATTTTGGGCAAAAAAACCTTGACCCGCCCTTACCTGAGGGATAAAATTTGTACAGGGGATTTCCTACTCATCTTGCCCTGCACAGCCTGTTCGACATGCCCGTCGCCCTTTTTCCCGCACGTTTCCCCCTTCCAGCTCCCGATCCCCGCGGTCACCGCTCCACGAGGGGTAACAATCCCGTACCCTCCGTTTCAACGACCGGCTCCGAAAGGAGGAATGAGTCATGCTTAAGAATCTCGATTACAACCTGATTGAAACCATCTCCATCATCTCCAAGGGCCTTCACCGGTACGACACCTATCTGTCCGACCTGGAAGAACGAGGTCCAGCCACGGGAGGTGCCGGCTGCGAATCCTGCCGGCAGATCTGGTTGAAGTTCAAGGCGCAGCGTGAGAAGGAACTCGACATGCTCATCGAAGAGTTGAAGCAGCACGTCGCCGCCGGGAACTTCGATCTCCGAAAGTAATCTGGAGCGTGAAGCCCCATCGATCAGGACACCGGGCATATCCCGTCACGCAACGGGGACGAACGCAAGGCGGGCATCAGCGCATCCGCCGCTGTGATGGGGACCGTCTATCTCGGGATCGGTTCCGTCATCGCACAGGGTGCCGTCCTGCGGTCCGTGGACGGATGCATCCGTATTGGCCACGGCAGCCTGTTCCTCGAGAACGGGGTTCTGATCGGCAGCCCCGGAATCCCGGCTGCCGTCCATTCGAAAGTCGTCTTCGGCCATCGATGCCTGGTCATCGGAGCGACGATCGGGGATCTCTGCGAAGTGGGAAACAGCACGATTCTGATGCCGGGGGCACGGCTGGGGAAAGGGTGCATGACCGGCGAGGGCACCCTGATCCCGGCGGGTGTGGCGATCCCCGACGATTCCGTGGTGGTCGGCCGCCCGGGGAAGATCATCCGCAGCACCTCGGATGAAGACAAACGGCGGGTTCTGCGGCTCCGGGCCGGTGACATCGCGATCCCCTCCGGCAAGCTGAACCGATACGATTACCCGCTTCGGAGGACACGGACTATGGGCAGACTCTATGCCTACAGGGACAGGCATCCCCGGGTTCATCCCACGGCTTACCTGTTTGATTCGGCGGAGATCACGGGAGATGTGACCATTGGCGAAGAATGCATCATCGGGGCGGGCGTCAAAATCATCGGGGACAGCCACGGGCCGGTACGGATCGGCCGGCGCGTCCAGATCCTGGAGAACACCGTCCTTCATCTCCTGCCGGACAACAGGCTCATCGTCGAAGACGACGTGGTCATCGGCCCGGGTGCAATGATTCACGGCTGTCACATCGGAAGCGGTTGCATCGTCGAGCCGGGCGCCATCGTGTGCGACTACAGCAGGCTCGGTTCGAACTGCGTCGTAAAGGCGGGTACGCTCGTCAAGCAGCGCGACGAATTTCACGACGGATGCGAGATAGAAGGGTTTCCCGCCACGGTGTCCGGGCACCGGGACGGAAGGCCACCCCTGCCGGCCTGGGCCCTCTCCCTGGAGATAGTTCGCCAACTCGAAACAACCGGCTAGACATCGCCGAGGTCCTTCAGGCGGTCCACCTGATCCTTTCTTGCCACCAGGGTCCGGTTCCCCGAACGTACCACGATCAGACCGTCCACACCGATGAGGGCCACCGTCTCGTCGGGCTGCTCGCAGAACACGAGGTTGCCCGATGCGTCGAGGGCCTTCACGCAACCCCGAATTACGTTTCCGCCGGTATCTTTGGAAAGCAGTTCACCGAGTGCCGGCCAGCCGCCCACGTCGCTCCAGGAGAACCGGGAGGACACGCACCGCAGCGGCGTCCGCGTCTTCTCCATCACGCCGTAGTCGATGGAGATGGGATGGATGGCCGAGAAGGCCTTCTCGAGGGCTTCCTGCCACCGGGGCGTCCCGTCGTAGCCGCCCAGGGGCCGCAGGGCGTCGTAATGGCCGGGCAGCCAGGTGCGGATCTCCTCCAGGATGGGCGCGGCCTTCCAGACGAACATGCCCGAGTTCCAAAGGAAGCGCCCCGAGTCCACGTAGCGCCTCGCAGTCTCAAGGTCGGGCTTCTCCTTGAACTGCCTCAATTCGAAATGCTCTATGCCGCCGTCGTCCACGACGGCCTCGCCGGTCTCGAGGTAGCCGTAGGCGGTGGCCGGGTACGTGGGCCGGATCCCGAAGGTGTAGAAGACATCGGCGGCTGAAACCTGTCGAGCCGCCGACAGCAGGTTCTGCTGGAAGAGATCCGTCGGTTCGATCAGGTGATCGGCTGCGAGGGTCAGGATGACGCTGTCGCCGAACCGCTCCCGCACCAGGACGGCCGCGAGCGCGACGGCGGCCGCCGTGTCCCGACGGATAGGCTCGCCGACGACGTGGCCGTCGGGCAGCTCCGGAAGCTGCTCGCGGACCAGCGAGACGTGGGCGGCATTGGTGAGGACCAGGACCCGCTCGGGAGGGACGAGACCCCGCAGCCGGTCGAAACTCATCTGCAGGAGGCTTCGCTCGCCGAACAGGGTGACGAACTGCTTGGGCCTCGCGGGGGTGGAAAGCGGCCAGAACCGCGTCCCCATTCCGCCGGCCATGATGACGGCCACAAGATTCTTCTCGACTGCGGACATTCAGCCTCCCGCCCCTTCCGCCACGGGGCTCGTCTCAAGCGCGGCCGAAATCGTCCTCGACCCGCTCGATGTCGTTTTCATCGAAGGAGTCCCCGGTCTGTATCTCCACGATCACCAGGTCCGCCTTCCCCGCGTTCAGGACCCGGTGGAACGCACCCCGGGGTATGTCGCCGGACTGCCCTCTCAGCAGGGTGAACTCCCTTCCGTCGACGGTCATCCGCGCCTCGCCGGACACGATCGTCCAGTGCTCGTCCCGGTGCCGGTGCCGCTGCAGGCTCAGCCGCTTGCCGGGGTACACGACGATCCGCTTTAGCTTGTGCTGCGCGTCCTCCATCAGGACGCTGAAATATCCCCAGGGACGTTCCTCCCTCTGCTGTTGACCCATCACCGGCCCGCCCTTCCGTTTTCTTGTCCCGCCCCGGTCGCGCAGCCCGCGGCACGGACCGACGGTAACACATTTCATACAGCAGCACCATCCCGTTTTCACTGGACATTCCACCCCGGCTGTGGAAAGGATAAACCAGTTTTTATCACCCGTGAGAGGGAGAGCGCGATGAAGATCCTGTTTGCCGCACCCGAGAATGCCTGGGGCGGGGTCCTGGGCCTGCTCCGGGCGGCGCTGCCGGAGCAGGAATTCGTTGCCCTCGGCCATTATGCGCCCGAGAGCCTCCGGGGTTATGACGTCGTGATCCCGACGATGTCCCGCATCACGGGGACGCTCCTCGGTACGGCGGACCGGCTGCGCCTGATCCAGCAGGTCGGATCCGGTCTGGAAGGGGTCGACATCGAGGCGGCGAAAAAAAGAGGCATCCAGGTTGCCAACGTCCCGACAGACGCCTGCGGCAACGCCGATTCGGTGGCGGAACTTGGGATCTACCTGATGATCGGGCTGGCACGCAACGTCCGCGGCATGGCGAAGAGTTTTGCCAATCGAAAGATCGGCGAGCCGCGCGGAACGACCCTGATGGGAAAAACGGCGGGGATCGTGGGACTGGGCGGCATCGGGAAAGCCCTGATCCGGAGGCTTCGCCCACTGGACATGAAGATCATCGGGGTCAAGCGCGACGCCGCCGGTGCGTCCGCCGGGGAGATGGGCCTGGACTGGGTGGGAAGCCGCGGGGATCTCGAGCGCCTGCTCGGGATGTCGGACTTCGTCGTTCTTTGCCTCCCCCTCACCGCGGAGAGCCGCAATCTGTTCAACGACGGGACGTTTGCCGCCATGAAGAAGGGCAGCTTCCTCATCAACCTGTCGCGGGGCGGTCTCGTCGATCGCAACGCCCTCGAGAACGCGCTCGCCACGGGCAGGATTGCAGGCGCGGGCCTCGACGTGTTCTGGGAGGAGCCGGTCGACCCGGCCGATCCGATCTTCCGTCACAACGTTTTCGTGACGCCCCACATCGGCGGCTCGACGGACATTTCCATCGGGGGCATCGCCGGGATCGTGGCCGACAACATCCACCGGGCCGAACGCGGGCAGCAGCCCCTCTACGCAAAGTAGGCAGGCGCCTTCCGGCTATCTTGGCAGGTTCTTCTCCGCGAATGCCCAGTTCACCAACCTGTCGAGGGAGGCTTCCACGAAGTCCTTCCTGCGGTTCTGGTAGTCGAGATAGTACGCGTGCTCCCAGACGTCGATCGTCAGCAGCGGCCGCAGCCCCTGCGTGATCGGGTTTTCGGCGTTCGCGGTTTTCACGACCCGCAGGGCCCTGCCGTCCGCAACGAGCCACGCCCAGCCGCTTCCGAACTGCCCCAGGGCCGCCGCGAGGAATTCCTTCCGGAAGTTCTCATAGCCCCCGAAATCCCGGTCGATCCGTCTGCCGATCTCGCCCGCCGGCTTTCCGCCTCCCCCCGGCTTCATGCCGTTCCAGTAGAACGTGTGGTTCCACACCTGGGCCGCGTTGTTGAACACGGCCGCCTGCGCCGGGCTCGATGCGGAGGCCCGGATCGCATCCTTGAGGCTCATCTTCTCGTAGGGCGTGCCCTTCACGAGGCCGTTGAGATTGTCGAGGTAGCCCCGGTGATGCTTCCCGTAGTGGAAGCCGATCGTCCCGGCCGAGATGACCGGGGCCAGGGCGTCCTGCGCGTAGGGCAGCGGTGGCAGTTCGAAGGGCCCCTTCGCCTGAGCGGATGCCTCCGCGGGGATCAGGGCGGGGGAAAGGGCCAGCAGGGTGCACCCCGCCAGGGACGCCCTCATGAACTCACGCCTCGTGAGGCCGCTTGCGATGACCCGTTCTTCCATGGCGCTCCTCCTGTTCGGTACGTTCCGCGCGACGGTCCAACCCGCCGACGTCTCTTCCATGCTAACAAAATCGGGCGGGAAAGAACAGGGCCGGCCTTCGCGCCTGCGACCGCCGCCCTCCCGGGCGTGGCGTGGAAATGATTTGCAGCTTCCCCGAAGTTTCGTTATAGTCGCCCCGGGCTGCGGTGACCCGCGGTCCCCGTGACGAGCTCCATGCAACCCCTCTACGTTTGCCGGTGTCCACAGCAGAACGCCCATGAGCGACAATTCCATCACCCCCATCCGCACATCCCTGGAAAGGGTCAGGGGTCTGGCCGGTTTTTAC
This sequence comes from uncultured Syntrophaceae bacterium, assembly GCA_964478885.1. Classification (GTDB taxonomy): domain Bacteria; phylum Desulfobacterota; class Syntrophia; order Syntrophales; family UBA2192; genus UBA2192. The sequence goes on along the minus strand of CAYZKT010000002.1, from coordinate 12,705 downwards.
GTCCTCAGGAAGATCCTCGGCCGGGACCTGCCGCTGCTGGCCAGCTTCAAGCTCACCTACCGCTGCAACCTGAAATGCGCGCCCTGCCCGTACCATAGGCGGGACGACGCTGACAGGGCCGCCATCCGCTGGGAGTCCGCCACGGCGGCCCTCGACGCCCTGCATCGTGCCGGGTGCCGGATCGTCGTCTTCGAGGGGGGGGAGCCCCTGCTCTGGCGCGACGGCGAGCGGAACTTCGCCGATCTCGCTCGCTACGCACGCGATCGCTTTCTCTGCACGGCGGCCACGACGAACGGCACCCTGCCCCTCGACGTGCCCGTCGACGTCCTGTGGGTGAGTCTCGACGGAACGAGGGAAACGCACAACCGGCTGCGGAGCGGCTCCTTCGACCGGGTGTGGGAGAATCTCCGGAAGCCGCCCCAAGGGAAACTGCTCGTCCACTGCACGCTGAACCGGGAAAACTGGCGGGACCTGGAGGGACTGCTGGATGCGCTGAAGCAGAGACCCGCAGTGCGGGGCGTGACGCTGCAGCTCTTCTACCCTTACGGGCAGGGCGAGGACGACCTGGCGCTGGCCCCCTCCGAGAGGCGCGCTGCTATCGGCCTGGCAATCCGCCTCAAGGAGCGCGGCTACCCGATCATCAACTCCCGGCGCACCCTCGAGAGGATGATCGCCAACGGTTGGACGTGCCGCGACCGGCTGCTGGCCAATGTGGACCCCGACGGGTCGATCACCCAGGGGTGCTACGTCCGCAGCCGCGGCGAGGTCCGCTGCAGCGACTGCGGGTTCACACCCGTGGCCGAGCTTTCGGGAGCCTTTGATCTCGCCCCCGGCTCTATTCTTGCCGGCTGGAAGGCCTTCGTCAGCCCGTGATCCCGACGGCCTTTCGTGACCGATGAGAGACTCGTTCAGGCTGTTCGAGAATGCCCGGGTGCAGGGCACCCTGAACGGATGGAAGTCAGGACGCTCTGAAGTTAATAAGCTCGGAAATGCATACAGCTTTTGCCGGCTTTCCGCTCATACAAGATTCATAACTTCTCAATTTTGTAACTTCCTGTTTGTGAGGGATGTCCCCTGTCAACAGTACGCTATCTCGGCGTTTCCATTTCCATCCGAAGGGCCAGCACTTCCATCATGTCCTTCAGCGTGACGATCCCCGCAAGGCGGCCATTCTCGACGACCAGGAGACGGCTGTTGCCCGTCTCGTTCATCAGGCTGAGTGCTGCCATGGCCTCCGTTTCGGGCCCGATGACGGTCGCCTCGCTGCAGCCAGCGGCCACCTCCCCCACGGTCCGCCGGGGCCACTCGCCCCGGGGCACGTCCTTGAGCGACCGGATGGTGAGACAGCCGACCAGTTCCCCGCCTCGCACGACGGGATAGATCTGGTGGTGTGTCCGGTAGAGGTACTCCTCCACGAAGATCTGCAGCGTGATATCCGGCGGGATGGTGACGGGGTCGGGAGTCATGAAGCGGCTTACCTTGAGGCCCGAGAGGGCAGCACGCGTCAGCACCTGCTGGTACGACGACCGGGCGGCGCCGCGCAGGAACATGCCGATCATCGCCTGCCAGAGCCCTCCGATGAAATTGCCTTCGATGATCTCCCAGAGCCCCAGCGCGATGAACACGAGCCCGAAGGCCGAACCGACCCGCGAGGAGATCATCGTGGCCCAGCGCAGGTCCTTTTTCCAGAGCCACAGGGCGGAGCGGAACACCCGGCCCCCGTCCAAGGGAAAGGCCGGCAGGAGGTTGAACAGGGCCAGAACGACATTCACCCAGACGAGGTAGAATAGGACGCCGTTGATCGCCGCGGGCCAGCCGACGGACTCGCCGGCCTGTAGGAGGCCGTAGAATACCGCCGCGATGACCAGGCTGGAAATGGGGCCTATGATGGCCGTCAGGAACTCCGCCTTCGCGCTGGGCGGCTCCTCGCTCATCTCGGCCACACCCCCGAAGATGAACAGGGTGATCCCCCTCATGGGGATGCCGAAACGCCGGGCCACGAGAGAGTGGCTCAGCTCGTGGAAGATGATGGACAGGAAGAGCCCCACGGCGCCCGCCACACCCATGGCCCAGTAATTCGCCGCCGGCATGTCCTCATAGTAGGCGGGGAAGATCCCCTTGGCAAGCGACCAGGTGATGAGAACGGCCAGGACGATCCAGCTCGAATCGAGCTTGACCTCGAAGCCCAGCAGTTTGAACAGCGTCACGCGATTCCCAAACATTCCACTTCCTTCATCCCTGTCCCCTGAACCCTGTTTTATGTCCTTCCGTAGGTTCCCGTGAGCTCGAGCAGCCACCGCTCAAGCCGCCGGTCCGGCTGCCCGGGCAGCAAGCGCCAGCGCCACCAGCCGCCCTTGCCCGCGGGCTTGTTCATCCGGGCCTCCTCGCCCAGGCCCAGCACGTCCTGCATGGGGATGATCGCCGTCGACGCCACGGACATCAACGCCAGGCGGATCATCGCCTCGTGGACACGACCCGCCGGAACCCGGCGGCCCAGGTAGGCAAAGAGCTTTTCTTTTTCCTCCTTGCGCGCCTCTCTCTCGAACCAGCCGCGGGCGGTGTTGTTGTCGTGGGTGCCCGTGTAGACGAAATCCTTCTCGACGTGGCGGTGTGGGGCGTGATGCTCCGACCCGTCATCGGAGCCGAAGGCAAAGAGCAGGACCCGCATCCCGGGCAGCCCGAGCCGGTCGAGGGCGTCGCGCACGTCCGGGGGAATGGTTCCCAGGTCCTCGGCCACCAGGGCGTTTCGCGGCGCATCGCGCGTGACGGCCCGGAACAGCTCCGACGTGGGCGCCGGCACCCATTGCCCGCGCGCTGCGGTCCGGCTGCCGGCGCGCACCTCCCAGTACGACACGAGACCCCGGCAGTGATCGATCCGGACGAGATCGAAGAGCTTCAGGTTGTGGCGGATCCGCGCAACCCACCAGGCAAACCGGCTCCTCCGGTGGGCGCCCCAGTCGTAGACAGGGTTGCCCCACAGCTGCCCCGTCCGGCTGAAGTAATCCGGCGGGACGCCGGCCACGAAGGCGGGCCGTCCTTCGGCATCCAGCTTGAAAAGGGCTGGGTTCCCCCACACGTCGGCGCTGTCGTGCTGGACATAGCAGGGCAGGTCCCCCATGACCCGTATGCCGCGGCCTCTGCAGTACGCGCGGAAGGCGTCCCACTGGCTGAAGAAGACAAACTGCCTGAACTTCTCCTCCTCAATCAGGGGGGCGATTTCCCGGACGTGCCGCGCCAGGATCTTCAGCCTGCGGCTGCGAAAACCCTCCGGCCAGCGATTCCAGGGCGTCTTCCCGAAGAGCGTCTTCAGGGCCCTGAACGTGGCATACTCGTCGAGCCAGTGCCTCTCGGACCGGCAGAAACCCTCGTAATCGTACTGCAGGCGCCCCGAGCAGGCCGAGAACCGCCGCCACGCCTCCGAAAGCAGGTGCTCCTTGTAGGCGGCGGCAAGACGGTAGTCGACGCGACCCTCGGGGAACCGGGGCGGGCGGGAGAGATCACGCTTCGTCAGCAACCCGTCCTCGACGAGCTTCTCGGGACTCACGAGCATGGGGTTTCCGGCAAAGGCGGACGAGCTGCTGTAGGGCGAGCTGCCCATGAGCAGGTCTGTCGGGGCCAGCGGGAGCATCTGCCAGATCGCCTGTCCGGACCGGTGCAGGAAATCGGCAAACCGGTAGGCCCCGGGCCCGAGGTCGCCGATGCCAAAGGGCGTCGGCAACGACGTCACGTGCAGGAGAATCCCGCTTCGCCTGGCTGCTTTCATCCTTTAATGTATTTCCTCAGGGTTTCTCTCGCCGCCCATCAGGCGTGATAGTTTCAAAGCATCGCGTGCCGCATCGCCCTCCATCGTGTTGTCGAAGAAAACATAGACGGCCCTCCCCTCGGAGAGCCATCCCCGGATCGCCTTCGCGCGGTCCTTCAGAAACGAGACGGGGTAAGCGCCACGGTAGGGCTCCTTCAGCGGGCCGTGGAGTCGGATGTAGACGAAATCGGACGTCACCGTGTCGGGCGAGCGGAACCCCGCAAAGTCATAGATGCAGAACGCCATGCCGTGCCGTTTCAAAATATCACAGGTCTCCTCCCGAAACCAGCCGGGATCGCGGAACTCGAAGGCGTAGAGGAACCCTTTGTCCAGCACCTCACAGAACGAGGCTAACACTTCCTTATTGAAAGAGAATTTTGCGGGGAGCTGAAGGAGGATCGGACCGAGCTTCGTTCCCAGTGTGCGAACCCGGTCCAGGAAGGGCCCGACCGTGTTTTCGGGCTCCCCGAGCCTCTTGATGTGGGTGATATAGCGGCTCGCCTTGACGGCAAAGACGAAGCCTTCGGGGGTCAGGTCGCGCCACCGGGCCAGGGTCGATTCGAGGGGGAACCGGTAGAAGGTGCTGTTGACTTCCAGGCTAAGGAACCGCGAGCTGTAGTGGGCCAGGAAGTCCCGGGCGGGCATGTTGTCCGGGTAGAACGAACCCCGCCAGGAGGGATAGGAGAAGCCCGACGTCCCGACGTACAGTGAGCTTTTTTCACCTTCGATCATCCCATCGATACGTCCTCTCTGGCCCGGTTTCGGACGAGCGATGCGAAGTTAGGAAGTTTTGAAGTTTAGAAGCTTGGGACAACTCTCAACAGATCCTTGCCGGAATCATGTCCGAGCTTCTCAGCTTCCCAACTTCACAACTTCATGTCCAAGGGGTCACCCTCCCACAAGCTCGGCCCGCAGCACCGTGACCGCCTGCCCGGCGATCAGGACGCGGTCCTTCTTCAGGCCGACGCGGAGGATCCCTCCCCGCGCCGACACCTGCAGGGCCGACAGGGACGTCTTGCCGAGCTTCGCCCCCCAGTAAGGCCCCAGGCAGCAGTGTGCCGACCCCGTCACCGGGTCCTCGTCGACGCCCACGGCGGGGGCGAAGAAGCGCGAGACGAAATCGAAGCCCGCCGAGCGGCTGCGGCTGGTGACGATGGCCCCGCGCATGTTCACCTTCTTAAGGCGGGTCATGTCGGGAACGATTTCCCGGACGATGCGCTCGTCGCCCACCTCGACGAGAACGTCGAACCGGTTGCGCCCCGTGTACAGGGGCTCCACGCCGAGGGCCTCGACCAGTTCCGGCGGGGCAACGGCCGGTTCTTCAGGCTCGGCGGGGAAGTCCATCTCGATCCAATCGCCTTTCTTCAACGAGGAAAGGATCCCGCTGCGGGTGTGGAACCGCACGGGCTCGCCCGTCTCCGCATCCCCTGTCTCCCAGAGGATGTGGGCGCTCGCGAGTGTCGCGTGGCCGCAGAGATCGACCTCGACGGCCGGGGTGAACCAGCGCAGCGTGTAGCTTCCGTCGTCCCGTTTTTCCAGGAAGGCCGTTTCCGAGAGGTTCATCTCCCGGGCCACGTCCTGCCTCCAGCCGTCATCTCGCGGCCCGGGCAGAATGCAGACGGCTGCGGGGTTTCCCGCGAAGGCCCGGTCCGTGAAGGCGTCCACGACAAAGATTTTCTGCCTCATCGACCGGGTCCCTTCCCGGGGTCGTCGCCGGGCGCCTTCGCAGTCTCGGGTTTCAGGAGGACCTGCTTGATGTTGTTTCCCTCGCTGGCCTCCTCGATCTGCTCGGTGATGTCCATCCAGACCCGGACGGCCGTGGGCTCCGTGATCTTGACGGGGCTCGTGTACGTCACCGCTCCGCCCGGGTTGAGCAGGGCACGGTCCGGGTCCGCGGACCACAGGGTCGCGTAATCCACGAACTGCACGCCGATCATGATCACGAAACAGGCCGCGTATGACTCCGTGGACCGGTAGGCGTTGTCGGGAAGCGCTCCCGGGCCCGCGTTGCGGATGTCCACGACAATGTTCCCCTCCTGGTTCAGATAAATCCTGTCGACCACCAGGTCGGGCTTCGGGGCAGCGCCCTGGGCCGACGCGAACGCGGGTGCGCCCAGCAGGGCCCCCAAAACGATCAGCAGGATGGCGATTCGGTTCAGGTGCAGCATGGTTTCCTCCGTTTCTTCGTCACTGTTCCTGTCGGAGCTCCCCGTCACAGGAGGTAGCTGTGCAGGCTGTCGAGGTAGTTCACCCCGAGGTAGGTGAAGAGCACCGACGCAAAGCCCGCAATGGCCATGATCGCGACGCGCTTGCCTCTCCATCCGCGGACGAGGCGCGCGTGGAGCAGCGCGGCGTAAATGAGCCAGGTGATGAGCGACCAGGTCTCCTTCGGGTCCCAGCTCCAGTAGGCCCCCCAGGCGAAATTGGCCCAGACCGAGCCCGTGATGATCCCCAGCGACAGGAAGATGAAGCCCATGATCGTGCTGTGGTAGATCAGTTCCTCGATGGTCCCCTCGTCTGGGAAATGCCCGCCGCCCTTCCCGGGGTTCCCCGAGCCGGAAACGAAGCGCCGGGCGAAGAACAGCACGCCCAGCCCGAAGGCGATCGTGAAGGCGCCGTACCCCATGAAGCAGGTCACCACGTGGCTCGTCAGCCAGTTGCTCTGCAGGGCGGGGATAAGGGGCTGGATCCGCGTCGCCTCGTCGGGGGAAAGGGACGCGTAAGCCATCGAGAGAAAAGCCACGGGCGTCACGAAGGGGCCGATGACCCGGTTCTTGATCTTCCACTCCGTGATGAGGTAGAGCAGCATGATCGCCCAGGAGAAGAAGATCATGGATTCGTAGAAATTCGCCAGCGGCGCGTGCCCGATGCCCAGCCGGTAGGATTCCCACCAGCGCACGACGATGCCGACCGTGTGAAGGGCGAGGCCTGCGGAGGCCGTCCCCGTGGCGAGCTTTCCCCAGTATTCGTCGTCGCGCAGCAGGCGGATCAGGTAGAAGGCCATGGCAAGAAGGTAGATGACCGTCGCCCAGCCGAGCATTTTCGTGTTCATGCGGTTTCACCCCTGTAGAGACGGACGATCCGTCCGATCTCCCGATCGAGCTTCACGGCGTCCCGGTTGCAGCGCGCCGCGACGGACAGGCGCGTCTTGCCGTGCCTGCGGTCCACGCGGACGAAAACCTGCCGGTGGGATGAGAAAAAGGTCAGCAGAAAGCCTGCCACCAGGAGAAAGGCCCCCGCCGCAACGACCGGGACCCCGGGGTCGCGGTTGACCTTGAGCCCCGTGTAGAAAGAGGTCTCGATCCCCTCGAGGCCGAAGCGGTAGGGCCTGTAGAGGCCCGCATTGAACTGCGGCACCTGGCTCGTGATGCCCGGGTTCTGCTCCTCGATGGCCTCGATGAATTTGAACACCCAGAAGGAGAGGGCCCTGTCGCCGGCCGTGATGCCGACCTTGACGGCCGGCCCCATCCGCATCAGGTTCCCCTCGATGCGCAGGATCTCCACGTGGGCCTTCCCTCCGTCGATGGCGAAGCGCTCCCCCTGCCGGGCCCGCTTGACGGTTCTCTGTCCCTTCCCTTCGATCGAGAGGACGGCCTCACCGGGGATTGCGCCGTAGGTGGACTGGTAGAAGCGGATCCCCTCGAACTCGAGGGGGTGGTTCACCATCAGGACGCCCCGGGCCCGGATCTCCCCGCCCTTCAGGAAGGACAGGTCGGACCGGTAGAGCTTGGGCATGCCGCTGTCGTAGAACTCGACGTTGAAGTCGTCGCACCGCACGTCGAACCCCAGTTTCATCTCCCCCTTGCCGCCCCTCAGCTCGATGGCGTCGGCCGCGCCCCCCTCGGGTATGTTCACGTACCCGTCGAAACCGAGGATGGAGCCGATGACGGCGCCGAGGATGATGACGAGAACGCCTGCGTGGATCCCGTAGACCCCGAAGTAGGACCAGGCGCCCCGGTGGGCCGAAAGCCAGACGGTCTCGCCCTCCTGCTTTCGCTCGACGGGGCCGAGGGATTTTTTCAGGACCTGCTCCATCCGGGCCGCGGCGTCCTCCGTGCCGCCCTCAGCCGCGAAGACGCGCTCCGGGGGCAGATCCTCGTAGAGGCCTGCGCGGTCGGGCTCCGGTTTCCTCCTGTAGAGTCGAAGCGAAACGGGCAGGCGGTTCAGCGAGCAGACGACGAGGTTGACCGTGAGCAGCCCCATCAGGAGAAGAAACCACGGGGAATGGTACAGGTCGGTGACCTGCAGGGCCTTGACGATCCCCGCCAGGGCGGGCGGCAGCTTCTGGAGGCTCTCGCTCGCCGCTTCCTGCTGCGGGACCACGGTCCCGATGACGGCGGCGAGGGCGATGATGATCAGCAGGGCGATGGTCAGCCTGACCGACGAGAAGAACGACCAGACCGGGTTTTTCAAGTTCTTTTTCTCTTCCTGCAAAAGGTTGTCTCCGCGTTCTCCGTATTTCCGCTCTTCCTGCCTTCCGCTCTTCCTCACTTCGCTATCGCATGGTTTGAGCGTGGCTGGAGAGGCTGCGTCACAGCATTGTACGACCGCCTTCAGGAGGCCGCATTCCCGTCCATGAGGTCCTTCAACTCCGAGCCCTCGATCTTCTCCCTTTGCAGCAGAAGCTTCGCCCCCCGGTCGAGGACAACCCTTTTGCCGGCAAGGATGGACTTTGCAACCGCGTACTGGGAATCGATGATGGTCCGGATCTCTCGGTCGATGAGCTCCGCCGTTGCCTCGCTGTAGTCGCCGCCCTCGGGGACCATGGTGTCGAGGAAGGCGGAGCGCTTCTCCCGGGCAAAGTAGACCTGCCCGACCTCGGAACTCATCCCGTACTCCTTGACCATGCTGCGGGCGATGTCCGTGGCGCGGGCCAGGTCGTTGTGCGCCCCCGTGGAGATGTCGCCGAACACGGTTTCCTCGGAGGCACGTCCGCCCAGGAGCGTCGCGATACGGTTCAGGAGCTCCGTCTTCTTCATGAGGAAGCGGTCCTCCGTGGGAGCCTGCATGGTGTAGCCCAGCGCGGCGATGCCGCGGGGAATGATCGAGATCTTCTGTACCGGGTCCGTCCCCGGCAGCGACAGGGCGACGATGGCGTGGCCGAGTTCGTGGTAGGCCACGATCTCCCGCTCCTGGGGGTTGATGAGGCGGTTCTTCTTTTCGAGACCTGCCACGACCCGCTCGATGGACTCGACGAATTCCGCCATCCCCACTTCCTGTTTATCGTGCCGGACGGCCAGCAGGGCGGCCTCGTTGATGAGATTGGCCAGGTCGGCGCCCACCATGCCCGGCGTCATGCCCGCGATCTTCTCCAGGTCTACGTCGGAGCCGAGCTTCACGTTGCGGACATGCACCTTCAGGATGTCCTCCCTGCCCTTCTTGTCGGGACGGTCGACGAGGACGTGCCGGTCGAAGCGCCCCGCCCTCAGCAGGGCCGGGTCGAGGATCTCGGGCCGGTTCGTCGCGGCCATGAGGATGACCCCCGCATTGGCGTCGAAGCCGTCCATCTCGGTCAGCAGCTGGTTCAGGGTTTGTTCCCGCTCGTCGTGGCCGCCGCCCGGCATGGCGAACCCGCGCGCCTTCCCGAGCGCGTCGAGCTCGTCGATGAAGATGATGCAGGGGGCCTTCTGTTTTGCCTGGTCGAAGAGGTCCCGGACCCGCGCCGCGCCCAGGCCGACGAACATCTCGACAAACTCGGAGCCGCTGAGGCTGAAGAAAGGAACGGCGCTCTCTCCCGCCACGGCCTTGGCGAGCAGGGTCTTTCCTGTCCCCGGGGGCCCCACGAGAAGGATGCCCTTGGGAATGCGGCCGCCGAGCCCCGTGAACTTCTTCGGGTTCTTGAGAAACTCGATGACCTCCTGGAGCTCCTGCTTCGCTTCGTCGACGCCGGCCACGTCCTTGAAGGTGATCTTGATCTCGTTCTCCATGTAGATCTTGGCCTTGCTCTTGCCCAGCGTCATGAAGCCGGCCTGCTGCCCGCCCATGCGCTTCATGAGCAGGTACCAGATGCCGAAGAAGATCACGATCGGGAAGACCCACGAGAACAGGTCGCGCAGGAACGTGCTCTCCACCTCCCCCTTGAAGGTTACCTGGTACTTGTCGAGCAGCTCCGAGAGGTCCTGGTCCACCCGGTTGGTCCGGAAGGTCTGCGTCTCGCCGGGTTTTCCTTCCACCTTCATCTTCCCCTCGATGCGGTTGGCCGAAATGGCCACCTCGGTGACCTTGCCTTCCTTGAGCAGCTTCAGGAACTGGCTGTAGGGGACGACCTGCGAGCTCATCATGGAGGCGAGGTAGCTCTGGATGAGCAGGACCGCCCAGACCGCCAGAAGAATGTAGAACAGGGAAAATTTGTGCTCCTTTTTCATGAACCTGGCTCTTTCCTGAAAACCGTTGGGTGTTTCCTGACCCTGGTGACGTCTTTACGAACCGCACGCAAGACGGGTGCGCATAAAATAGCAATTCGCGTGGGCCCTGTAAATCGACATTTTGCAGAGACAAAAAAATACCCGGCGTTCTCACACCGGGCATCTTTCATTTTCACTTCTATCACTTCCTACACTTCTTCCACTTCCTGCACTTCCTGCACTTCCTGCACTTCTCTCACTTCCCCCACTTCTTCAGGGAAGCTTCGCCTGGTACTCCTTCAGCAGCCCGTCGATCTTGAATTCCAGCTCCAAGAAGGCATCCTTCAATTTCTTCGCCTCATCTGTCAGGCGCATGCCCTGGCGGTTGTCGGTCAGTTCCACGAGCGGCATCCCCAGCCTGTCCTCGGACGCCCTCAGACGCCCCCAGGCAGCCCGGTAGGACATCTTGAGCTTTTTCGCAGCGGCGCTGAGGCTCTGGCACTCCTCGATCGCCTCGAGCAACTCGAACCGTCCCGGCCCGAAGATGACGCGGTCATTCTTTTCGAGCCACAGCTTGTGTTTGATCTCCATGTCCGCTCCTTTTCGTCCTCCTGATTCGCATCCGCATTTCAGTAGCCGCGGAATCGTTTGCTATTCTGCACGACGAGGCCGCCTATGTCAAACATGGCATAACTAGCTGATTTAATTGCGCTTTTCAGAAAATAAAAGTTGACTTCCTTCCCGGGATACGCGTATAGTGCCTCCCGAACGAAGACCGTCACGCACGGCACTTCCGCTTTCCCGGACCGATTTTTATTCAGGGTTCACCGCCCTGAGCGTATTCACGGGGTCAATACAATCTGGGGGTCATCGGTGCGGGAAGCGTTGCTCGATCCGTTCGGCAAGGGTCGGCAATGCCGCGCAACGCGATCGAGAACAGACGGTCATCGTGACGGATCCCGGATGATTGCCACACAGACCCCTTCTCTTCTTTCCGCCCTGCACGGCAATGTCCGCCCGTAGCCTTTTCACATTCCCCGTACCTCGCCGGGAAGACAGCAGCCGCCATTTCGAACCGATTCACCAAAGAAAATGCTGGAAAGGGGGGATCACCTTTTATCCGCTTGACGTCAAGCCGTTAACACGAGGCAATCCACATGGAGGTCAGACATGGAAGAAAAGAAACTGCCTGATGTTCTCAAGAAGGAAACGAGCCGTCGTGACTTCTTGAGAGGGAGTGCCGCTGCGGCGGGAGGCGCGCTTGCGATCTCCGCCATCGGCGGCATCGCCCCGAAGAAGGCCGAGGCCCAGTACTCGGTCCAGACCGCACCGGGCACCAAGCCCTACGCGCAGAAGTTCCTCTACGCCGGGCGCCAGAACTGCACGGGCTGCCGGAGCTGCGAGCTGGCCTGCTCGCTGTTCCACACCGGCAATGTCCGGCCCGACCTGGCCCGGATCTGGATCGACAAGTACAAGGACATCGTCGATGTGCCTGTCATCTGCTGGCAGTGCGACGACGCGCCCTGCATCGCGGCCTGCCCGACAACGCCGAAGGCGATCACGCGCGACGCCAAGAGCAACGGCATCATCCTCAACGAGAAGATCTGCCTGGGCGCCAAGTGCATGAAGTGCCAGGAGGCCTGCCCGGCGAAGTACATCCGCGGCAACCCCGACACGGGCCAGCCCCTGATCTGCGATCTCTGCGGCGGCGACCCCCAGTGCGTCAAGGCCTGCCACGCTCAGGCGGGCAACCCGCAGGGTCCCTGCCTCATGAGCCGGCCCGTGGGCATCGGCGTGAACATGTCGCACCGGAACGTGACGCCTGAAGAGGCAGGCAAGGACCTCGCGAGCCTCCTGTTCTATCCCAACGTCGAGGGCAAGAGGGTCGTGCCCGCGAAGACCCGGAAAGGGAGGTGATCACCATGGCAACATCCAAAGGCGGAAATTTCGGAAAGGTACTGGAGATCGATCTCAGCAAGCAGACCTTTAAGACACGGCCGGTCTCCGCGGAAATCTATCAGCAGTACATCGGCGCCCGCGGCCTCGGGGCCTACTTCGCCGTGACGGAGTACAAGGCGGGCAAGAACCCCCTCGACGAGGACGCCTTCGTGTTCGTCGGTTCCGGGCCCCTGGCAGGAACGATGTGCGTCTCCCCCAGGACGAGCATCGTCAACAAAAACCCCTACACGGGCCTTCTGAACCACGGCGAGTGCGGCGCTCACCTGGCGAGCGAATTGAAGTGGGCCGGCTGGGACGGCATCTACATAAAAGGACGGGCGAAGAAACCCGTCTGGTTCTCCGTCGTCAACGACAAGGTGGAGTTCCGGGACGCCTCGAAGATGTGGGGCAAGACGACGGACGAGACCCACGAGATGATGATCAAGGCGATGAAGGACTCCCGCATCCGCTCGATCGTCATCGGCCCCGCCGGCGAGAACGGAGTCCCCTATTCCTGCCTCATCGTCGAGCGCTTCCGCGCCGCTGCGCGCAGCAACGCGGGGTCCGTCTTCGGCGACAAGAAGCTCAAGGGCTTCGCCGTGCGCGGCACGAAGTACGCCG
>CAYZKT010000001.1:31526-47866 GCA_964478885.1 uncultured Syntrophaceae bacterium | reverse complement strand
ACTACAGGGTGCCATTGAGATAAAGATTTTACAGAGTGGGGTAACATACAAGGGTACAGGGTACAGGGTACAGGGTACAGGAACCCTCCACTCTGTATAAGAAGAGAAAGGGCGTAATGCGGAAGAAGAACGAGACAGAAAAGGCCGGCCCCGCCCGGGACGGCCTTTTGGCGTTTGCGCATTGGCGGCCTGTCTAGCCGTGGAAGCTCGTCACGTCGAAGTAGTAACGCAGCCGGGCCCCGTCGCTCGTCCGGATGACGAAGATCTCGTAGCTGCGGCTGCCCTCGTGCAGGCTCTCCTGGGACTCGATGAACCAATCGCGGCTGCGCAGGCCGTGCAGGCTCGAGATGTAGGCGTACTGGTCGGCCAGGCCCTTGCGCCAGTCGCGGGCATGGATCACGACGGCGTGCTCCATGTCGATACCGTCGCCGCCCGACCATTCCTCGGCCAGCTCCATGGCGACGGCCTTGCTGATGCCCCGGCGCGGCTTTTTCTGCCTGAACGTATCCAGAAGACCCATGCGGAACACCCCCGTTAACACTGTATGCACGAGTCAGTGCAAGACATGTGCCTTCCGGGGCGCCGTCGGCATCGCAGCCCGGGGGCCCTCAGCGGATGACGATTTTCTTGTCCTGGAGGTAAAGGATCAGGAGGACCAGCAGGATGATGACGAGCACCGCGACGACCACGCCTCCGCCGTCACCCCCTGCCAGGACCCGGTCCGAAGCCCGGGCCATGAGGTGGATCTGTTCGTCGGACATCGCCTGCAGGCGCTCGCGGGCCTCCTGTGTCGTGAGTCCGTGGGCCTCGAGGGCCGACCGAACGACCTCCGTCTCGAGGGCCCGCTGGACCCGGTCGAGTTCCCCGCCGCGGATCGCGCCCGGCTCGGGTGCCGAGGCGAGGCCCCCCATCATCCCCGCCAGGGCGGGGGATGTCAGGAAGACCGTCAGGTAGCAGGCGAACGCGACGGCCGGCAGCGGGTTTCTCCGTTTCGAAAGCACGGTCACAGCTCCTCACCCCGCGGGGCGCCTGGCGCCGGGGGCCTTTGTTTCCTGAACGTTGCGCGGATCGTGTGATTTTCCGTGATGTTCGTGAACATGTACATGCTCACGGGACCGATCGAGACGCCGTCCACCTCGATGTCGCCGATCGTGTACCCTTCCCAGGGCCGGATGACGAACATCTTGCTCAGGCCGTAGCCGACGGAAAGCCGGGAGGAGGGCGTGATGATACCCCCGTGCCCGCAGGTGGCCGTGATGGTCATGACGGACCGCATGCGTCCCGTCTGATGGGTTGACTCGTTCCGCGCCATGGTCATGGGTTGATGCATTTCCCGGTCCCTCAGCCCGGCGGAAAAAGCCCCCCCGGGGAATAGAGGGGGCGTGAAACTGAAATTCCCCGGGGAGGGATCCGCCATTGGGGGCCTAATACCTCCGCTTGAACGTCGCGCTGATCGTCTGGTTGCTCTTCACGTTGGAGAACGTGTACGATCTGACGGCGCCGACGGAGACGCCGTTCACCTTGACGTCGTAGATCTTGTAGAACCATCGCGGCGAGATGGTGAACTTCTTGCTCGACCCCAAGGCGACCGTGACCGACCCGGAGGGCGATATCGAGCCGCCGGTCCCGGCCGATGCCGTGATGGTCACGGTGCTTGCCGTCGCGGCCTGCTGGCTGACCGTGAAGGTGTTGCCGGCGATCGACACGGCGGCGGACCGCGACGCCGTCGCCTTGTTGGCGGCCACGGAGTACCCGACCGTACCCGGCCCTGTGCCGCCCGCGCCCGCGGTGATCGTGATCCAGGAGGCGCTTGTCGACGCGCTCCACGCGCAGGCGGACGAGGCGCTGACCGTCACGCTTCCCGTGCCCCCTGCGGAGCCGAAGGACTGGCTCGCCGGGGAGATCGAATAGGTGCACGCTGCGGCGGGCGGCGTGTAGGCGATCTCGCCGGAGTAGGCGCTCTCCCTCCCCGTCGAGTCGTAGGCCTTGCAGGCGAAATAATACTTCCGACCCGTGTCGAGGCCGCTGATGTTGACGCTCGTCCAGTTGCCCACGTCGACGGTGCTGGCATAGCTCCCGCTGGCCGTCCCGTAGCCGACCTTGTAGCCCGCCACGGTGGCCTCCGTATTGGCGTCCCAGGCCAGCGTCACGGCCGCCGCCCCCGCCTGCGTGGCGAAGAAGGGCAGGATCAGAAGCGCAAGCAGCGCAAGCCGGGGGCCGGGGTGTATCCTTCGAGGGGAGGGTCGTCTTGTCGTTGCCATGAGTCGCTCCTGAACGTCATTCCGGGAAAAGAGGCCGGTGATGCGCCTGCGCGGAGCATATAGGCAACGAGCATACCATCGGGGGAGTGAGGAATGCAGGTATCCGATTTTATTGATTATTATGGTGCAATGGACATGCCCGCCAGGGCGGAAGAAGCGGGTCTGATTGAAGGGGCATTCCTACACAAAACGCGGGTGCGTTTTTAAAACATCAGTGATTCAGGATAGTTGTCGCGTATGTTTTTCCCTTCACCCATCACTGCATCGCCGCGGTGGAGTCGGTCCGGCAGAGGCGTTGGATCGCCTTGAGCAGTTCGTGGAAGGGAACCGGCTTGTAGAAGCAGGCGTGGGCGCCCGATTTCTCGAAATCGTTTACGTTGACATGCCCGGTCATCCCGATGATCCGGATGTGAGGATACTTTTCCCGCACCGCCCGGCACAGCTCGAAGCCCGTCATCTCCGGCATGACGGCGTCGGTGATGACGACGTCGAACGGGACGCTCTCCAGCAGGCGAAGGGCCTTCATGCCGTTCTCGGCGGTGTCCGCTTCATGGCCCGCCCGCTCGAGGTAGAGCTTCAGGATCTCCGTCATGAACGGGTCGTCGTCTACAACCAGGACTCGCATTGGCCGTCACCGCTGTTGTTGATGGGGCGATGGTACAGCAAGGCCCGTACCACTTGTCCCCGTTATTGCAACCCCTTGATTCCCCTCGCACCGGGGCTCGTGCCGCCCCGGATCCCTCCCACGGGCCCGTGGTTTGTGAAGGGTTTTCCCTTCGAACCGCCCGGAAACGCCCTTCGCCCTCAGCCTTTCCTGAAGTCGAGCGGGTCGATGGCGTACTTCTCCAGCAGCTCGTAGAGGTCGGCCCGATACTTGCCCGCGAGCTTGGCAGCCTGGCTGACGTTGCCCCGGCTGATCTGCATGAGCTGGACCAGGTAGTTTCGCTCGAAGTCCTGCTTGCTCTCCTTGAGAGGCTTGAAGGAAATCTTGTCGTCCGTCCGTCCCGGGACGATGATCAGATCCTCGGGGATCACGTTTTCCGTCGACATGACGACGGCGCACTCGATCATGTTCTCGAGCTCCCGGACGTTGCCCGGCCAGGAGTAGATCATGAGCTTCTGCATGGCGCCGGGCGAAAGGGACTTGACGGGCTTCTCGAGCTTCTGCGCCACCTTCGCCAGGAAGTGCTCCACCAGCACCGGGATGTCCTCCTTGCGCTCCCTGAGCGGGGGCACCTTGATCGGCACGACGTGGACGCGATAGAAGAGGTCGCTGCGGAACGCCCCCGACTCGACCTCCCTGGCGATCTCCTTGTTCGACGCCGAAACGATCCGGACGTCGACCTTCACGGTCCTGTGCGAGCCCAGGGGGTAGAATTCCTTTTCCTCGAGGGCCTTGAGGAGCTTGCCCTGCATGGACAGGGGGATCTCGGAGATCTCGTCGAGGAAGATGATGCCCTTGTCGGCCTGGACGAAGAGGCCCTTCTTGCTGGCCACGGCGCCCGTGAAGGCCCCCTTCTCGAAGCCGAAGAGCTCGCTCTCCAGCAGGGTGGCGGGGATGGCCGCGCAGTTGATGCCGACGAAGGGGTGGTCCCTGCGCTTGCTGAGCCTGTGCAGGGCGCGGGCCACCATCCCCTTGCCCGTGCCGCTCTCGCCGCTGATGAAGACGTTGGAATCCGTCTCGGCGGCGAGGGCCACGGCGTCGAGGACCCGCCTCATGGCCTCGCTGTGCGCGATGATGTCCGAGCCCTCCAGGTCGGCCCGCACCATGCTCCTCAGGCGCTTCACCTCCCGGGACAGGCTGCATTTCTCGATCGCGTTGCGGATCTGGACGAGCAGCTCTCGGTTGTCGAAGGGCTTGGTCAGGTAGCTGTACGCCCCTTCCTTCATGGCCTCCACGGCGCTCTCGATCGTCCCGTAGGCCGTCAGGATGATCACCGGCAGGTCGGGGTCGATATCGCGGATGCTCTTCATCAGTTCGATACCGCTGCCCTCGGCGAGCCGCAGGTCGAAGAGGGCGATGTCGAACGTTTCCTCCTCGAGCCGCTTCTTGGCCTCGCGGGCCTCGGAGGCCGCCGTGACGGCGTACTGCTCCGATTCCAGGCGCATCTGCAGCACCTTGAGAACGCTCACGTCGTCATCGACGATCAGGATTCGTTGCATGGCTCACCCTCACTTGCGGGGAGGCATCGCCTTCCGCTTCTCCTCGAGACTCCGGTCGATTTCCTTCATCTGCTCGATCTGCTTCTGCAACGCGTCGACCTGCCGCTCGAGCGCGTCGACCTGCCGTTTCAGGGCCGGGGCCCCCCTGTCCCGGCTCGCCAGCTCCCTCTCCTTGGCCGCCAGTTCCTTCTCCCGGCTTGCCAGATCGCTCAGGACCGCGATGAAGGCGTCCGTCGGCGTGCGGTAGGCGCTGCGTGGATGCTCGGCGACGAGCAGCCGGAAGGTCTCCATGGCCGCTGCGTAGTCCTTCTTCGGGTTGCGGGGATGGGCCTGGATGCATCCGATCTTGAAGAGCCCCTCGTCGGCCGTCCTCGGGTAGAGGGCGTTGATCTCGCGATACCGGGCGACGGCGGCATCGAAATTCCCGGCCTCCATGTGCTGATCCGCCTGCCAGTAATCCGGCTTCGAGAGCATCCCCTGGATCCCGGTGCACCCGAAGGCGGCGGCGAGGATCAGACAGGCAAGGAAAAGGTGAACGTGCTTCCCTTGCCGAGTTCGCTTTCGGCCCATACGCGACCTCCGTGTGCCTTGATGATGTGTTTCACAATGGCAAGCCCGAGTCCCGTTCCCCGCACGGCCCCCTTGCCGTCGTCGACGCGCTTGAATTTCTCGAACACTTCCTTGAGCCCCGACTCGGGGATCCCCCGGCCCGTGTCGGAAACGGCCACCTCGACGATCTTCTCGTCGCCGCGTCGCCGAGCGGAGATCGTGATGCGCCCGTCGTCGGCGGTGAACTTGAGGGCGTTGCTCAGCAGGTTCTCGACGACCACCTCGATTTTCTCGGCGTCCATCCGGATCGGGGGCAGGTCGGGCGGGATGTCGATCTGCATGTCGATCCGCTTGCGCCGGGCCACGGCGGAAAAGCGCTGCAGGTTTCGCTCCACGAGCGGCTGCAGGGGCGCGTCCTGCGCCGTCAGGTGCATGATGCCCGATTCCATCATCGAGAAGTCGAGCAGCCGGGTGACGGAGCGGATCAGGCGCTCGCAGTCCTCGCGGATGAGGGTCTGCAGCTCCCGCTGCTTCTCCGGCATCTCCGCGAAGAGGCCCTCCTCGAGCATGCTCGAGGCCTCCCGGATGGCGGTCAGCGGCGTGCGCAGCTCGTGGGAGAGGTGGCTGATGTAATCGATCTTCATCTGGTCGAGCTCCCGGAGCCGGTCGCACATCGCGTTGAACGCCGAGGCCAGCTCCCGGATCTCCGGGGGCGACCCGATGTCCAGCGGGTCGCCGAAATCGCCCCGGGCGACGGCCTTCGTCTTCTCCCGCAGCCGGGAAATGGGGACGCTGATGGACTGTGTGTTCAGGACGGAGATCGCGATCATGAGGACCACCGCCACGACGAGCGAGATCAGGATCGCGTCGGCGCTGCGGACCGAGTTGGCCTCGATCTCCCGGAGCTTGTCGTCGCGCTCGTCGGAGGAAATCCTCGTCAGTTCGCGCAGGATCTGCCCCGTGTCGGCGACGATCAGGTCCTGTTCGATGCGGTACCGGGCGGCCTCGTCGGCAGGCACCCGGCGGCTGCCCGCCTCCGCGGCCATGTCGTCGAACAGGGCCCCATAGCGCCCGTGGGCCCCGCGGACGCTCTCCAGGAGCTCCCGTTTCTTCCCCGTGTCGACGAGCGCGGCCAGCTCGGTGAGCTTGCCGTTGAGTGCGCCCTCGTGGTCCTTGAACTGCCGGTGGTACGTCTCGTCTCCCGAGACGAAGAACTTCCTCTCCGACGCGTTGGCGCTGATGAGGAGGTCCTGGCAGTCCTGCGACAGCTCGATCATCCGCGTGTCGTGGGTGGTCACGACCCGGATGAGGCGGTTGAATTCGCTCAGGTTCCAGATGGTGTACAGGCCGGACAGCAGGACGACGACGATGATCAGGAGATAGCTGCTGATCAGCCGGAACAGGATCGAAACGTTGGACGCCACCGGATTCCTTTCCTCGCAAGGTGCAACGGCGGCTGCCTGCGGTCCGCCTACGCACTAGTTATCAGAAAAACGGCTTTTTTCCAACCCCCTCTTCCCGGGCCGCCGGGTCGGCGCAGGACCGGCTCGCCGCCCGGATCCCGAGATAGCCGTTGACATCCGTTTTTTTTTGCCCTATCAAAGAATCAGGCGGGACATGTAATCCCCCGGATGCCGCTTGTGTTCTTCCCCCCCCTCCCGTCCCGTCGTGTGACCCGGACCGAAACCGGTCAACCGCACCCGTGCCGTCATGAACCGGGACTCGCCGCCGGACGCCTGCGGCGCGAACCCGCCCGACGGAGCCGTCATCGAAGATCAAGCAGGTTGTCCCGACGTCATTGCGGTCGAACGCAGGGGGTGAAGCCTTCCGCCCCGCGCCGGCGCCGCGGGGGAAGGTCCCCCGCCGGTTGCATGCCGTCCCGAACGAAGAACGCGACACAGTCACTCGGCAAGGAGGTGCTGACATGATCCGTAAAGCGGCATTGGCGAAGCAGATCTACGTGACGGTGGACGACGAGGTCGGCGTGCTGAACCGGATGGCCGATGCTCTCGCCGACCGGGGTATCAACATCGAGGCCGTCGCGGGCTACGGGATGACGGGCACCGGCAAGGCCCGTGTCATGCTGGTCGTGGACGAAACCCGAAGGGCGTGCGACCTGCTCAGGCAGAAGGGGTTCACGGCCCTCGAGGAGAGGGAGGAGATCCAGGTGGAGCTCGACAACAAGCCGGGCGCCCTGAAGGGCGTGACGAGCCTTCTGGCGGCAAAGGGGATCAACATCAGGCAGCTCTACGGGACCATGAGCTCCGAGAAGGCCCCCGTCCGGGTGGTGCTCGCCACGAGCGACAACCAGACGGCCATCGTGGCCCTGAAGAAAGCCGTGGCCCGGTAGTCGGGAGAACGTGCAGAGCCGGCTCCCGGCCGCGGCCCGTTGTCTTGGATCGGGAAACGGAACAGCCCACGAGGGAAGGAGGTTGATGCCATGGCAGCCGTGCGGAAGATCGTCTTCGCGGTCCTGTTGGTCATGCTGGTGTCCGGGTGCTGCGTCCGGTTCGAGGACGTGGCGCCGGGCACGCAGTTCGCGGTCGGTCAAACCTTCTACACGAGCGGGACGAACCTCGCCGTCGAGCGGTTCCAGTGGGCGAACGGGAGCTGGACGACCGACGGGAAGGCCCGGATCGACGCCGGCACCCGCGCCGGCGGAACCGGCCGGGAGATCAACGCCAACAACGTCAACCTGCGCTTCAAGTTCGACTATCCGCTGAAGAAGATCACGCTCAAGTTCGCCGAGCTGGGCGGCAACAACAACGTGATGGTCAACGGCGACTTCCGGAATGTCGGCAACCTGGTCGCCCTGAACGGCACGACCCTCGGGGGCGCGGCCGTGACCGTGACGGCGACGCAGCAGGGCAACAACTGGCGCGGCGTCATCGTGCTGGACGGGGCCATCCGGGAGTTTTCCATCGGCGGCCAGGAACTCTGGCTGGACGACATCTGCCCCACGAAGTAGCCGGGTCCCGGGACGCCACCTGGGGTGCGGCAGCTCCGGGCCCGGACGGAAAGGAGGCGGGCCATGGAAGGGATCCATCGAATCCTCGTCGTGAGCAGACTGACACGGTACTGCCGCAAGGCGGTGCGCTTCGGCGTTTCCCTTGCCCAGGCGTACGGCGCCGAGCTTGCCGTGCTGCACGTCGTCGAAAACCCCTTCAAGAAGGGGTGGAACCTGCCCACGATCCACTACGAGGACCAGTACAAGAAGGAGATGGCGAGGGTCAAGGCGGAACTGGAGGACATCGTCAACTCGGAGAAAATGAAGGGCATGACGATCCGGGAGTTCATCGAGGAGGGCGATCCGGGAGAGGAGATCCTGAAGACCATCGGCAGTGAAAGGATCGACCTGGTGATCCTGACGGCCCACGAGGAGGGCCGCCTCGAGCACTTCCTCTACGGGCGGGGCATCGACAGCATCATCCGCAGGATGCCCTGCTCGATCCTTCTGGTCAGGGAATAGGCGCCGGAGTTCAGGCCGGCGGGCACAGGAGGGCTCCTTTTTCTTGCGTTGCGCCCCGAGGGGCGCTATCCTGAGCAAAACCAAAGGAGGATCCCCCATGCAGGATTTCATCAAGAAAGCGCGGTTGCTCGGGGTCGGTCTGTTCTACCTGGGCAAGGAGAAGGTCGAAGAGACCGTGGCGGAGCTGATCCGGAAGGGCGAACTCACCGAGAAAGAGGGCAGGGCGCTCATGATCGAGCTTCTCGCGAAGTCGAAGGCCGCCACGAAGGACCTGGAGGGGCGCATCCAGCAGATGATGGCCGATGCCCAGGCCAGGCTCCACGGCCCGCTGCTCAAGGAGATCGATGCGCTCAAGAAACGGATCGCAAAGCTCGAAAAGGAGGCGGCCGCCGCAAAGGCGAGGAGCCGGAAGAAACCCGCCGGAGCTTCGGCGAAACCCGGAAAGTAAGCCGTCAAGGCTGTTTCCCCTGCGAAAAAGCCCCGCCGCACGGCGGGGCTTTTTGCGGTTGGAAAGGACTTCGCACGGTACGTCCCGATGTCATGGCCGATCTCAACGGCGGCCGCCCCGGAAGAGCCCGCCGCCCACGCCCCCGCCACCCTGCGGGAAGCCGCGGACGGCATCGCCCACTCGTGATCCTCCCTGCGGGAAATTCCGGACGGCGCCGCCCCCTGCCGCACCGGCGTGCGGGAAGCCCCGGGTGTTGCCGCCCTGCGGGAAACTGCGGACCGCCTCGCCGACCCTGCCGCGCCCCTGCGGGGAGCCGCGGGTGACTTCGCCCGCCCTCGCGCCGCCTGTCCGTGCCGCGTTGAGGCTTTCGCGGCCCCAGGTGCTCTGCCGGCGGACCTCGCCGCCCCGGCCGATCCCCTCGAAGGCGCGCCCCGAGAGGCCGCGCTCCAGGTTGGCCCTGTCCGTCGTGCGCCGCTCGCGTCCTGCCTGTGCGAATCCGGCCTCGCGTCGTCCGTCCCGGTCCGGCCTGCCCGTCCGGCCGGACATCCTGTCGGGCCGGGCTGCCCGGTCGGAGACCCCCCCGCCGCGGACCGCGGCATCGGGACGTCCCGACCGGCCGATCGCGGCGTCCGCCCTCCCCGCTTTCGCCGACAGCGCGTCGCGCACGCCCGAGGGGTCGGGTCTCGCGGTCCCGCGGGAGGCCGGCACGGCGCTGCCGGCGCCGGCCGTGCGCCCGCCGCCGCGTTCGATCCCGTTGCTCTCGAAGCCGCGGAAGCCCCGCCGGCTCTCGACGGCCGCCCGGTCCGTGCGGCCGTAGCGATCGCGCGTTGCCGTGTCGCGGTAGGCCACCCCCCTGCGGTGGGCGGGGTTGTGCTGCCAGGGCTGTGCCGCCGCGACCCCTCCGGCTGCGCCCTGGTGCCGTGTCGCCCAGGCCCCGCCGACGGCCCCGCTGCCGTAGCCCCCGTGGCCGCCATGGGGATAGGTGGAGCGGTTCACGTAGCAGGTGTGATTGCGCCAGCCCCAGTACCCCCAGCTGCTCCAATAGGCCCCCACGAAGAGGCCTGCCCCGAACCAGATGAACCCCGGGGCGATGGCGATGCCCGCGGGATAGGGGTAGACGACGTACGGGGGGTAGGCCGGCCACCACCAGGGCCCATAGACCCACCAGGGGTCATAGGCCGGCACGTAGACGATCGACGGGTTCGCCGGCTCGACCCGGATGATCTCCCGCTCCACGATCACCTTCTGCTGCTCCGTCGACTTGAGGTTGCCCGCGTCGTGGGCCCGCATGCGGAGCCTCTGGACCGTGTCCATCACGTCGGCCTGCTGGGCGAGGAAGGCGTCGCCGACCCTCCGGGTCCAGTCCAGTTTCCGGCTCATCATCTCGAGGACGTCGGGAAAGGGCGCGAGGGCCTTCACGCTGGCGTCCCAGGGCTGCCGGTCGAGGGCGGCGTTGAACGAATCGGCGGGAAGGTTCCTGTTCTCCCGTGCCCATCTCTCCGCCATCACCACCTCCAGGGGATAGGTGGCTGCGATGAAGATGTGGGCCAGTAGCGAATCGGGGTAGAGCGCGACGGGGGCGAGCAGCTGGTCCAGCTCCGCCTGAGAGAACGCCTTTGCGGGCGCCTTCGCGCCCGGCTCCTGCGCAAGGATCGCGGGCGGCACGGCGATCAGAAGGACCAGGCACCATGCAACGGCAAACCGGAAGGGTTTCCATGCGTTCATGTTCGTCTCCTGCCGGGCACCGGCATCGGGGGAACCCACAGCCTGCGGGGTGGGACAACGGGGTCCGGTGGCCGAGGTCGCCGGGTGCCGGTGTGAAAAGGCAATCCCTGGTGAGAAAAACGCTCCGGCGGGGATCCGGTTTACCGTGGAGAGAACTTTTTTCCGTCGGCGGGCGGCGATGCGGCAGCCGGGCACATGCCGGCTGCGAAAGGAGAAAAAGAGGGGGCGGCCGACCCGTGGGCCGGGCGCGCTCTCACTTGCTTTCGATCCGGTGGATGCCGTCCCAGTTCTCGGGCGGCGGGGTCTCCCGGTAGCGCCGGCAGCGTTCCATCAGGATCCGGGCGGGCTCGTCGCCGTGATTGAGCTCCAGGATCATCCGGCAGCATTCCAGGGCGTCGTCCCAGCGGCGATGGAGGTAGAAATCCAGTGCCGTTTCCGCACGCTGGGCGATTGCGAGCGTGCGCTCGTCGGCCGCCGCCGCCTCGGCCATCAGCTCGTAGATCCGCACCCCCCGGGCGCTTCCCTTGACGGAGACGAAGTCGAGGGGCCGCGCGACGAATCGATCCTGCACGAGGGCCCGGGTGCTCTCGCCGATGATGATCCGGGTGCCGTAGAGCTTGTTGAGGCCTTCGAAGCGGCTCGCCGTGTTCACCGTGTCGCCCACCACGGTGTAGTTCAATCGGCTCGCGCTTCCCATGTTGCCCACGATCACCTCGCCCGAGTTGATGCCGATGCGCTGGTGGAACAGGGGCTTGCCCTGCTGCTTCCACTTCTCCTGCAGGGCCTTCAGCTCGTCCTGGCAGGCGAGCGCCGCGCGGCAGGCCGTCACGGCGTGATCGGTGTTGGGGGTGGGGGCCCCCCAGAAGGCCATGATGCTGTCGCCGATGAACTTGTCGAGCGTTCCCGGGGGCTGCCGCCTCAGGGCGGCGCTCATGGCCTCGAAGTACTCGCCGAGCTGCTCGACGAGGGCCTCGGGCTCGAGCTGCTCCGAAATCGCCGTGAAGTCGGCGATGTCGGAGAAGAAGACCGTGAGGTGGGTCTTGCGGCCGCCCAGCTCCGCCTCGCCCCCCGAGGCGAGGATCTCGCGGACCAGGTCGGCCGGCACGTACTTGCCGAAGGAGCGCAGGCCCCGCTTCATGTCGTGGGTGGCCACCATCAGCTGGTCCACCTCCTTGATCTGAGAGCGCTCCAGGGGCCGGGGCTCCAGCTCGAAGCGGCCGATGGCCTCGGAATCCAGGGCGATCCGGCGCAGGGGCTTCGCGACGAGGGCCGAGATCCATGCGCTCGACATCAGGATCAGGAAGAAGACGGCGATCCCGATTGCCATGGTCTCCAGGTTGTTGCGGTCCACGGCCCCCATGATCTCGCCGTAGGGGATGACCAGGGCGATGACCCAGCCCGGCACGTTGCTGCCCGCCATCCGGCGGTAGCTGCCGAAGTAGTCCCGGCCGCCGGCGCTGAACCGGAACGTCCGGAGGTCGTGGCCCAGGTAGCTGCCGTCCTGCGAGAACTTCTCCATGAAACGCACGACCTTCTCGTCGCCGAGCTTCTGCCAGGGTGTGAACTCGAACTGCGTGCGCCCCCGCTCGTCCCGGTATTCCCGGGTGAGGATCGCGGGCTGCGGGTGGGCGAGCACCCGGTACGCGCCGTCCTTCGTCTGCTCGATGATGAAGGCGAACCCGTCCCTGCCGATCGGGTTGGAGTTGAGGAACCGGGAGATGGCACTGATGTCGATGTCGACCGTCGTGACGCCGATGAACTGCCGGTCCCGGTCGTAGACGGGCGTTGCGAGGCTGATGCCCGGGACCGCCTTCGCGCCGCTGCGCAGGGTGCGCCCCTCGGTCCAGACGGGCCCCTCGGCGTCGCGCGCCAGGGTGTACCATTCCGGCATCCGTCTCTCGCCGGTCAGCGGGAACTCCCGGCGGTCGTAGGCCTTTCGCTGCGGGTAGTCCTCGGGCGTGAAGTCGAGGATCGTCGCCTTGCCGGCCCTGCGGTCGTACCGGGCCTCGCGGATGCTGAACCCGCCGACCTCGAGACGTTCGACGGACAGCATCAGGCCGCTCTCGAAGCCGGCCGAGAGGAACGTGAAGTGGCTCTGCGTCTCCATGACCCGCTGCAGGTGGCGGGTCAGCCAGTTGAGCGTCTCCGGCGTGATCCGGACGGTGCCCAGGAGCTGGCGGTTCATCTCGCCCTGGTCCCGGGCGCGCGTCAGCAGCGTGCCGACCCAGTGCCGGATCCGCAGGGAGCTCTCGTCGAGCACCTGCGCCGAGAGCGTGTCGGCGTTTCGCTTCAGGTTGTAGTAGGAGAGGCCCCCGAGGAGGCAGACCGTGCCGATGAGCATGACGGCCAGAAGCGTCGACAGGGCCGTGCGGAAGGTGACGCGGGTCGATGCCAGTTTCTCTGCAAAGCGGGTCTTCATGTCCGATCCCCGGGAAGCAACGCTTACGCCTGCGGGCCGTCAGGTCGTTTGCGGCGTATTGTAGTACAAATAGCGCCGGCGTGCCCCAAAAAAAACGGGCCCGCACGGGGCCGGCCCGGCCCGCTTCCTGCGTCCATCGTCCGATATGCCGACCCAAGGCGCCGAAAGGAAAGGACAAACCGACGACCGACGGCATGGGGCTTGCTTTTTCGCCATGCCTTGTTTATCTTATTGCCTACGATGAACGAGATGAGCCCCGGCATGCCCTTCTCGCCGGTTACACTGGAACTGATCTCTTCGGCCTACCGCGTCCTGGTTCTGGCCCTTGCCGTCCTGGCCCAGATCTACCTCTTCGTCCGTTTCCGCGAAGCCATCCGGTCGACCCGTCTCTCGCGGCGCGCCGCCTCCTGGGCCGTCGGCGCGGCGGGCCTGGCCATCGTGACCCTCTTTTCCCTCAGCGGGTTCGTCCTGGCGAGGCCCCTGGCGTGGCTCGACCCGCCCCCGGCCCTGCAGGCCGTTCTCTTCTACATGCCCTCCCTGTGGAGCGTCGGGTCCCTGACCTGCGCCCTCATCCTCCTGGCGTCCCGGTGCGCCGGCGAGCTGGGCCGCCGGGCGGCGAAGCTCTGGCGCGACACGACCGGCCGGGCGCCTTCGCCTCCCGTCGACACGGGGCGGCGCCGCTTCGTGAAAGCCGGCGTGGGCGCGCTTGCGGCCACCCCCTTCGTCCTGTCGGGCTACGGGGCCGCCTTTGCCGGCCGGGCCTACGAGGTGGAGGAGCTCTCGGTTCCCTTCGGCCTGCCGCTGAGGGTGGTCCAGCTCACGGACATCCACGCGGGGCTGACCATGACGCGCCGCGAGATGCGTCGCTACGCCGAGGAGGTCATCTCCCTCGAACCGGACCTCTTCGTCCTGACCGGCGACTACGTCACCAACTCGAGCGCCTTCCTGCCGGACTGCCTCGAGGAGATGGCGCGCGTCCGCGCCCGGTACGGGACCTTCGCCGTGCCGGGCAACCACGACCACTGGTACGTTCGGAACGCCGAGCTCGACGCGCTCTTCCGGCACAGCAGGATCCCCCTGCTGCGGAACGCCAACCGGGTGATCGAGACGGCGCAGGGCCCCTTTGCCGTCGCCGGCATCGACGACCTGAACGCCGGCATGCCCGATCTGCGGGCCGCCCTGCAGGGACTCGGCCCCGCAGTGCCCACGATCCTGCTGTCCCACCGCCCGGAGGTCTTCCCCGAGGCCGCGGCCCGGGGCGTGGCGCTCACCCTCGCGGGCCACTACCACGGCGGACAGATCAAGCTCACCCTGCCCAGACGGGACATCAGCGTCGCCCATCTGCGGACCCCGTACCCCGAGGGCCTCTTCCGCATCAACGGCTCCCGCCTCTACGTGAGCCGCGGCATCGGCACCTCGCTCACCCCCGTGCGGCTCAACGCCCGGCCCGAGGTCACCCTGCTGAACCTGACCTGATCGGGCGAGAATCCCCTTCGTGCCGTTGCGACGCGGCTGCCGTGGAAAAAGGAAAGCCCCGCATCGAACGTGCGGGGCTTCCGCGTTCTCCGGCAACCGGCTCCGGTCACTTCAGGTATGCGCCAAACGGTCCGGCCTGCCAGGTGATCTCCGAGAGCTTCTTCTGCCCCCGCGCGGAGGGGTGGAAGCAGTCGATGTCCGAGACGTGGCTCTCGACGAAGGGATACCGGAAGACCGCGTCGGCGAAGACGTAATGGTGATCGGCGTCGGCGGACTGGTACTCTTCCGTCACCCTTTTGAGAATGGCGTTGAACGCGATGGTGCGGCTGCGGGTGTACTGGCGGCCCGCCTCCCCGATAAGCGGGTTCAGCATGGTGGCGCAGGGGTACCACGTCAGGAGCGTCGTGGCCCAGAGGACCTCGCAGTCCACGATCCCCAGGGCCCTCTTGTCGTCGGCGACCTGCCAGAGCCTGTAGATGTCCACGATCCCCACGACGTAGACCGTGGCGCCCGCCGGCAGGCCCGTCCTGAGCTTCTCCATCCCCTCCCGGAACCGCGCCTCGAACTCGGCCTCGCCGGGGATGTCGGCGAAGCGGTCCTGGCAGACGTCGTTGTGGCCCATGAGCACCGTCACGTACGTGGGCTGCCGGCCGACGGACCGGGCCGCCTGGGCTGGGAAGTCGAACATGTCGGCGCCGCTCTTGGCCTCCATGTAGTTGGCGCGGCCGGAGCTCCCGAAGTTCCTCGTGATCCGCTGGTTGTGGCTGTAGACGTTGGTGAGGCCCAGGAGCCACTCCCAGAACCCGTGGTAGCCGTTGGCCCAGCTCGCCCAGTGGTTGGCCGCCGGCAGCTCCGCGTCGATGGCCTCGGTCATGCTGTCGCCCGTGCTGGAGAGGCGCTTGGGCTTGAGCTGCGCGGCCTTGTCCCCGGCGAGGACCTGCGGTGCGGCCAGGGCGAGGCACAGCAGGGCCAGCACGGAAAGGATCCAGACGTTTGTCCTGTTCATGATCCGCCTCCTTTTTTCATGGACCCGTTTCTTGCGAAAATCCCCTAGGGTCTTCCTTCTTCCTTTTTCTGCACCCTCTCGAGTTCCCCGCGAACGAGCGCCCTCAGGTCCTCGAGGGGAAAGGTCCCGCCGAAGTAGATCCCGTTTACGAAGATGACCGGCGCGGCCTGCACGCCGAGCCGCACCCCGGTGCCGATGTCGTCCCGGACCCTGAGAAGCAGGGTCCCCTTCCTCTGTTCCTCGGCGCATCGCCCGGTGTCGAGTCCCGCCTCCCGGGCCGCCCGGCGGATCGATTCCTCAGGGGTGCGGCCCCCGCGGGAGAAGATCGCGTCGTGATATTCCCAGAACCGACCCTGCCGGAAGGCCGCCTCGCCGATCTCTGCGGCCAGGAGGGCCTCGGGGTCCTGGACGCTCAGGAAATAGCGGTGCACCCACCGGATCTTCCCGGGGAACTCCTCCAGGATGCGGCGGATCTTCCCCGCGCTCTCCGCGCAGGGCTTCGAGGAGAAGTGAGCGAAGTGGACGAGCGTGACCGCCGCCTGCCCGGCGCCCCGCCAGGGCGCCCCCTCGATGTCCACGCGGACGCGCGGGCGTTCGGGTGGCGCCGCGAGGAACCGGTAGTCCGACGTCTCCCGCAGCGAAGCCACGTAGTCGAGGCGCCGCTGGATCCGGGCCCGCTCCTCGAGATAGGTCCTCAGCCGGGCGCGGCCCCCGGGGCCCTTGACCGCCTGATCCGGGTTTCTCGCCAGGTAGGCGTCGACGTCCTTTTCCGCCACCGGGGCGACCCTGCCGTCCACCTCCCTTGCGAGCAGGGCCACAACGCT
>CAYZKT010000001.1:0-31516 GCA_964478885.1 uncultured Syntrophaceae bacterium | reverse complement strand
CTCTCCACGCTCAGCCCCTGCCGGGCCGCTTCCCGCTCGAGCAGGCGCCGGTCGGCAATCTCCCGGGCCTCCCGCTGCAGCAGGCCGTGGATGCTGCCCCGGAGCCGGTAGACCTGAAAGGCCGCGTTCTCCTCGATCTCCGAGAGGGTGATCGGGCTGCCGTCGAGGGTGGCGATCACCTCGTCCCGTGCCGCTCCGGCCGCCCCCGCCGTCGAGGGGACGGAGACGAGACTAACGGCCAGCGCCGTCCAGAGTCTCCAGGACCACCTTGTCTTCTTCGCGCCTGTCATTGTCGATGCCGCCCGCCGTCGTGCGCCGCAAAAACTCGTTGATGCCCATGCCGGCCGTTGTCTCGAACCGTTGCCGGTTTTCCTCGACGCGCCCCGTCAACTCCCGGATCCTCTCCGCGTTTTCCGGGGTCCGCTCCGTTTCCCGGAGGGTCCGCATCGATTCCCGGAAGGCCTGGATAGACTCGGTCAGCTCCCGGATCTGATCGTCCGACAGGGACGCCTCGGGAAGCGCATCGCGCAGGGCCTGGGATATCGGGGCCGGCAGGTCCTGTCCCGCCTCTTCGGGCTTGACGGTCGCTGCCTGGACAGGGGGCTCACTCCTTGCCGGGGATTTCGGCACATCCTGTTGGGAAGCAACGGGCAGCGGTGCAACGGATGGTGCGGCCGCAGCGGGGGGCTCGACGGGGACCGGCCTGGGAACGGCGGCCCCGGGCCTGGGGTCGGGGAAGCGCAACTCGGGGGGGAACGCCCAGAACGCCGCCGTGGCGGCGATCGCCGCGACGGCGAGGGCGGCAAGAAATCTCTCGAGGCGCGGGAACATGGCTGCCTCTCGGGAAGGAAGGGGGACGCGATGGACGAACGTGTTGACCCGAATCTTTTGTTTTTATAACAGAGCGACCACGCGCGGTCAAGCGGTCCCTGCCGGCGCCGCCCGTGCCCCGGCTATGTCGAATTAGACATAATTGACAAAGGCGGGACGTTCCCCTAGATTCAACCATATCGCATGATCCTGTCGTCCATCCCTCAACACCCAACGAACACCCGGATTGCCGCAGAAGAGAGCCTCGAGACGCTTCCCGTCGCCGGTTCCGTTCCTCTGACCCCGTTCCTCGAGGGCTCGCCGGTTCCCCGGACAGATCCAACCAGCAAGGAGGGAGAGTCATGGACAAGCTGCTCCGAATCGACATGAGCGCGGAAGGCGGTCCCGCGGCCCGAACGGTGCCCGTCGGGGAGTACGCCGGGCTGGGGGGCCGGGCGCTGACCTCCGCCGTCGTCTCGAAGGAGGTGCCGCCCCTGGCCCACCCGTTGGGCGAGGACAACAGGCTCGTCATCGCGCCCGGGATGCTGAGCGGAACGATTGCGGCCATGTCGGGGCGCTGCTCCGTGGGCGGCAAGAGCCCGCTGACCGGCGGCATCAAGGAGTCCAACTCGGGCGGGCAGGCCTCCCAGGTGCTGGCCCGCCTGGGGTACGCGGCCATCATCCTCGAGGGAAGGCCGAAGGAGAACGACCTCTACAAGATCTTCATCAACAGGGACGGCGTGACGATCACCCGCGACAACAGCCTCCGGATGCTCGGCAACTACGCCCTCGTCGAAAAGATGACGGCCGAGCACGGCGACAGGATCGCCTGCGTGTCCATCGGGCCGGCGGGCGAGATGAAGATGTGCGCCGCCTCGGTGGCCTTCACGGACATGGAGCTGCGGCCCACGCGCCACGCGGGCCGCGGAGGGCTGGGCGCCGTCATGGGGTCCAAGGGCGTCAAGGTGATCGTGCTGGACGACACGGGCACGAGCAACCGCGTCCCCGGGGACGTGGAGAAGTTCCGGGCGGCCAACAAGGCCTTCGTGGACGGCCTGCGCCGGCACCCCGTCACGGGCGAGGGGCTCCCGGCCTTCGGGACGAACATCCTGGCCAACGTGATCAACGAGGCGGGCGCCTACCCCACGCACAACTTCCTCTGGGGCCGCTTCGACGGGACGGCGAAGATCAGCGGCGAGACCGAGGCGGAACTGGAGAAGGCCCGGGGCGGCAACCCGACGCACGGCTGCCACCGGGGCTGCGTGATCCGGTGCTCCGGGATCTGGCACGACAAGGACGGCCGCTACCTGACCAAGCAGCCCGAGTACGAGACGGTCTGGGCCCACGGGGCCAACTGCGGCATCGACGACATCGACGCCATCGCCATGATGGACCGCCTCGACGACGACTACGGCCTGGACACGATCGAGATGGGCGCGACGATCGCCGTGGCCATGGAGGCGGGGCTCGTGCAGTTCGGCGACGCCAAGGGGGCGATCAACCTCCTCCACGAGGCGGGCAAGGGGACGCCCCTGGGGCGGATCCTGGGCAACGGGGCCGCCGTCACGGGCAAGGCCTTCGGCATCGAGCGCGTCCCCGTCGTGAAGGGGCAGGCCCTGCCGGCCTACGACCCGCGGGCCATCCAGGGCATCGGGGTCACCTACGCCACGAGCCCCATGGGCGCCGATCACACGGCGGGCTACGCCGTGGCCACCAACATCCTCAAGGTGGGGGGCTACGTCGACCCGCTGAAGCCCGAAGGGCAGATCGAGCTGTCCCGGAATCTCCAGATCGCCACGGCCGCCATCGATTCCACGGGGATGTGCCTCTTCATCGCCTTTGCCGTCATGGACCAGCCCGACACGTTCCAGGCGCTGCTCGACCTGCTCAATGCCTTTTACGGGCTCGCCATGACGGGCGACGACGTGACGGCGCTGGGCAGGAAGGTGCTCCGGTGGGAGAGGGAGTTCAACGCGAAGGCGGGCTTCACGAAGGAGCACGACCGGCTGCCGGAGTTTTTCCGCAAGGAGCTGCTGCCGCCGCACAACGCGACCTTCCAGGTTCCCGACGCGGAAATGGACAGGGTGTTCGAATCGTAAGGACAGGACGTGATTGCCCATGGCGGAATCGACCCGTTCCGACTCCGTGCCGACGCTGGGGCTCACCGTTCCGGTGGAACGGGTCGCCTGTTTCTTCCCGTTGCTGCAAAGGGGCGTTGGCGTGCGGGCGCGCCTGGGAATCCCCGTGGGCGCATATCTGCGCGAGGGGCTCGGTCTGAGCGACGCGACCATCGAGGCGCGCATCCAGACCGTCTTTCTCGACGGCAGGCCCGTGGACGATATCGAGGGGGCCCTGCTGCGCGAGGGTTCGACGCTTGCCCTGGCGCCGGCCATGCCCGGCCTGATGGGGGCCATGCTGCGGCGCGGCGGCTACTACGCGCCGATGCGAAGCGGGATCACGCACCGGGGCGGCGCGGCGCCGCAGGGGGCGGGCGAGGGGTTCATCACCGTGAAGCTCTTCGGCGCGGCCCTGCGGGAACTGGGGCCTGCTCTTCTGGCCCGCGGCGTCGCGGTCGACGGCGGCACGCTCGCGTCGCTTCTCGAATCGCTGCCGGAGGATTGCTGCGGGGGCCTCGGCGGAAAGGCCGCCCTCGAGGGCCGGAAGAGGGTTCTCCTGAGAGTCGCGGTGTCGGGGGAAACAGGGCGGGGATCAAAGGGGGGCTAACCGCCCGCCACGGGCGGGAAGACGCCGACCCGGTCGCCGTCGCGCAGGATTTCGCCGCCGCCGGCGTGAATGCCGTTGAGGAAGATGATCTTCACATTCTCCATGGGCACGCCGAGGCGCCTGAGCAGCCCGAGGATCGTGGTGTTCTCGTCGATTTCGACGGGCCCCGTGCGGGGCGCCGCGCGGGCCAGGGAGGCGTAGAGGTTGAGTTCGACTTTCATGGGTCACCCTGTTGGAACTATAGCCCGCCTCGTCCGTTTTCTCAAATGGTTTCCCGCGGGGCGGAAAGGGGGCCGGGCCGATGCGCACTGAGATCCGGCAACGGATTCGCGAGCGATCACGGACGATCGCGGACCCGGCGGGCCGCGCAGTTCGGATTGTCGAGGATTCCGCCTCTCTCGAAATTGCCCGTCAGTCAGGACTCGAGCTTCCCGAGGTCTACCGCGAGGCGCTCGGGCTCGGGATCCTCCCGTGTCGCTACATTCGCAACGGCGACGTCCTCTCCGTCGGGGAGCAACTCCGGCTCGCCGGATCGCGGGTTGCCGTGGCGGGGGCCGGCGGGCTGGGCGGGCAGGCCATCCTGCTGCTGGCCCGGCTCGGTGTGGGCACCCTCGTGGTCGTGGACGGCGACCGCTTCGAGGAATCGAATCTCAACCGCCAGGCCCTGTGCGCGGGCGAAACCGTGGGGGAATGGAAGGCCCTGGCAGCTGCGGCGGCCGTCTCGGCGGTCAATCCGGGTGTCCGGGTGATCCCGCACCCGGTGAAGCTCGATGCCGGTGTCGTCGACGGGATCCTGGCGGGCAGCGACGCCGTGATCGACGGGCTGGACAACGTCCCGGACCGAATGCTGCTGCAGGACGCGGCGGCGCGACGGGGCATTCCCATGGTCCACGGGGCGCTGGCCGGCTTCGAGGGGAGGGTCATGACCGTCCTGCCCGGCGATGCGGGCGTGAGGGCGCTATACGGGGAAGGACCGGGCCCGGAAGGCCCGGAGCGACCGGAGGCCGTCCTTGGGGTTCCCGCCGTGACGGCGGCGCTCGTCGGCACCCTGCAGGCCATGGAGGTGCTGAAGATCCTGCTGGGGCGGGGCACCCTGTTTCGAAACGTGATGGCCTATGCGGATCTGGAGGCGGGCCGGCTGGAATCCTTCCGGCTCGGCGAGGCCGCACAGGGGAAGGAGTAGAAGAGGGCGTCATCATGGAAAATCCCCTGCGTTTCGAATTGAAGACCGTCCCCTCGACGCTCCGCGTCGCGGGGGGTCGGGAGATCCCGTTCGCAAGAGCGGTTCTCCTCCTTCGAAACACGGGCGAATCGTCGGTGTCCGGGGTCGTTGCCCATGCCGAGCTCTCCGAGGAGCGGGGGCTCGTCCACGATGCGACGGAAGCCATGCGTCGCGCCGTGCCGGCCGGCTCGATCCCTCCGGGCGGCGAGCTGGCCTGGGACGTCTACGATCTGCTCCTCGCGGCTCACGCGGGCGTGGCCAGCAAGGTGCGCCTCTGGGGGTACAGGGCGATCCTGAACTGGCGGATCGAACTGTCCGCCCGGGCGGACTGCAGACCGGAGGGCGACGCGGCGGCCGTTCAGACGGCGGTGTCGCGATGGCGGCTGCGCTGGCAGCCGTCGGGGCCGGCGGCGGAAGAGGTCGAACTGGCCGTCGAGGCGCTGTGAGATCGCTACCGGACCCGCTCGATGACCTTGAGCAGCGTGTTGGGGGGGACGGGCTCTTCCGGCACGCCGCCGTTGAGCAGCGCCGTTTCCTTGATCCTGTTCTCGGGGACGCCGAGCGAGCGCAGCGCGTTGCCGAGCGAGTCGGCCCGCGCGGCGCGGCGCACGCGCACGCGGTCGGGCTGCACGTTGATCCTCCGCGCGTCGGTGAGTTCCGCAAATCGGGTCAGGGTGTTCTCGAAGAGATTCTCCTGTTGCGGGAAATTTTTCTGCAGGCTGAACCCCGTGAAGGAGTAGATCGCGCTGCCCTTCTGGATGAAATAGGTGAGGGTGCGGATCGTGCTGCCGCCGGACTGCACGTCGGCCAGAAGCCGGTAAGCCGCAAAGCCGCCCACCCGCGCCGGCTGGCTCCGGATGACACGGGCCTTGGCCTTCGAGACGAACGTGCGGGCCGCCTCCTCCGGGGACTTGCCCTGCGCCCCGGTGAAGAGGATGACGGCGCTCTTCTCCTTGTTTGCCATCTGCACCGCCGTCGGCGTGTCGTTGACCTTCCAGTCCGAGGGCACGGGGAACTGGATGCGCATGGCCGGGTGGTAGTACATCCCACCCTCCACGTAGCCCTCGCGGGGGTCCTGGCCGTAGACGATGCCGTCGATCGCCCGCAGGTAGGCCTCGCGTTCGATCCGGGGGCGCGTCAGCCCCATCTGCCGCTGCGCCTGCTGCGCCTGGTCCTTGATGGCCTGCTCCCGGTCCTCGGGGCTGGGGTGCGTGGAGAACCAGGCCGGCATGCCGCTCTTGTCCGACTGCGGGTTCATCCGCTGCAGCGTCTCGAAAAAGCCCGCCATCTGCGAGGCGTCGTAGCCCGCCTTCGTGGCGTATTCCACGGAGAGGGCGTCCGCCTCCCGCTCGTTGTCCCGGCTGTACTTCATGAAGAACAGGCCCATCCCGACCTGGGCCAGGCTCGACAGCAGCGGCACGCCGAGCACCTGGGGGATGATGAGCCCGATCTGCGCCACCTGCGCCTTGCTCAGCTGCTGGGCCGAGTGGCGCGCGGTGACGTGGCCGATCTCGTGCCCCATCACGCCCGCGAGCTCCGCCTCGCTGTTCAGGGTGGCCAGGATGCCCCGCGTGAAGAAGAGGTACCCCCCGGGGGCGGCGAAGGCGTTCACGACGGGGGAGTCGAGGACCTTGACGCTGTACTCGAGCTGCGGGCGGTGGGAGAGCCTCCCCAGCCGCCGGCCCATGTCGGCGACGTAGTCGGTCAGGCGCGCATCGTTGTAGAGCCCGTATTCCCGGGTCACCGACGCGTCGACCTTCCGCCCCATCTCGACTTCTTCGGATTCGCTGATGAGCATGAAATCCTGCCTGCCGGTGACGGGGTTGGCGGCGCAGGACGCGATCAGGACGACGGCGCCGATCAGGAGGGCGGCCGCGAGCGGGCAGCGGGGTTTCGAATTCATCGGGTGCACGTCCCCCTCGAGGTGGTTTGCCCCGAGCATAGCACAGGTCGGACGGATGTCAACGGCGGGTTGCGTGCAGGACCGGAGGGGAGAACACAAAGGCCCCCGCCGTTTGCGGGCGGGGGCCTTCAGCACAGGAAATGTGGTCAGGTGTATGTCAACCGGCCTCGGCCGGATTTTTTTACTTCGTGAACGCGGGGTAGCTCATGGGGTCCGCCCACATCCTGCGGTCTTTCCGGGTCTCTTTCGCTGTCTTCTTCATGGTCTCAGCCCTCCTTGACGGCTGTCGGTTGCAGGGTTGTTCCGCCGGGTTTTTTTACTTGCCGCGCTTCGGCGTGAAAACGGGGAAGCTCATCGGATCGCTCCAGAATTTCCGGTCGGTTTTCACGTTCTTGGCCTTCTCTTTCATGACGATACCTCCTTGAATTTGTCCGGTGCCCGGCATCAGCGGGCGGTTTCCCTGCGGGGGGTCAGGATGGGGTCCGCCCACACCCTGTCCACCCGCTCGCCCATCAGGTCGATCCGGGGGTCGGTGGTGATTCGGGTTGCGCCGGTTTTGCGGATTCGGGTCATCATGGCGTCGCGCCTCGCTGCCGTTGTTCCCTTTCGTTGAACTCATTATCGACATTTCCCGCGAAAGTGAAATCGGCGGCCGTCTGAATGTTTTCTAGGACGGAGCGACGACACTGCCGCAGACCCCGTCTGAGGGCCCCATCAGACGGACGCTGATGCAGGCCTCACAGACAGAAGGCGAGACGGTTTGTGGAAAGCCCGGCCGTGCGGCGCCGTCTCCGGGCTTGCGGGAGCGCCGATTCTGTGGCAGAGTGGGGCATCGGCTTATGGTACCTTCATTGACCTTCGGCACCCTCCGGTTCATCGTCGTCAGTCTCGCGGTCTTCGCCCAGATTTACCTGTTCGTCCGCTTGCGGACGGCCGTCCGGTCCACGGAGAGGTCGGAGCGGTTCAAGCTCCTGGCCGTTCTCCTGGCAGGGTCGGTCATCGGCCTGCTCTTTGCCATGAACGTCTACATCCTGGTCCGGCCCGTTCCCTGGGTGGACCCGCCGGCCCCCGTGCAGGCCCTCCTGTTCTATCTGCCCGCCGTCTGGGGGTTCGGCTCGATCCTGTCGGCCGCGCTGCTCGCCGCCGTCCAGGTTGCGGGCGTTCTCGGGCGGGCGATCGCCGGGCGCATCCGCGGTGCGGACCCCCGCGAGGGGGGGGCTCCCGCGGACCCCGGGCGCCGCCTCTTCCTGCAGACCGGGGTGGGGGCCGTCGCGGCGGCGCCCCTCATCCTCTCCGGATACGGGGCCGCCTGGGTCGGGCGGTCTCACGAGGTGTGCGAGCTGACGCTTCCCTTCGGCGTGCCGCTTCGGGTGGTCCAGCTCACCGATCCCCATGCCGGCGCATACATGACGAGGAACGACCTGCGGCGTTACGCCGAGGCGGTGACGGCCCTCGAGCCCGATCTCTTCGCCCTCACCGGGGACTTCGTGTCGAATTCCATCGCCTTTCTGCCGGGCTGCCTGGAGGAGATGTCCCGCGTCAAGGCCCGTTACGGCACCTTTGCCGTCCTGGGGAATCACGAGCACTGGGTGGCGAGCCCCGACCGGCTCCGGTCGATGTTCCGGCAGCACGGGGTCCCGCTGCTGTACAACGCGCACCGGGTCGTCCGAACCGCGGGAGGCCCGTTTGCCGTCTCCGGGATCGACGACATGCGGATCGGCAACGACGACCTCGATGCGGCCCTGAAGGGGCTCGACCCGTCGACGCCGACGATCCTGCTCTCCCACCGCCCGGAGATCTTTCCCGAGGCGGCCGGCCAGGGGATCGCCCTGACGCTCTCGGGCCATTACCACGGGGGGCAGATCCAGCTGAGCCTGCCCGGGGGGACGAAGACGAGCCTGGCCCACCTGCGGACCCCTTACCCCGAGGGGCTCTACCGCATCGGGGAGTCCCGCCTCTACGTGAGCCGCGGGATCGGCACGACCTTCACCCCCGTGCGGCTGGGCGCGCGGCCGGAGATCACCGTGATCAACCTGACGTGAAGGGGGATGCGCGGCGGATACATTTTGGTCTTTTCCTTCTTCGCTTTATCCTTATAATCGGAACGGGGGCATCCGGTCTCCCGGTCTGTCCGAACGACACGCCTCGTAAAAGAGAAGGGAGCAGTCATGATTGAAGATTGGCTGGCGAATGCCTATGGCGGATTGTCGCGGCGCGAATTTCTCGCCAGGGTGGGGATCGCGGGGGTCGGCCTCGAAGGCTTTGCCCTCTCCGCGACCCCGGTGGCGGGGAAGGTCGTTGCAACCCCCGCGGAGGGTCTTGCCGCGACGGACGGCACGGTGCTCTCGGACGGCTTTGCCGTCCCGGTCTACGAGGTGCGGCCGGCATCGCCCGGGAGATACCCCGTCGTCCTCGTCCTTCCCGAGGTATTCGGGATGCACGAGCACATCCGGGACGTGGCGAGGCGCTTCGCGCGAGAGGGGTTCCTGGCCGTCACCTTCGAGCCCTATGCGCGGGAAGGGGGCTTGCTGCACCTGCCCGATCTCGAGGCCGTGCGCCAGGCGGCCGATCCCGTTCCCGACGCGCGGATCCTGGCCGATCTGGATGCCATCGCCGCCTGGGCGAAGAGGCACCCCTCCGCCAGGCCCGACCGGATCGGGATGACGGGGTTCTGCCGCGGCGGGATGTTCGCGCTGCTCTATGCCGCCCGTAGCCGCGAGTTGCGGGCCGTCGTTTCCTGGTACGGGCAACTCCGGCCGACCAAGACGCCGGGCGTTCGGGCGGAAGGGCCGCTGGACGTGGCCGCGGGGATCGAGGCCCCCGTTTTGGGCCTTTATGGCGGGGAGGATCTCGGCATCCCCGTGGCCGATGTCAGGGCGATCGAATCGACGATGAGGGCGTCCGGGAGGACGGCCGAGTTCGTGATCTACCCGGGCGCCCCGCATGCCTTCTTCGCGGATTACCGGCCCAGCTACCGTGCCGAGGCCGCGAAGGATGCCTGGGGCCGCTGCATCGCCTGGTTCAACCGGTACCTCAAGGGATGAAGGGCCCCGTCCGGGACGGCGGCGAAGAACGATCGATGACCGCAGGAGGTGCGAGATGGAACTGGAAGCGGCCGTGAGAGGCAGGAGGAGCATCCGCAAGTTCACCGAGAAGAAGGTTCCCGGGGTCCTCGTCGAGGAGATCCTGGAGGCCGCCCGGTGGGCGCCCTCGTGGGGAAACACGCAGCCCTGGGGATTCACCGTGCTCACGGGAGCCCCCCTGGAGGCCTTCAAGGAGGCCAACGAGCGGGCGTTCGCCGCGGGGCTCGCCGCCACGCCGGACATCCCCATGCCGGAGAGCTGGCCCGCCGAGCTCAAGGCCCGCTACAGCGACATCGGCAAGACGATGCTGGATCTCATGGGGATCGACCGGGCGGACAAGGATGCCCGCAACCGGCTCTATGCGAACATGGCCGGCCTCTTCGGCGCCCCCTGCCTGATCGTCGCCACCATCCCGCGCGGGGTGCTCGCCGAGTATGCCCTGCTGGACGTGGGGCTCGTCATCCAGACGATCTGCCTGCTCGCCCACGCGAAGGGCCTCGGAACCTGTATCATGGCCGCCGCCGTCCGATACCCCGACCTGCTGCGCCGGACCGCCTTCATCCCCGAGGAGCTGCGCATCGTCGCGGCGATCGCCGTGGGGTACCCCGACCCGGAGTACCCGTTGAACCGCTTCGCCCGGAAGCGGGCGGACCTGAGGGATCTCATCCGCTGGATCGACTGACCGCGCGGTCTTCGATGCGAAAAGGAGCCGCCATGCCGGAATCGCAAGACACGATGCGGCAGATTCTCGCCCGCATCGACGACATCCTGCGGGATAACCCCGTGCCCGCCGGGGAGACCTCCCGGGCCGTCAGGATCGTCGACGACGACGCCCTCACCCTGATCGTGAGCTGCATGCTCGAAGGCGGTGAGCTGAAATCCCATCTCCACCGGACGCACGCCGAGACGGAGTATTTCATCCGTGGCACGGGACAGCTCCTGGTGAACGGCCGATGGGTGGAGATCGCGGCCGGCAGCCTGCACTACAACCCCGCCGGGGCCGTTCACGCCATCCGCAACACCGGGAAGGGGCCCCTGGTGGTCCTCGTCCTGTTCACCCCGGGGATGTTGGAGACGGACCGGCACTTCACGGAGTGAGGGGGCCGGGCCGCCGTCGCCGGCATACGCCGTTCGGGGGAGGCGGGATCGGTAGAACGTCGTAGGGGGAAACCATGCTGCCGTCGTATTGACTTCCCGCGGCGGGAAGGCGACACTGCAGCCAGCACACAGGAATCGGAACCGCGGTTCCCAGGAGGGTTCACCATGAAAAAGATGTCGATTGCGCTGCTGGTCCTCTGCGCCCTCGCGGCGAGTACGGCCCCGGCCTTTGCCGAGCCGCCCAAGGACGGCATGGCCATCGTGGCCGACGTGCTGTTCGCGCGCCCCGTGGGCCTCGTCTCCATCGTGTTCGGAACGGCGATGTACATCGTCGCGCTGCCCTTCTCCCTTCCCAGCGGCAGCGTCGAGACGGCGGGGCAGCTGCTCGTGGCGGATCCCGTCAAGTACACCTTCTGCCGGCCTCTCGGGGATTTCGACTACAAGGTGGGGCAGGCGGAGATGCCCAGGGCGCAGTAACCGACGGGCCTCTCAGGGTTCTTCCAGCAGCTCCCGCAGGGCGGGGCGGACGTAGACGTCGGCGAGGTCGAAGGCCTTCAGGGCCTGCACGAGGGTCCGGACCCGGTCCTTCGCCGGCGCCCGTGCGTCGACGACGATGACGTTCTTTCCCCTGAGCCGGACCAGCCCCCCGGAGATCGCGACGTCGTCCTGCGGGATTTTCTCGGTGCGGACCTCGACGCCGAGGCTGCAGGCCAGGGCCTCGAGCTGGTCCAGGGCGATGTGGTCGTCCACGGCTTTACTCCCCCCCCGGGGCGTCGCGGAGCGCCGCTCAGCGACTTCAGCCTTCGATCTTCTCGATCTCGATCTCCTGCCGGAAGAGTTCCTCCGCGTGCCCGCCGATCTGTTCCGTCATCCGCTTGGAGAGCCAGGCGAACACCGGGGCCGTGGCCAGGCAGATCCAGCGGCCGGCGCTTCTCTGCACGAAGCTCGACCCGATCCGCGTGCCGACGGCCGCCGCGATCTTCTGCGCCGCCTGCGTGCTCAGGGCCTTGACGATGAGACGGGTGCCCGCCTTCTGCACGAGCAGCCTCCCCGCCGTCACCCCCAGGGCGCAGCCGAAGACGTAGAGCACGAGCGTGCGGTTCACCTGGTCGAGCTTGCCGTGGTACTTGGCGATCTTGTAGAGCAGATCCATCTGGATCTTCGTGACCGCGGCGAGCTCCGGAAGGATCGTCGCCATGCCGAAGGGGCCGGGCATCATCCCCGAGGCAAAGCTCACCGAGAAGGCCTTGTTGGAGGCGAAATCCGTCATGTCGCGGGGAGCGCCGTCCACCTGGACTTTCTCCGGGTCGGGCGCAAGCCCCATCATCGTCTCCACAAACCACCTCTCGAAGCCGTAGCCGTCCGGACCCATTCCCTCTGCCTCCGTCACCTTTCCGATCCTGCCAGTTTCCGTCCCAGTTCCTTCGCCTCCTTCATCAGCGCCCTGTTCGCCTTGATGTCGCCCGCCTCCATGGCGCTGCCGTAGACCATGCCGGCGATTTCCGCCCCCGCGTACCGATAGGCGTCCTGGAAGGTCCGCAGGGCGTTTACGCACCCCGAGTCGAAGGGGTCCTCGCCGCCGTAGGCCAGGGCCAGGGCGATTCGCTTGCCCGCGAAAGGGTCTTTCGCGTAGGCGGGCAGGGCGAAGCAGCGGTCCATCCAGAGCTTGAGCTGGGCGGACATCGTGAACCAGTACACGGGGCTGGCGAGCACCCAGGCGTCGGCCTCGAGCATCTTGCGGTAGATCGGCTGCATGTCATCGTCGATGGAACAACCCCGGCTCTTCGGTTTCTGGCAGGCGAAACAGGCCTTGCAGGGGGCGATGGAAAGCCCGTGGAGGTAGAGGGTCTCCACGACCGCCCCGGCGGTTTTTGCGCCCGCGGCGATCTTTTCCGCCAGGATGGCGCTGTTTCCCTTCCGGCGGGGGCTTCCCAGGAGTACGAGGACCTTCTTCTTCTGCTGCTGCTTCATGGCGTGCCGCTCCTTGCCGTTGATTCCGGACGGGCGTCATTTTTCCATATCGCCGGGGCAATTGCAACGCCCTTTGCGGCTGCCGGGCACTCCCGCGTGTCGGGCGCCCCGCCTGCAACATTTTCGTTGCACAGACCGGAAAACCGTGGTGAAAGAAAGCCTACAAGTGATTCCAGGCACCGAGGACCCCTATGAACGATCCATCCAGAACCGGGCGGGAACCCATGCAGGAGCTGGACTCCCTGCGGAAGAGGGTGGCGGAGCTCGAACAGGAGGCCGCCCAGCACCGGCAGAGACGGGACAGGCTCCTTGCCGGCGAGGAACGTTTTCGCTCCATCTTCGACAACAGCCTGGACGCGATCCTGATCACGATGCCCACGGGAGAGATCCTCTCGGCGAACCGCGCCGCCCAGTCGCTCCTGGGCATGACGGAGGAGGAGATCTGCCGCGGGGGGCGGGCCGGGATGGTCGTGCAGGACGAGGCCATGGCTGCGGCTCTCGAAGCCAGGGAGAAGGCGGGGAGGTGGCGGGGAAGCCTCACGTACAGGCGCAAGGACGGGTCGACGTTCTCCGTGGACGTGAGCTCGAACATGTTCGGCGGGCCCGACGGTCGGGCCATGACGATCCTGATCTTCCGCGACATCACCGAACGCATGCGGTTGGAAGAAGAACTGCGATGGTCGGTCAGAAAATACAGGGATATCTTCGAAAATGTCCCCATCGGGCTCTACCAGGTCTCTCCGGAGGGTCGCTTCATCCGCGCCAACGACCACGCCGCCAGGATTCTTGGTTATGATTCCCCTGAAGAACTCATGGGCGCCGTCACGGACATTTCCACGCAGATCTATGTGGATCCCTTAAGGAGGGATGAGGTCGTTCGCCTGTTAACGGAACACGGAAGCATTGAAAACGTCGAAGTCGAGTTCCGCCACAAGGACGGAAGTCCTGTCTGGGTATCCATCAGCGTGAAGGTTGTCAGAGACGGGCAGGGAAACGTTCTTTATCACGAAGGGGTCAGCCAGGACATCACCCAGCGAAAGAAAGCGGAAAACGCCCTGCAGGAGAGCGAGGCGCGATTCCGGCTCTTCATGGACAACAGCCCCACCGTTGCTTGGATCAAGGACGAGCAGGGCCGGCACGTGTACCTGAGCAAGACCTTCCAGGCCCGATTCCGGGTCGGGTCGAGCGACTGGGCCGGCAAAACCGACAGGGAGCTCTGGCCGCCCGAGGTCGCAGAGAAATTCCGAAAGAACGACCTGGCCGTGATGGAATCCGGCCGGCCCGCCGAATTCACGGAAGAGAGCGTCAACCCCGACGGCAGCCGCTCCTATTGGCTGAATTGCAAATTTCCCTTCCGCGCCTCCGGGAAACTCTACGTCGCGGGCATCGGGCTGGACATCACCGGGCAGAAGAATGCGCAGGACGAACTGGCGATCTACCGTGAGCGGCTCGAGGATCTGGTGAAGGAACGAACCCGGGAGCTGGAGGAAAAGACCCACATTCTCGAGGAACTCAATGCGGCGACAAGGGTGCTGCTGCGACAGCGGGAGGAGGACCGCAGAGAGATCGAGGAGCGCTTCACGGCGAATATGAAGACCCTCATCCTCCCCTATGCGGAGAAGCTCAAGAGCACGGGTCTCGACGAGAGGCAGAAGTCCTACCTCGCGATCATGGAAACCCATATGGACGAGGTCCTGTCGCCGCTCGTGAGGACCATGAGACATCAACACCTCACCCCAACGGAGTCCCAGGTGGCCTCGCTGATCAAGGACGGAAAACCTACGAAGGAGATCGCCGCAATCCTGGGGGTGGCACCCAGTTCCATCGATACGCACCGAAAGAGTATCCGGAATAAGCTCGGCCTGAAGAACACGAAAGTAAACCTTCAGTCACACCTCCGCTCCATAGATCTATAAGGGATATCTTCTCCCCATTCCATCCCCGATCCTTCACCATTGTCAATGTGACCATATGCCCGTATAAGGGATGCATGAATTTTTTTGGAGGTAGGCCGGCTGTGGAAGAGGTCATCTGCCCCGTTTGCGGAAATGAAATCCGGTCTGTCGATTACGGCGGCGGCCGGGTATGGGTCTGTTGCGGCAAGGTTGCCCACAGCGAGCCCCGCACTGACACGGCAGGGAGAAAGCGTGAGGAGAGGCGCACCCGAACCGACGACGCCAAGGCGTGAAGCGCCCACAATGTCCCGAAAGAAGACCCCGTGCCGACGGTCCGGGGTCTTTATTTTGGGGCCTGCAG
This sequence comes from uncultured Syntrophaceae bacterium, assembly GCA_964478885.1. Lineage (GTDB taxonomy): Bacteria > Desulfobacterota > Syntrophia > Syntrophales > UBA2192 > UBA2192. The sequence continues at coordinate 16,449 of CAYZKT010000001.1, read as the reverse complement.
CGGAGGGATCGCCGGCGCGGAGATGGCGCACCTGCAAAAAAGCCCCGCATGCGTTGCGGGGCTTTTTTGCGAAAGGGACGGGTCGGAGGGGTGCCCGCCCTTCGGCATTCTCTCACTGGTACTTCGGGCTTGCCTTTCTGCCCCCGTTGGCCGGTTTCATGTCGCCGTCGGGTTTCATCTTCCTGGGCGTGGCCTGGGACTTGAGGCTGTTGAAGATGGCCCCGGCCTTCCGCTCCGCCTCCAGGAGAACGGCGTTGCACTGCTCGACGGCATCGGACTTCCGGCGCACGGCAAATTGTTCCGCCTCCTCGCGGGCGGCCTTGACGATCTCCTCGGATTTGTGGACCGCATTCTGCACCGCCGCCAGCAGGCGCTCGTGTTCCTTGTTGAGTTCCCCCAGGGTCCGCCCGATGAGGCTGCTGGTGACCATCTCCGCTTCCGCCCGGGTGTTCTGGATAATCGCCTCGGCCTTGACGCGGGCTTCGGCGATGAGGGTGTCGAAGTTTTGCAGGGCCTCTTCGTTGCCCATCTCCTCCCCGTCATCCGGGTCGCAGGCGCCGCCGGACGGCGCGTCCCCGCCCCCGGCAACCGAGAGGGGCCGCTCGAAATCGGACGCCGCCGCCGCGGCCGATGCCAGCGCCTCTCTCGCCTCGGCCTCGATCTTCTCGGCCTTCTGCTTGGCGTTCAGGATGACCTCGTCGGCCATCACCTTCGCCTGCTGGAGCATCAGCGCCGTTTCCCTGCGGGCCTTCTCGTGGGCTTCCCGTTCGGCCTTGCGCCTCAGTTCCGCGACCTCCCGCTCCGCGTTCCGGCAGATCTCGTCGGCCTCCTCTCTCGCCCGGGCGATGATCTCGCCGGAGGCCCTGTCGGCGTCTTCGAGGGTCTGGCGGTGCTTCTCGGCCTCCTTCTTCGTGCCGAGGGTGGACCGGACGGTCTGCTCGGTGAGCCTCTTCTCGAGCTGGGCGTTCTGGGTGAGGATCTTGTCGAACTCGGCCGCCACGATCTTGAGGAAGCTCTTCACCTCGTCGGCGTCTGCGCCCATCAGGCTCTGCTTGAATTTCCGGTTCTTGATGTCGCGCGGTGTAAAGGTCGTCATCGGTCCGCCTCGTTTCGTCCGGGTCCGCGCCCCGGTTGCCGCCGGGCGCGTCCTCAGGGGGATTTCGCCTTACCCATACTTCGGCCGCCGGGAGCGAATTCTTTAGCGGATTCGAGAGGGCAGGGATGCGTTCAAGAACGACCTTGACAGGACGGAGGAACCGTGGTTAACTGCGAGCACTTTTTCAAGGTTGGCAATGACAATGGCAGTTCCGATGCGCACGGTATCTCTCGGCTGGTGGTGGTGGACCGACAAGAGCGCATTGGTCTGCCCATCGTAACGGACACAGGCACGAAGTAAGAAGCTGAAAGCGAGTCATGGGTGGATCAAACACCGCCCATGGCTTTTTTGTTTCGAGAAGGCCGCGGGGGCGGGACACCCGGCGGCCTTTTTTTTGACCCTGCAAAATCCAAGGAAGGAGGAGACAACGGTATGAAGAAGCGGCAGTCATTCGGCAGGTGGTTCATCGTGTTGGCAGCGTCAGCCTTGCTGGCCGGTCCGGCTGTCCTCGCGGGGCCGGCGCTGGCCACCGAGGGCGGAGGCGGGGCTTACCCGAACGGTGCGGAGGACTTCATGGCGGGAGCGCTCCCTCCGCCCGGGACGTATTTCAAGAACTACCTGACCTACTACCAGGCCTCGAAATTCAAGGACAACAGCGGCAACGACCTCATCCCCGATTTCAAACTGAAAGTGGCAGCCGACGTGCTCCGGTTCATTCATGTGACCGACACCAAGATCCTCGGGGCCAACTGGGCCGTGCATGCCTTCATCCCGCTCGCTTACCAGGACGTGACGCTCGGCGGCCGCGACGACGACCGGTTCGGGCTGGGCGACATCATCGTCGACCCGATCATCCTCGGGTGGCACTCCAAGAACGTCCACGTCACGGCGGGCCTCGACATCTACATACCCGTCGGCAACTACAACCAGGAGCGTCTGGCCAACACCGGGCGCAACTACTGGACCTTCGAGCCCGTTCTCGGCATGACCTACCTGAGCGACGGCGGTTTTGAGATCTCGGCCAAGTTCATGTACGACATCAACACGGAAAACGACGACACGAAGTACCAGTCGGGCCAGGAGTTTCACGTGGACTACGCCGTCGGCTACCACATCGGCAAGGAGTGGATCGTCGGGGTGGGAGGCTACTACTATTACCAGACGACCGAGGACGAGCTGAACGGCAACAAAGTGGGATCCGACGGGTTCGAGGGCCGGGTCTTCGCCATCGGCCCCGTGGCGCAGTACAACTACAAGAACATGAGCTTCACGGCGAAGTGGCAGCCCGAGTTCGAGGCGCGCAACAAGCCCGAGGGCAACAAGTTCTGGTTCAACTTCGTCTACGCATTCTGATCGGGGCGGGGCCGCCCGCCGCGGGCGGGCGGCCTTCTCTCCGTCGAAAACCGCTTGAAATCCCGGGTCGATTCGTTTAGGGTACGGCAAACGGCAGGCGCCATCCCGGCTCAGCATGCCGCAGTCCACGCGACGCGGCCTAACCGGATCGACGAGAGGCGCCTTTTTTGCGCCCGGCGCGCGCCGGCGCCGCCGAAACGGGACAGCGGGGTTTCCAGCGGGTGACACCGGCAAAAAAAGTTCTCGGCCCGACCCTCCTCGCCCTTGCAGGGGCCTCCCTGCTCGCGGCCCTTCTCTTTCTCGGCTCCTCCCCCGAACCGAATCCCGCAAGGCCTGTCGAAAAACCGCAGATGAGCAAGCTGCTGCGCATCAGCGGCATGGTCGAGAAAGGGCAGTCGCTTTACGAGATCTTCAAACGCCATCACCTCGACCCGCGGGAACTCTTCCCCATGAAGGAGGCCCTGGCCGGCGTCCACAGCCCCAAAGAGATCCGTCCGGGTCAGCCCTACGAGATCCAGGTGGACCCGGAAAAACGCCTTCACGCCTTCGTCTACTGGGTGAACGACGATTCGCTCGTGCGCGTCACCCGAGACGGCGAGGGCTACCAGGCCGAGAGGCTCAACCTCGAGTACGAACGGAAGACCCTCTGCCTCGAGGGTTCGATCGAGGACAACCTGATCGCCTCCATGGGCGGCGGTCCGCAGAACCTGCTGCTGGCGCTCAGCCTCTCCGATGTCTTTGCCTGGGACATCGACTTCACGACGGCCCTTCGCAAGGGCGACACGTTCCGCCTGCTCGTCGAGGGTCTTTACCGCGACGGCGAATTCAAGAAGTACGGAAACATCCTCGCCGCGGAATTCGTCAACGACGGGGTAACGCACCGCGCCTACCGATTCGAGGTCGACGGCCGGGCCGACTACTACGATGCCGAGGGCCGCTCGCTGCGCAAGGCCTTCCTCAAGGCGCCGCTGAGCTACCGGAGGATCAGCTCCGGTTTCTCGAAGTCGAGGCTCCACCCGGTCCTTAAGATCCGCCGTGCCCACAACGGCACGGACTACGTGGCGCCGAAGGGGACGCCCGTGTCGGCCATCGGAAGCGGGCAGGTCCTGGCGGCGGGTCGGCAGGGCGGCTACGGCAAGCTCGTCGTCATCCGCCACCCCAACGGCTACAAGACCCTCTACGGCCACCTGTCGGGGTTTGCCAAGGGGGTCAAGAGGGGGGCGGCCGTGACTCAGGGGCAACTCATCGGGTACGTGGGTTCCACGGGAATTTCCACGGGACCGCACCTCCACTTCGAGATGCGTGTGAACGACCGGCCCGTCAACCCGCGCAGGGTCGAGATCCCCGCCGGCGATCCCGTGCCGGAAGCGCTCCTGGCAGCGTACAGAGCCTCCCGCGACGAGATGGCGGGCCGGCTCGCCTCGTCCCCGCCCATGCGCTTCGCCGCCGTCTCGCGCTAAGTCTGCCGAAACGCAAGGCACGAGAGCGGCCCCCCCCCCCGCTTGACGGCGGCCTTTCCCCTCCCGTGCTCAGAGGCGATTCCGCTGCATCCGATTCGGCGAATCGCGGTCCTTCTTCCTTGTCATTTCCGCCGATTTGGTTTATGGAATCGGAAGATCGAGCGAACCGCGCCGGGGGAGGACATGGCCCGAAAAATCGCCATCACGAACCAGAAGGGCGGCGTGGGCAAGACCACGACGGCCGTCTGCCTCGCCGCGGCCCTCCGGGCCGCCGGCAAGAGGGCGCTGCTCGTCGATCTCGACAGCCAGGGCAACGCCTCGGCCGCCGTGGGGCTCATCATCGAGAACGACGGGCCGACGCTCAAGGACCTCGTCCTCGAGAAGGGGCAGGCCGCCGATTACATCGTCGCCACGGGATGGACGGACATCATCCCCTCCAACAACGCCCTCAAGGACGTGGAGGAGAAGCTGCTGCGCAGGCAGGCCTTCGACCTGATCAAGACCGTACTCCGGCCTCTCGAGGCCCGCTACGACTTCATCCTCTTCGACTGCCCGCCGAGCTTCAACGTCTTCACGAAGAACGCGCTGGTGGCCGCAGGCGAGGTCCTGATCCCCGTCGACTCGGGGTTCTTTCCGCTGCTGGGGCTCAAGCAGCTGCTCGAGGAGATCGGCTACGTCAGACGCAGCCTCAACCCGTCGCTCGAGCTCCTGGGGGTGCTTGCCTGCAAGTTCGACCGGCGCAGCAGCCTCTCGGAGCAGACCTACGAGACCCTGAAGAGCCACTTTCCGGACAAGCTCTTCCGTTCCGTCATCCGCGTGAACGTGGACATCGTGAAGGCCCAGATCGCCCAGCAGAACCTCTTCGAATACAGCCCGCAGAGCAAGGGAGCGGAAGACTTCCTCGCCCTGGCGAAGGAGATCGTCCATGGCTAAAAAGAGCCGCGCCGACATCATGGAGAAGCTGAGCGCCCTCAAGCCCAGCGAGCCGACCCGGACGCGGGGCAAGGCCTCCCGCACTCCCGCCGCAAAAGCGGCCGCGGTGAAGAAGGCCGCGGCGAAGAAGGCCGCACCCCCGAAGGCGCCCGGGCGCTCGGCCCCGGCCCGCAAGCCGAAGGCGCAACCCGCTCCAAACCAACCGGGGCCCGCCTCCGTGGAGATCCTGCTGCCCGGTTTCGGCGGGACGGCGATCTTCGGGGTCGCGTCGAAGACGGTCCAGGGGTTCGTGGAGAGCTGGTTCCAGATCGTCCGCAACTGCAGCGGCGCGGCGGCGGACTGCAACGAGATGTTCCTGAGGAGCCTCTCCTGTTTCGCGAACCAAGGCCGCTGGTGGCGTTTCTGATCCGCGGCTTCCGAGGGACGTCGGATGCGCGGGGGCCGTCCCCGGGGCTGGCGGTGCGCGAGGAGCCGGACGCCGCGAAAAGAGTCGTTGCGTACCGGGCGGGGACGTGGTAAAACCTGCGGCAAGACAACACGAACAACCGGGAGGGACAATGCCCGACTACTGGATCAAGATCACCGAACGCGAGGACGAGGACATCCGCCACCACCACTACCTCATCGAGGCCAAGGACGATAAGGAGGCCCGGAAGCTCGCCCTGCGTTTCATGGAGCGTTTCATCGACGACGACGAGAACCCCGAGAAGATCGACGACGGGTATTCCTTCTACAACAACGCCATTCTGGTCAAGCTCTCCGACGTCAAGGAAACCACGAAGGAGCAGTTCAAGGACTTCCTGCTGAAGACCCACACGATCAACCTGGCCTGACCCCCTTACGGGTCACGGGGAAAAAGCGGCCTGCGGGCCGCTTTTTTTATGGCCTGCCTCCCGCGCGGAGCGGCGCGCGGTCGGATTCCCTCTCAAGTTTGGGCCCTCGGGGGCGATACTGTAGTAGGTCCCGCCCGCGGTTCCGAAGGGGCCTGCCGAATGCGCCGGTATGGGCCGGCCTGGGGAGAAGGATGGCGAAGTCCCGGGATTTCAGCGTGATCGTGGGCGATTTCAACGACGGCTTCGTCGAGATCGTCGCCGAGGCCGTCGCCTCGGCCCTCGACCCCGGCCAGTGCCTGCGCGTTCACGGCACGCCGGAGGCGGACCGGATCCTGGCGATGGCCGGTGAGAGGCCCGTGGACCTCTTCGTCCTGTTCCTGAACAACGTGACGTTCGGGCACTGGGGCCGCGAGCTCGAGGCCGACAGCTTCGTCAAGGCCCTCATGCTGGTGAGGCACATCAAGAGCCTCCATCACGGGCCCGTGATCACGACGGCGGCGTTCCCGGCAGAATTCCTCTACGAGGACATCGCCCTGCGGGTCGGCGCCGATCGCTTCTTCCGGATGCCCTTCGAGATCGAGACCCTGGCGGAAGCGGTCCGCGCACTGTTCCCGGAGCGGGCCCGGCGGGCCGCGGACCCCCGTCCCGCACCCCTGTCGGCCCTCCGGACGGGGATGCCCGGGTTCAACGCCTGATCCCCGCGGCAGGGAGGGCGGCCCGGGGGAATCGAGCCGTGACGGGTCCGCCGCCCCCGGCAAGCCGCGCAGAACAGGGAAGGGTAAGACGTGGAGAAATTCGAGCGGTCGTGGCGGATCCTGACAGCTTCCTGGGACATTCTCAGGCAGGACAGGGAAATCCTCCTGTTCCCCGTGTTCTCGGGTCTCGCCCTGTTCCTCATCCTGCTGTCCTTTGCCGTTCCCGTGCTCGCCCTCGGGGGCGCCGATGCGGTGCATCGGATAGCACGGCACAACGGCGCCGTCGGGAACGGGATCGTGCTTTTCGCCTTCTACTTCATCGGCTACCTCGTCATCCTCTTCTTCAACACCGGCATTGTCGCCTGCGCCACCATCCGGATGCGGGGGGGCAACCCCACGGTGGGCGACGGGCTGCACGCGGCCACCACGCGTCTCTTCGAGATCGCCGGCTGGGCCCTCGTGTCGGCCAGCGTGGGCATGCTCCTGCGGATGATCGAGGAGCGGTCGAAACTGGTGGGGCGCATCGCGACGGCCCTGCTCGGCATGGCCTGGGGCATCACGAGCTATCTCGTCATCCCGATCCTCGTCAACGAGCGCAAGGGCCCCATGGAGGCCTTCCGGGAATCGGCGCGCCTGCTGAAAAAGACCTGGGGGGAGGAACTGATCGGGGGCTTCAGCTTCGGCCTCGTCTTTTTCGTCCTGTCGCTGCCGGCCGTTGCGCTGGTCTACGGGGGCGTCGCGGTCGGCTCGGGCGTCCCGGCGCTCGCCTTCTTTGCCCTTGCCGTGTTCTACCTCGTCTCGCTCGCCGTCGTGCAGGCCGCCCTCCAGGGGATCTTCCAGGCGGCCCTCTACCAGTACGCGAGGAAAGGCGAGACGCCCCGAGGGTTCGAGCGGGACGTCCTGAACGAGGCGATCACCCCCCGGAGCCTCGGCTGAGACCGGACCGCCCGGACGGGCACGGGCCTTGCACATTCCCGTTTCGACGACTCAAACCCCACGAGGAGGTATTGCATGAAGAGGAGCCTGTTTGTCCTTGCACTCGTTGCCGCCCTGGCGCTGTCGGGGGCCTTCGCCTGCCACGCGCAGCAGGACCCGTCCAACGTGGGCACGCCCGCCTTCAAGCCGGTGTCGAGCAAGTCCGGCAACATGACGCTCAAGTACGGTTTCCTGGGGGCCTCGGTCTACGACGGCTCGACGAAGAAGTGGAACTTCCACAAGATGACGACGATCACCCGCGGCAAGGTGGAAGGGTTCGTCAACATGGTGAACGACCGCTTTGCGCTGGCTGCCGGCCTCCACGAGGTCTCCCTCTACGACTACGGCAAGCATCAGTGGGCCACCTACAAGAAGCGCGGCGCCGACGACAGCACGGGGATGCTCAAGACCCACTTCGAGATGACCGGGGACACCGTCAAGGTGAAGACCCTCAACGGCCCCTGGATCAGGTACACGAGCGCCGCGGGCTGGCAGGAGGTTTCCAAATAACTGAAGAGAAGCTGAGAAGTTGAGAAGTTGTGAAGCGTGGATGAGCCGAAAGCCGATTGCTCACACCTCGCTTCTCCGCGCTTCTTAACTTCATCACTTCCCAACTTGCAGATTCGGAAAGGGGCGGTCGGAAGGCCGCCCCTTTCTTTTGTCCGCCCTTTGTGGCAGAGTTGAGCCCGCCGGGACCGCGCCCGGCGGAAAAGGAGGAGGAAGGGCGATGTACGATTTTCTGATGACCCCGGAGCAGAGACGGATCGTGGAGGAGGCGAGGGAGCTCGTGAAGTGGGTCCCCCGGCAGATGATCCTCGACATGGACACGGATGCGATCCGGTTCCCGAAGGAGTTCCTGCAGGAGGCCGGAAGGCGAAATCTCCTGGGCTGCCGCTACCCGAGGGAGTGGGGCGGCCGCGGGATGGACTGGGTCACAACCTGCATGCTCATGGAAGAGATCGGGACCCTGGGTTACGAGCTGGCCTGCGTGTTCGGCGTGGGGGCGGAGCTCGTCTGCGACGCGATCATCCTGCACGGCACCGACGAACAAAAGGAGCGTTTCGTGAAACCCCTGTTGAGGGGTGAGCGCTTCGCCGCCGAGTGCCTCACCGAGCCGCGGGGCGGCTCCGACTTCTTCGGGGCCGCGACGAAGGCCGAGGACCGGGGCGATCACTTCGTCCTCAACGGACAGAAGCGCTTCATCGTGGGGGCCGAGGGGGCGGACTTCTTTCTCGTCTACGCCCGCACGAACCCCTCCGCCAAGCCCCAGGATGCGCTCACCTGCCTCCTCGTGGAGCGGGGCCCCGGCGTGGAAACGAAGTACCTCTACGGGCTGATGGGCTGCCGCGGCGGCGGGACGGGGCGCCTGGTGTTCCGCGACGTGCGGGTGCCGAAAGAGAATGTGGTCGGGACGGTTCACGGGGCCTACGCGGTGTTCAACACGATGATGGTCCCCGAGCGGCTGGGCACGGCGGCCATGACGATCGGGTCGGCCCGGGCGGCCCTCGACGTGGCCACGGCCTACACGGCGCGGCGCAAGGCCTTCGGGCAGGTGATCAACCAGTTCCAGGGCGTGAGCTTCCAGGTGGCCGAGGCGGCCATGCTGCTCGACGCCTGCCGAGCCATGGCGCGCATGACGGCCGGCGCCGTCGATGCGGGGGCGGACATCAACCTCGTCCGCCGGCTCGTTTCGGAGTCCAAGAAGTTCATCACCGAGTCCTGCCAGAAGGCCGTTCACAACGCCATGCAGGTCATGGGCGGCATCGGCTACACGAACGTCTTCCCCGTCGAGCGGATCTTCCGCGATATCCGCCTGGCCTCCATCTGGACGGGCACGAGCGAGGTCATGTCGCTGATCACGGCCCACGAGTGGTACCGGGAGCACTTCCTGCGCAGGGGCCGGCTCCCCCGCGACTACGAGACCGACGCGGCCGAGGCCCACGCCGCCGATGAGAAGGTCTACGACGACGAGGACATGTGGAAAAAAGGATGGGAGTGAACCGTCTCGCGGCAGTACGGGCTCACAGCCCGGGCATGGTGATCGCGCCCGTGCAGCCGACGGTTCCCGTGTTCCTCGCAGCGGGAAGCTGGCTGTGGGTGAGCGAGACCGTCCCCGAGTCGATTCTCAGGTTGCCCGAGCCCCAGCCCACGCGGGGGGAGGCGAGCCAGCCCGCGAAGGTGAGCTTGGCGGCGCTGTCGATTGTTGCCCCCGGGTAGTCGGAGAAATAGGCCTGGGCCGCCGTGAAGGCGTTTTTCAGGTCCGAGGTGAGTTCCGCCCGGAAGCCCCGCTGGCGGTACTGGATGAACTGCGGCACGGCGATGGCCGCCAGGATGGCGATGATGCCCACGACGATCATCAGCTCGATCAGCGTGAACCCCCTCCGTCCCCTGCGCTTCGCGAGATGGAGAATCATGAATGGCCCTCCTTGCGTAACGGGAAGCGCTGCGCTTCCCCGGTTGACGCTTCGAAAGAGCGGACGGTGAGGCCCCGTCGCGTCTCCCGCCCCACAGGCGCGCCGGCGGGAAGCTCTTTCAACCCCATCGGTGGAAGGAGGGTGCCGGAAACATAAAACGATTTGTTTCGAAATGTAAAGGGCGAAGTGCAGCGCTCGGCAAAAAAAGGCGGAAAGAGGCGGCGCAGCGCACGCTTGCAGAAAAGATCCGTGCACAACGGTTGCAAGCCGTGCTGCGCCTGTGGATCGCTGAGGGCGAACAGGGGATCGGGCAAAACCAACCCGGGAGGAGTGACATGCTGAAGGTGAACGAGTATTTCGAGGGGAACGTGAAGTCGATCTCCCTCGCGACGAGCGTGGGCCCGGCGCAGGTCGGGGTGTTGGCGAAGGGCTCCTACGAGTTCGGGACCTCCACAAAGGAAATCCTGATCGTGACGACCGGCGAGCTGAAGGTCAAACTGCCCGGCGCGGCGGAATGGAAGACCTTCAGGCCCTACGAGCAGTTCGAGGTGGCGGCGGGCCGGACGTTCCAGCTCGAGGTCCCCGCCGACGCATCTTACATCTGCTACTACAAGTAGGCCGGCGTTTCTCAGCGGCTGCCGTACTCGAACTCGCCGCCGTCGATGACGCTCTGCCCCGAGCCGGCGTGGACGACCCGCCAGAGGGCCTTTCCCTCGCCCGCCTTCCAGATGAGCGTCCGGATCGGTTCGCCGGGGTAGAGGGGGCGTGTGAACCGGCAGGCAATGCGCTTCGTTCGCTCGGGCTCGCCCGGGATGAGGCTCTTCAGGAGCGCCCGGCAGGCAAACCCGAAGGTGCACAGGCCGTGCATGATGGGTTTCTCGAAGCCCGAGGCCCGCGCGAATTCGGGGTCCACGTGAAGGGCGAAGAAATCGCCCGTCAGGCGGTACAGCAGCGGCTGGTCGACGGAAGGCCGGGCGTCGACGGCGAAGTCGGGCTCGCGCACGGGGAATTCGACGGTTCGGGAAGCCCCTTCCTCGCCCCCGAAACCCCCGTCGAGGCGGCTGAAGATGCTCATGACGTTGGTGTAGAGCCGCGTGCCGCCGGAGTGGACGGTGACGCTCTCGCCGCGGATGATGGCGCCTTTTTTCCCCTTGTCGAAGCAGTTCGTGATGGTCCCGTTGGTGGTCAGGGTCCCCGAGACGGGGATGGCGTTGTGAAAAACGACCTCCTGCTCGCCGTGCAGGGCGCCCCGGGGGGTGAGGTTCGAGTGTTTCGCCACGGCCCAGAAGAAGTCGAAGATCGTCGCCACGGAGAAGGTGGGGATCACCTTGAGATCCTTCTCCCAGGTGTAGTGCGGCTCGTCGAAGCCCGCGCCCACCGACAGGGCGTAGAGGATCACGTCCTTCCATCCGTATTCCCGGACGATGGGGCCGATGGGACGGCCGATGGCCGACAGGTCCAGCGCCATGACAGATCCCTCCTTCCGTTTTCGCCTGGCGACCGCAGGGGGGGCGGCGGATCCCGCCGCGCACGAGGCCCCGCCGCGGGCCCGGGACGCACCGATCGCACATCCGGGGAAAGTCTAGTGGGAATCGCTCACGGTGTCAATACGGGAGGGGTGCTTTCAGGTTCTTGCCTTCTTCCCGGAAAGGGTCAGGAGCGGTTTGACGCGGCGACGCGCCGGTCCTTCGGGGGGATGCGGACGGGGGAGAGGGCCTGCTCTTCCCGGACCATCTTTGCGTACTGATCGGCAAAGTAGACGACGCGCTCGTTGACGGTGAACGACCGTTTCGGGTCGTCCAGCAGGCGGGAGGCGTCGATCTCCTCGCCGTCGGCGCCGATGAACAGGCCCGTGCCGTCCCAGCGCGCGAGGTTGAACTTCCTGGACAGGGCGTCGGGGACATCGATCTCGGAGGGGGGGGTGCCGTCCGGTTCCGTCCCGGGGTTTTCCCGTTCGACGATGCCCTGCCGGAGCGCGAGCTCCATCAGCGTGCCCGCCTCGCAGGCGCCGCCGTCGAGATTCGAGCACTCCGCCGCGAGGGCCAGGAACCCCGACATCCTGTCCCACTCGCCGCCGCTGAGCATCTGGGCGTGGTCGCAGCGGAACCTGGAGAGCACCGAGAGCAGGTCGCGGGTGCGCATGGAGATCATCCCCGCCTTCAGGGCCTCGTCGGCGTTCATGAGTACGGCCTGGGCCCCCGGCGTGATCAGCTCGGCGAAGGCCCTGGACTCCGGGTCCGCCGCGATTCCGGCACGGTGGACGAAGTAGTGCCGCAGCGTGCGGTCGAAGCTGTAGCCGAGGTTTTTTTCCAGGGGGGCCCGGTAGAGGGTGTCGACCCGTTGGACGACGCTGCCGGCATCGGTCTCGAGCCTGCCGGCGCTCCGGCCGACGGCGGCGGCGTACTTCTCGATGTTTTCGCGACTCAACGGCAGGGGCTCGTCCTTCACGCCCGAACAGGACGACACGGACAGGACCAGGACGGCGGCTGCAAGGATCCGGTACAGCATGGCTCACCTCGCCCCGGGGCATGTTTCGCCGCTTTGCCCGGCGATGGGACCGGGGACAGGGTGATTCCATAGCAAGAAGGATGCCTCGGGCCGCAGGCAGGGGAGCGGCGGCTCGAGGGAAATCAGAACATGGCGGTCAGGGAGAATCCCAGGATGGGGGCCGTCTCGAAGTCGTCGGAGCCCAGCTCGTTGCCGTTGCGGTCCGCGATCTTCATCTCCCCGTTGAAGGCCGCTCCTCCGTAGAGATCCAGCTTGAGGTCCCTGCCCATGCGCCAGGTGAGCCGGGCATATCCCACGGTCTGGTCCAACTCTCCGATCCCGTTGGGCGCCACCCCGCTGTTGTCCAGCCGGAAGCGGAAGGACCGGTAGGCGCCGCCGGCGGCGATTTCCCACGTGTCGGAGAGGCGCCACGCAAGCTCGAGTCCCGCCGGCCCGGACGGGCTTGTGCGGAAGGGGTTCGTCAGCCGAAGCTCTTCCGTGATCCTCCAGTCGACCGCGATGTAGGGGAAGCCCCGGGTTTCCTCGCCCCGGTAGAATACACCCGCCCCGACGCCCACGGAGAAACCGGGGTTCACGCGGTAGGACAGGGCGAACACGGCTCCGTACCCGAGGGCGTCGTCCCAGTCGTCCACACCCGACTCGCCGTACCACTCGACCTGGGGCGATACGAAGAACGACAAGCTGTCGCTTGCGCGCCAGTTCACGGGGAGCCCGACGGAGAACCGGTGGATGTCGCTCCAGGGCTCCGGCCCCGCGAAGGCCGTCGTGCCGGAGAAGTCGAATTTCTCGAACTCGTAGCCCGCACTGATGCCCGCCCGAACCGTGCCCGTCACCGGGGTCGAGGTGTCGACGTTGAACCCGACGCGCTGGACACCGAAGCTTCCGCCGCGGTCGAAGTCGGATTCGAACTGATAGACCGGCGTGACCGACAGCGAGACGGACGTCCGGCCGGCGTCGCGCGCGTCTGCCGGCTGGGCCGAGGCGGCGGGGGGGACGGCCGCGGCAAGCAGGGCGGCGCAAGCGAGGGACAGGCACATCGCCCGGTTCTTCATGGGAATCTCCTTTTCGGTGGGATGACAGGTCGGTTATACCCGGTTCGGCGGAGGGACACAAGCGGCAACCTGAAAAACCCCGGGGTTGATCGGCGGCGCGTTTTGTGGGACTCTTCCCGTAACACGTGATCCAAGGAGGCAGACCATGATCGTCACCACAACACCGGGCGTCGAGGGGAAGGCCATCCGGGAGTACCTGGGCGTCGTCACCGGCGAGGCCGTCCTCGGGGCCAACATCTTCCGGGACCTGTTCGCGGGGGTGCGCGACATCGTGGGCGGCCGCTCGGGTTCCTACGAGAAGGAGCTGCGGCGGGCCCGCGAGATCGCCTTCCAGGAGCTCGAGGAAGCCGCCGCCGCCCGCGGGGCGAACGCCGTCGTGGGCGTGGACATCGACTACGAGGTCCTGGGAGAGAAAAACGGCATGCTCATGGTCAGCGTGAGCGGCACGGCCGTCAGGCTGGGCTGATCCGGAAAGGGGGCAGAGGGCATGAAGAAAAGACGGCTGGGACGGAACGGCCCCGCGGTGTCGGCCATCGGCCTGGGCTGCATGGGGATGTCGGAATTCTACGGGCCGCGCGACGAGGCGGAGTCCGTTGCGACCCTCCACCGGGCCCTCGACGGGGGCCTGGATTTCCTCGACACGGCGGACGTCTACGGGCCCTTCACGAACGAGGAACTCGTCGGCCGGGCCATCCGCGGCCGCAGGCAGGAGGTGTTCCTGGCCACGAAGTTCGGCATCCTGCGCAGCGCCGACCCGGCGTACCGCGGCGTCTGCGGCAGGCCCGACTACGTGCGCTCCGCCTGCGAGGCGAGCCTGAAGCGGCTCGGCGTCGACGTCATCGACCTGTACTACCAGCACCGCGTGGACCCGGAGGTCCCCGTCGAGGAGACCGTGGGGGCCATGGCCTCGCTCGTGCAGGAGGGGAAAGTCCGCTTCCTCGGCCTTTCCGAGGCGGGCCCGCAGACGATCCGCAGAGCCCATGCCGTGCACCCGATCACGGCCCTCCAGAGCGAGTACTCCCTGTGGACGCGGGACCACGAGGACGGCTCCCTGCCGGTCTGCCGGGAACTCGGGATCGGGTTTGTGGCCTACAGCCCCCTGGGGCGCGGTTTCCTGACGGGGACGCTGGCGGCGCCCGATGACCTGGCCGCCGACGATTTCCGGCGCACCAACCCGCGGTTCCAGGAGGAGAACTTCCGAAAGAACCTCGCGCTGGCAGGTCTCATCCGGCAGATGGCCGCCGGGAAAGGGTGCACGGCGGCGCAGCTGGCGCTGGCCTGGGTGCTGTCCCGGGGCGAGGACATCGTCCCCATCCCGGGCACGAAGCGCCGGAAATGGCTGGAGGAGAACATCGCGGCCCTCGAGGTGACCCTCACGGACGAAGAGCAGCGGCGCCTCGAGGCGATCGCCCCGAAAGGGGTCGCCGCCGGGGAACGGTACGGCGAAGCCATGATGAACTTCATGCGAAAGGCCACCTGAGAGACGGGGACGGAAGAGGGGGGAAGGACCATGTCGATGACACGGGAGGAAGCCCTGGCGCTTCTCGGGCAGCACATTCGAAACGAGAGGATGATCGCGCACAGCCTCGCCTCGGAAGCGGTGATGCGGGCCCTGGCGCGCCGGCTGGGTCGGGACGAGGAGAAGTGGGCCCTGGCGGGCCTGCTCCACGACCTGGACGTGGAGATCTGCAATGCCGACCTCGACGTCCACGGCCTCGAGGCGGAGCGGATCCTGGCGGAGAGGGGCCTGGACGCCGACATCGTCGACGCCATCCGGATGCACAACGAGAAGGCCGCCGGGCAAACGCGATGCACCGAGTTCCAGCACGCCCTGGCCGCGGGCGAGACGATCACGGGCCTCATCCTCGCAACGGCCATGGTCACCCTCGACAGGAAAATCGCCTCCGTGAAGGCGAAATCGGTCGTGAAGCGCATGAAGGAAAAGGCCTTTGCCGCCTCGGTGAGCCGCGAGAACATCCGCGAGTGCGAAAAGATCGGCATCCCGCTGGAGGAGTTCGTCGAGCTCTCCCTGCAGGCGATGGGGGAAATCGGCGACCGATTGGGACTGTAGCATGTTAAGGGAAGTTGTGAAGCCTGGAAACGGAGAAGTTTTGAAGCTGAGAAGTTGAGAAGATTGGATCAGCCCCCAGTTATTCTCATGCCGGCAGATCTTCCAAGTTTCCGAACTTCATAGCCTCTTAACTTCCTGTTTCGAAAAATGAGGGGGGCCCCCTCGAAACCCCTCGGAGGAGGTCCCCCTGCTATGGAACCATCCCCTCGGGCCGCGCGCACCCTCGGGGGATGTTTGCGATGACGCCGGGACGGCGTAAACGATGCCCTCCCTTGCACAGGCGCGGGGCCTCGTTCGGGATCGTAACGTCGTGATGAGGAATGAAACTTCCGGTTCAGCGCCCGGCGCCCGGCATACCGGAACACATCAGGGGCCAGGGGGGTGTCCGAAAGCGATCGTTTGAACGTGGAAACGAAGAACCCGGAGTCGGGGAAGAGAAGCGGTTCGCAATCCCGCACAGCTTGTACTATTATAAAGACACTCCCGCGATTTCCTGTCAAGCGATCTTTTTGGCCGCCGCGCCGTTCCGTTCGGCACCGTCGAGGCCGAACGCACCCAAACCCTGTCCCGGCAAGCCCGGAGATGGAGCGATGACCATGGCACACACTCGAGTGCGTACGTGGCTGGTTGCGGTCCTGGCGGCCGCGCTCCTGGGGTCGCCCGCATCCGGCGCGCAACCGCAGGACATTGCGCTTCCCAAGCGCCCCGCGTCCGCGCAGGCGGACCTGGTGCAGGCGCTGGAGAACCGGAAGTCCGTCCGCGACTACCGGCGGGAGCGCCTTGCCGTGCAGGACCTCTCGGCCGTCCTCTGGGCTGCAAACGGCGTGAACCGGGACTACGGCAGGCGCACGGCCCCGTCCGCCTTCGGCAACGAGTACATCGAGCTCTACGTCGTGGGAGACGAAGGCGCCTGGCGCTACGACGCGTCGGCCCACCGCCTGAAGGCCGCCGGTCCGGCCGGCCTCAAGGGGCGCCTCACGAGCCAGCGCTTCGTCGGGCGGGCCTCCCACGTGCTCGTGTTCGTCGCCGACCCGGGGAAGTTCCCGGGCTTCTTCACCA